>NZ_CP091138.1:3009744-3310718 GCF_021582875.1 Microbacterium sp. KUDC0406 | reverse complement strand
GCAGGCTCGATGCGGACTCACGGCCGGGTCCGGACTGGGCGGCACGCGTCGTCCAGCGCTTCGACGCCGACCCGACGCTCGGCGGGCTGACCGGCACCGGCGAGTTCTACGGCCGCGGACCGGTGTGGCGGCTGATCGGACGGCACGTCTACCTGGGCGGCTATTTCCTGTCGATGCGGCTGGTGCTCGGGCGGCTGCCTCTGTTCGGCTCGAACTTCGCGCTCCGGCACGACGTGTGGCGTGAGCTGCGACCCCGCCTGCATCTGGACGACCCCCGCGCGCACGACGACCTCGACATCACCGCCGTGCTCTCCCCGAGACCGGCGTCGACTTCGACCGTTCGCTGCGCGTGCAGGTGTCGGCGCGCCCGTTCGACGACTTCGCCGGGTTCCGTCGTCGTGCCTCGTGGGCGTTCCACATTCTGGGGGTCAATCTTCGGGAGGTGGGCTGGGGCCATCGGATCGTCGCATGCGCACGAGGGCGGCGGATGCGACGGCGCGCGCTTTCCGGCCGTTGAGCGAGCGAGGAACGGATGCCCCACCCGGTCGTTGAGCGAGCGAGGAACGAGCGAGACGAAACGTCGTGACGTGTCCGGCGGACGATGCGTCCGTCACTTCGGCACTTCGTCTCGCTGCGCTCGCTCACTACGGTGCTCGGTCGACGGCGCTACGTCGCCTGCGCACCCACGCTCAACGACCGGAACGGAACAGGTCCAGCATCGCCACCGTGAGCTGGTGCGGAGCGGTCTCGCAGGGGCTGTGCCCGGTCGGCAGCACCAGCAGCCGGGCGTCGATCCGGGCCGCGAAGGCCCGGTGCGCGGCATCCGGCCACACGTCTCGCGCGCCCGCGGCGACCAGGATCGGAACGCCCGACGTCCGCAACCGTTCGTCCAGATCGGGAGTGCGCTTCATGAGGGCGAGGATGTCGCCGACGCTGCGGCGACGGGTCAGCGCGAAGCGCGCGGTGACGAACGCGGCGCGGTCTTCCGGCGCGCGGTGCACGTTGTGCCGCAGCGCCGCGATGAAGACGGGTCCCAGAGCACGACCGGGAACCGCCCAGCTGACCCGGCCCAGCACCTTGAACCCCCGCAGCGCCTGCCCGGCGACTGGCGGAGCCGACAGCAGCGTGAGGGTCGCGAACGGCTCCGGCCGCTCTGCCAGGGCGGCGGATGCCACGGTGCCGGCGAACGAGTATCCGAGGACGTGCGCCGGCGTGTCCGCCTGCTCCAGCACGGCGATGAGGTCGGCCACGAACAGCTCGAGCGAGTAGCGCTGCTGCGGTGGCTGGAGTCGCTCGGGCCCGGCGCGGAACGACTCGTACTGCCCGGCCAGATCGTACGACTCCGCGCGATACCCGGATGCCGCGAGCAGCGGCATCATCAGCGCGAAGTCCTCCTTCGAACCGGTCATCCCGGGCACGAGCAGCACCCGCTCGCCGTCGGGAGGCCCCATCGCGACGTGCGCGAGCGGTCCGCTGGGAGCCTCGATGGTGCCGCGCTCCGCCTCAGCAGGCCAGGCCGCCCAGTCCCGCGGGCCGATCGCGGCGTCCTGCCGCTGCGCATCGGCCATCCGGTGCTCGAAGCCGTCGCCCCACGCCGACGGCCCCTCCGCCGCTGCGGGCGAACCCGGCATCCCGGTCATGCGCTCAGGTTAGCGGCCGCCACGGTGCATCCCGCTCGTCCTCGCCATGCAAGGAGCTTTTCGCCGGCGACAGACCCGACCCACCGGCGTTCTCCTCCTCGCACACGGCACGCAGCGCCGCATCCAGCACGCACGCCGGCACGCACGCACGCGCGCACGCAAGGAGCTTTTCGCCGCCGACAGAACCGACCCACCGGCGTTCTCCTCCTCGCACACGGCACGCAGCGCCGCATCCAGCACGCCGCATCCGGCACGCCGGCACGCACGCACGCACGCAAGGAGCTTTTCGCCGCCGACAGAACCGACCCACCGGCGTTCTCCTCCTCGCACACGGCACGCAGCGCCACATCCAGCACGCCGCATCCAGCACGCCGCATCCGGCACGCACGCACGCCGGCACGCACGCACGCGCGCACGCAGGGAGCTTTTCGCCGGCGACACACGCGGCCCACCGGCGTTCTCCTCCTCGCACACGGCACGCAGCGCGGCACCCAGCAGCGCCGCATCCGGCAGCGCGGCATCCCGCAGCGCGGCATCCAGCACGCGGCATCCGCCCTCCGGTCGCCGTGCGTCCGGCGATGGGAGCATTTCGCCGTTCCGCACACCGCGGAAGCTGCGGAAGGCTCCTTTCGCGAGTTCGCGGCACAGCTACCGGCGCGCCTACGCGAACAGCGGCACGTCCGGCACGTACTCGCGCGCCGGACGACCGGCATCCGCCGGCAGCTCCGCGATGGTCGCCGGTTTCCAACGCGGGTTCCGGTCCTTGTCGACCAGCTGCGCGCGGATGCCCTCGACGAGATCGGGGTGGTGATGCACGAACCACAGCACGCGTCGGTACTCACCCTCCAGCGCCTCACGCACTGAGCTCATCCCGCGCGCCTCGCGCACGGCGTCGAGCGTCACCGCGAGGCCGGTCGGGGCCATTCCCGAGAGCACGGATGCCGCACCCGCGGCATCCTCGTTCCCGCAGCCCTGCAGCCGCTGCACGATCTCGCCCACCGTCGCCGCGGAGAACGCGTCATCCACCCAGTCCCGGATGCCGGGCAGCTCCGACGGCTCGGGCGTCTCGTCGAACAGCATCACCAGCTCGCTGGGGCTGCCCGGGTCGGCGCGATAGGCGAGCGCGTCGCGCAGCGCGTCGAGCCGGTCCGAGGGCACGTAATAGTCCGCGAACCCGTTGTAGATCGCGTCGGCCGCATCCATGTGCGCGCCGGTCAGGCCGAAGTACTCCCCAGCCGGCCGGGCGCGCGGCCGAGCAGCCAGGTGCCACCGACATCCGGTGTGAATCCGATGCGCGTCTCAGGCATCGCGAGTCGCGATCGCTCGGTGACCACGCGAATCGCGGCATGACCGGCCAGGCCGATGCCGCCGCCCATCGTGATGCCGTCCGCGAAGGCGACGATCGGCTTCGGATACTCGGCGATGGCGGCGTTCATCTCGTACTCGGCGCGGAAGAACTCGCCCGCGTGCTCGGCGTCACCGCCGACGATCGCGTCGTAGAGCGTGCGCACGTCGCCACCGGCGCAGAGACCGCGCTCGCCCGCACCGTCGATCAGAACGGTCTGGATGTCGCTGTCGTCGCGCCACGCGTTCAGCGCGGCCAGCACCTGCCGCACCATCCCGAGATCGAGCGCATTGATCGCCTCCGGCCTGTTCAGGGTGATCCGCCCGAGGGAGTATTCGGTGCGGACGAGGACACGGGATGCTTCGGGCGACGCTGTCACGACTGTCAGCGTACTCCGCCGCCGGTGGCGTCCGAGGCCGGCCCGGCGGCCGGAAATGTGGGCCGGAACCGGCTTTTCCGACAGAATGGAGGGGTAGCCGTAAGCAGAGGGGTCGCGCTATGCCCGAAGGACAAGTGCTCGAGTTCACGCACGTGACGAAACGATTCGGCGACGTCACGGCGCTCTCCGACTTCTCCGCCCGTATCGAGCCGGGAGCCGTCACGGGTCTGCTCGGCCCGAACGGCGCCGGCAAGACCACGTCGCTGCGCATCCTGCTGGGTCAGGTGCGCGCCACGTCGGGCACCGCCACGATCGGCGGCGTGCCCATCTTCGACATGCGCCAGCCGCTGCGCACGATCGGCAGCGTCCTCGAGGAGACCGTGTACCGCCCCCGTCGCAGCGCGGCCCGGCAATTGCAGCTCGCGGCCAAGGCCAACGGCATCCCTGCCGTACGGGTGGACGAGGTGCTCGACCTCGTCGGTCTGCACGGCGACGCCGACACCCGCATCGGCACCTTCTCGCTCGGTATGCGCCAGCGCCTGAGCCTGGCCACCGCTCTGCTCGGCGACCCGGGAGTACTCGTGCTCGACGAGCCCGCGAACGGGCTCGATCCCGAGGGCATCCGCTGGATGCGCCTGCTCATGCGCCGGCTGGCCGACGAGGGACGCACCGTGCTGGTGTCGTCGCACGTGCTCAGCGAGGTCGAGCAGGTCGCCGACGACGTCGTGGTGCTCTCGAAGGGCCAGGCCGTGTACACGGGCGGCATCGACGCGCTCTCCGACCCGACGACGGGCGCCGTGATCGTCGACGCCGAGGACCGCGCACCCCTCACCGCCGCCCTCGCCGCCGCGGGGCTCGAGTTCGACGTGCTCCGCTCCGGCGTGACCGTGCGCGGATCGGATGCCGCCGCGATCGGTGCGATCGCCGCATCCGCCGGCGTCGCCCTCACCGTGCTGCAGCAGCGCGGCCCGAGCCTGGAGGAGGTCTTCCTCGACCTCGTCTACGGCCGCCGTACCGAGCCTGCGCTGCTCGCCGGGAGCACAGGTGCGGATGCCGCATCCGCCGGGTCCGGGGCTGCCGAAGCGATCGCCGTCGAGGCGGGGGCCGGAGCGGATCCGGACGTGTCGGAGGGCGCCGAATCGCAGACGGACGATTTCGACACGGCCATCGCCGCTGCACCGGCCTTCGGTGTCCCCGGCGAGACGGCAGTCGCCGCCGGCGGGGCGGCGGCGGCCGTCGTCGCTGCGTCCGAGGACACGAGCACCGGGGCGGAGGGCGGCTCCGCTGACACCGCGGACGATGAGACCGCACGAGGCGAGGCTGACGATGCCGCCGTCGTCGCAGATGTCGCGCCGGACGAGGACGCCGTCGCCGCGGACGTCGGCCCGGATGCCCCACAGGGTGAGACCGCCGAGGCCGACGACTCCGCAGACGGCGCCGCGGAAGCAGGACACGACCTGAGCACGGCCGTTGCGGGACCCGACGCGGAAGCAGGACGCGACGAGACCGCCGCGGCTGACGACTTCGCGGACGCCGGACGGGACCTGAGCACGACCGCCGACGCCGAATCATCCGACGACATCGCGCACGATGCGAACGCGGACGAGCGCGCCGTGTCCGAGCACGACGCCGAGGGCCAGCAGGATGGGCCCGCTTCCGACGGTGGGCCCGAGCAGCACGACGCCGAGGGCGAGCACACCGAAGAGCCGGCCGCGATCGACGAAGACGTCGCCGCCGAGCCCGATTCCGCCCCGGCCGCAGGCAGCGAGCAGGACTCCGGGAGCCAGCAGGACTCGCGCGCCGCGGAGAGCTCTGTCGGCGCGCATGACGCCGGCAGCGCGCATGACGCCAACAGCGAGCCTGGGGGCACCTCTGGCACGCTGGGCGGCGAGGACGCCGCGCGCGGCGCGGCCGAAGAGCACGACGCCGACGGCGAGCACCCCACGAGCGACAACCAGGACGACGCGCACGACCAGCAGGCGCTCGCGCAGGACGACGCGGCAGGCTCCGCGCACGGAGTCACCGAGCACCCCGCACACGACGTCGCCGAAGAGCACGACGACCACGGCGAGCATCCCACGCACGACAACCAGGACGATGCGCACGCCGCAGAAGACGCCGCGGACTCGGCGCGCGATGCCGACGCCCCGGCATCCGACATCGGGAGCGACGGGGAAGCGACCGCCGATCGCGAGCAGGGCGCCGCAGCGGAGGTCGACGCCGAACCGGCATCCGCCCCGGCTGACGCCACCGGCTCAAGCTCCGAGGACGCACAGGACGGCGACTCGACGTGGGACGCCGCATCGGAGGAAGCCGACGGGCCCGATGCTCCCAGCCGCGCGCCGATCTCGCATGTGCCGCTGCCGTTCGCGACCTCTGCGATCTCGCTTCCCGGTGAGACCGTCGAGCCGACCTTCACCGAGCTGATCACCGGTCTGCCCACGACGGGTGCGGTCGAGGCGGATCACGACGAGGACGACGACGCGGTCGACGACGTGCCCGTCGAGACGCATCCGGTGTTCGCACCGCTGTTGAGCCGCGCCATCGATGATGCTCCCGAGGGCGGACCCGCGGATGCCGAGGGCGACGACACCGAGGACCCGCGTCTGTCGTCCATGCGCGACTCCCTGGCCGCGGCCCGCCGCGCGTACTTCGAGGACCCGGCTCCGGCCTGGCCCTACGGCAAGGCTCCCGACGCCGACGCCGACGCGGAGTCCGCGGAGTCCGGATCCGATCCGGAGTCCGACGAGAAGCACTGACCCTTCGCGCCTCTCGCCCCACCTGCGGGGTCAGATTCTGCGGCATCCCTCGCCACGGACGCGACATCCTCCGACCCCTCGTCGGCGCGAAGAGCGAATCGCGGCGCGAAGAGAGAATCGCGGCGCGGCGAGATCAGGCGAACGCAAGTCGTCAGGCAGGGCGCGGTCGGATGACGGGGCGCTTGCTGCCCTTCGGCACCCGTACGGGAGCGGTCGAGGCGATCTCGACGACGTCGGCCTGCTCCTCGCTGACCTCCAGGCGCAGCGCCTGCGTGAGCGCGGGCCCGTGCTTGGTCGTGAGGATCAGCCGCTGGAACTGCTCATCACCCTCGAGATCGATGACGACGCCAGGGCGATGCCGGCGGATCATCACGAAGTCGGTCGTCGCCGCACCCTTCCAGGTGCCCGCCGCGAGGATGCCGGGGATGTGCGTGCCGGGCCCGGGGACCCCCGCAGCCAGGTCCAGACGTCCTCCGTCAGCTGCACACGCGTGATCGTCGAGCGCTCGATGCGCAGGTTCTCCCGGTGGAACGTCACCGCGCGCTCGATCGGTGACAGCACGATCTCGAGCTGAGACTGATCGAGGAGCAACGTCACCATGACGTACAGTCTGCCAGCGGTTCGCCGAGAGCAGGCGGCGTGTCGCCGCGTTCCCCGGGTTTGGTCAGCCGGCGGACCGTTCACGAGCAGGAGATCCGGCCGCAACCGGACGAAACCGCGGCTCCATCCTGTTCCGGGGAGATCTCCCGTCCCCGAAGACGCGGCGCCCGGCGCCCGGCGCCGTCAGACGGTGGCGGCTGCTGCGGCAGCGGCCGCCGCAGGCAGGGCTCTCTCGACCACGGCGAGGTCGTCGTCGGTGTGCGCGGCGGTGAGGAACCACGCCTCGAACACGCTCGGCGGCAGCGCCACTCCCTGCTCGCGCATCGCGTGGAAGAACGGCGCGTACCGGAACGCCTGCTGCGCCTGCGCCTGCGCGTAGTCGCGCGGCACGTCGGGCGCGAACGCGACGCCGAACAGGCTCCCCGCACGCGGCACGGTGTGCACCACACCGCCATCTGTCAGGGCGCGGTCGAGCGCGGTCGCGATGCGGTCAGCCGCGGCATCCACCATCGCGTACGCCTCGGGCGTCGCCAGGCGCAGAGTCGCGAGGCCGGCGGCGACGGAGAGCGGATTGCCCGAGAGCGTGCCCGCCTGGTAGACCGGGCCTACCGGTGCGAGCAGGTCCATGACCTCGGCGCGGCCACCCAGTGCGGCCAGCGGCATTCCGCCACCCACGACCTTGCCGAACGTGATGATGTCGGGCTGGTACTCCTCGCCCGCGGCCTGCTGCAGTCCCCAGAACCCGGCGGAATGCACGCGGAACCCGGTGAGCACCTCGTCGAGGATCATCAGCGCGCCGTGCGCGTGCGCGGTCTCGGCGATCAGGGCGTTGAAGCCTGGCAGTGGCGGGACGACGCCCATGTTCGCGGACGCCGCCTCCACGATCACCGCGGCGATCCGCGGGCCGTGCTCGGCGAACACCGCTGCGAGGGCCTCGGGGTCGTTGTAGTCGATCACCAGCGTCTGCGCGGCGATCGGCGCGGGCACACCGGCCGACCCCGGCAGTGCCAGGGTCGCGACGCCGGAGCCGGCTGCGGCGAGCAGGCCGTCGGAGTGGCCGTGATAGTGGCCGGCGAACTTCACCAGCAGGTCGCGCCCGGTGGCGCCGCGGGCGAGACGGATGGCGGTCATGGTCGCCTCGGTGCCGGTCGACACCAGGCGCACGCGCTCGACGGGCCGTGCCTCGCCGAAGCGCACGCGGTCGGCGATCAGCTGGGCCAGCTCGACTTCACCCTCGGTCGGAGCGCCGAACGACAGGCCGCGGACGGCGGCCTCCTGCACGGCCTCGACGACGATCGGATGCGCGTGGCCGAGAAGAGCGGGACCCCAGGACGCGACGAGGTCGACGTACTCGGTGCCTGCGGCATCCGTCACGCGCGCTCCGCGGGCGGATGCCAGGAATCGCGGCGTCCCGCCGACCGATCCGTAGGCCCGCACCGGCGAGTTCACCCCGCCGGGGATGACGGTGCGCGCGGCGTCGAACAGGGTGTCGTTGCGGTCGGTCACAGAGGCTCCTCGTTCAGCAGACGTACCCGACAAGGCTACGTCGGATGCCTATGAGCGGATCTGAAGGCGTTTCGTCACTTCGACTCGCTGCGCTCGCTCAGCACGGCGCTCGCTCCTTCGTCGCTCGCTCAACGACCGGACTGCAGCCAGCGCGCCGCCTCGACCGCCCAGTACGTCAGCACCGCATCCGCACCGGCACGCCGGATCGACAGCAGCGACTCCAGCACGGCGGCACGACGATCGATCCAGCCGTTCGCCGCGGCCGCCTCGATCATCGCGTACTCGCCGGACACCTGATATGCCCACACCGGAATATCCACGGTGTCGCGCACCTCGCGCAGCACGTCGAGGAACGCCATCGCCGGCTTGACCATGACGATGTCAGCGCCCTCCTGCTGGTCGACGACGGCCTCGCGCACTCCCTCGCGGCGATTGCCGGGGTCGAGCTGGTAGGTGCGGCGGTCCCCCTGCAGCTGCGAGTCGACCGCCTCGCGGAACGGCCCGTAGAAGGCGCTCGCATACTTGGCCGCGTAGGCGAGCAGCAGCACGTCCTGGAAGCCCTCGGCGTCGAGCGCGGCGCGCAGGTGCGCGACCTGACCGTCCATCATGCCGCTCAGGCCCAGCAGCTGCGAACCGGCGCGCGCCTGTGCCAGCGCCATCGACGCGTAGCGCTCGAGGGTGGCGTCGTTGTCGACCGAGCCGTCCGCGGCCAGCACGCCGCAGTGCCCGTGGTCGGTGAACTCGTCAAGGCAGAGGTCGGTCTGCACGACCAGTGCATCGCCGACCTCGGCGGCGATCGCCTCCGTCGCGACGTTGAGGATGCCGCGCGGGTCGTCCGCACCGGATCCGGTGGCGTCGCGCACAGCGGGCACGCCGAACAGCATGACGCCGCCGACACCGGCATCCGCCGCCTCCGCGGCTGCCACTCGCAGCGAGTCGAGCGAGTGCTGCACGACCCCGGGCATCGAGCCGATCGGCGCCGCATCGGTCAGTCCTTCGCGCACGAACATCGGCAGCACGAGCTGCCGGGCCTCGAGCGAGGTCTCGCGCACCAGCGCGCGCACGGGTGCGGACTGCCGCAGCCGCCTCAGACGGGTCTCGGGAAATGTCATCGGATCACCTCATGATTGTCGCGCGGCAGTTCTCTGCTCGCGCTGCGCGGATATGCGCCGCACGAGCGAAAAGAGGCGGCGCGAACGCGACTCCGACCCGCCCTCGGATCACGGCGCGAACTCGTCGGCAGCGTGCGGCAGGGTGAAGTGCGAGACGACCTCGATCAGGGCGTCGACCGTCTGCTTGTCGGCGATCGCCCAGATCGGCAGGCCGACCTTGCGTGCGTCGGTCGCGGTGCGCGGGCCGATCGCCGCGAGCAGCGTCGTGTCGGGGATCTCGGGGAACTGCTCCCGCACCTGCCGGGCGACCGAGCCGCTGGTGATGAGGATGGCGTTGATGCGGCCGTTCAGCACGTCACGGTGGATGCGCTCGGTGACCGGCACTCCGACGGTGCGGTACGCGACGATGCTGTCGACCAGATGACCGGCGTCGGCGAGCATGTCGGTGAGCACCGGCTTCGCGATCTCGCTGCGCAGCGTGAGGATACGGCGCGGCTCGGCCTCGAGCGAGATGATCTGCTCGGCCATCCCCGCCGCGGAGTTGTCGTTCTCGGGCACCATCTCGACGTCGTAGCCGACGGCCTGAAGCGCCGCGGCAGTGGTCTCGCCGACGGCGGCAACCTTGGTGCCGCGCGGGATCTCGACCCGGTGTGCGAAGAGCACGTCGACCGTCGTCGCACTCGTGATCGTCAGCCAGTCGTACTCACCGGCGGCGAGGCGGGCGAGCGCATCGTCGAGCGCCTGCTGGTCCGTCGTCGGCGCGAAGTTGATCAGCGGCGCGACGACCGGAACGGCGCCCTGTGCTCGCAGGCTCGCCGCGACCCCGTCACCCCACGGACCGCCGCGGGCACCAGTACGCGCCAGCCGCTCAGGGGCTTGTCCGGCGGGGCCGGGATCGAATCGGTAGAAGTCATTCAGCATCACTCTCGCGGAAGGAGGTCGGCCGCCCCCTGTTCGAGCAGCCGATGAGCCGCAGACATGCCGAACGCACGCGCCGCGTGCATCGGGTCTGCACCACCGGCAGCATCCGCGCCGTTGCCGCTGCCGTTCCGACGAATATACCCCTCGTCCAGGATCTCCGTGACGTCGATGTCGATCCGGCGTCCGCCATCGGGAGCGAACACCGCCGCCTGCAGGTGCAGTCCCGCGTCCGTCTGCACCGCGTGGGCGGCCATCGGCGCCTGGCATCCGGCGTCCAGGCCGGCGAGCACCGCGCGCTCCGCCGTGACCGCGACGCGGGTCGCCTCGTCGTCGAGCTCGGCCAGCCACCCGCGCAGGTCGTCCGGCGCGATCTCCGTGGTCTCGACCGCGAGGGCGCCCTGTCCGGGGGCGGTCGGCCAGTCCGCAAGCGCGAGGTCCTCCCGTCGCAGCGGGCTGTCCGCGCCGAGGCGGGAGAGGCCCGCGGCGGCGAGGATCACGGCATCCAGCTCGCCGGATGCCACACGCTGAAGCCGCGAGTCGACGTTGCCGCGGATGTCCACGACCGAGGCCCCGGGATTGCGGCGCCGCACCTGCGCGATGCGCCGCGGTGCGCCGGTGCCGACTCTGCTGCCGGCCGGCAGCTCGTCGAGCGGCGTCCCGTCCCTGGTGATCACGACGTCGCGGGCGTCGACCCTGGCCGGCGTGGCCGCGATGACGAGCCCCGCCGGCTGCGCCGTGGGCAGGTCCTTCAGCGAGTGCACCAGCAGGTCGCACTCCCCCGCAGCAGCGCTTCGCGCAGTCGGGTGGCGAACACGCCCTGACCGCCGATCTCGGAGAGGGATGCCCGGTTGGTGTCGCCCTCCGAGACGATGGGGACCAGTTCGACCGGACGGCCGGAGATCTTCTGCAGCGCCGCGGCGACGTGGCCGGACTGCGCCTGCGCGAGCGCGCTGCGCCGGGTTCCGAGACGGATGACGGTGCTCATCGGGTCACTGCAGGACGTCGGCGATCTCGTCGAGGCGCAGGCGTCGGCCGGTGTAGAACGGCACCTCCTCCTTCACGTACCTGCGGGCGTCGGTGTAGCGCAGGTCGCGCATCAGGTCGACGAGCTCGGTGACGTCATCGGCCTCGAGCGGCAGCAGCCACTCGTAGTCGCCGAGCGCGAAGGCGGCGACGGTGTTCGCGATGACGCCGGTGAACGCCGCGCCCTTGCGACCGTGATCGGCGAGCATCCTGCGGCGCTCGGCCTCCTCGGCCAGATACCACTCCGGCGTGCGCACGAACGGGTACAGGCACAGCCACTGCTTCGGCTCGATGCCGCGCAGGAAGCCGGGCACGTGCTGGCGGTTGAACTCGGCGTCGCGGTGCACGCCCATGACGTTCCAGACCGGCAGCAGCGGCTTCAGCAGCTCGGTGCGGCGCAGCCGGCGCAGCGCGCGCTGCAGCTCCTCGGCGGTGGGGCCGTGCAGCCACACCATGAGGTCGGCGTCGGCCTTCAGGCCGCTGACGTCGTAGAAGCCGCGGACGGAGACGCCGGAGTCCTCGATGTGCCCGACGATGGTCTCGAGCTCCGTGGAGTCGGGGTCTGCCTGCGGGGCATCGGGGTTGCGCCCCCACACCGCCCAGAGGGTGAAGCCGGAAGGGGAGGGTTCGGTCTCGTCGGACATGCGTCCAGTCTGCCCCTTCGGGGCGGAGACGGCGAACCCGCTACCGGGACGCCGCCCGCGCGATGACCCAGACGACGCCGCCCACGGCCGCGGCCACGCCGATCACGGCGGCGACGGCCCCGGCGGGGTTCTTCTTCGCGAACGCGCGCACCTTCGCGATGCCGCGCTGCGAGGCCTGCTCGACCCGGCGCGGCACATTGGCCTTCACCTCGATCGCGGCCAGTGCCGCCTTCAGCTCGGCGCGCGCCGACGCCACCGGGTCGGTGATGCCGTCGGCCACGGCCGTGCGCGGCAGCGGAGCCTGCTCAGAATTCGTCATCAGCGACCTCCCTGGGGCGCTCATCGCCGGCCTCGCGGACGAGGCGGATGTCGGTGGACACGGCCTGCGCGGGGTTCTCGCGCTTCAGCACCTTCCGGAACCTCAGCACGCCCAGCAGGCCGAACACGAGAACAGCCAGGATCAGGATGCCGAACACGATCAGCGCCGAGGCCCAGACGGGCATCCACGACGCGAAGCCGGCGATCGCGAACACCAGGATGACGGGGATCGCCCAGAACAGGAAGAACAGGGCGATCAGGAACCAGACGCCACTGATCCCGGCATCCTTCGAGGTCTTCTGCACCCACGCCTTGCCCGCGTCGATCTCGGCCTTGACCAGGTTCGAGACCAGGTCGGGCATGTCGCCGAGCAGCGTCAGCAGGCTGTCGTCGGCGCGGTCCCGGTAGCCGCGGACCATGTCAGTCGTCCTTGCTCTTGGCGGCAGGCTTCTTCGGCGCGGCCTGCTTGGCAGCCTTCACCGCATCCTCCGGCGGCGTCCGACACGTCGTCGGCGGCATCCTTCGCGGTGTCGATCGCGGAGTCGAGCTTCTGGCCGGGCGTGCCCGGGGCCGACGCCGAGCGCACCACGCGCACCGCACCGTCCCACAGCGCCTGCGGCACCGCGGCAGCCTTCTCCTTGGCGAAGTCCTGCACCCGGGTGACCTGCTGCTGCACCGGATCGAGGTTCCAGACCTTCAGCCACTGCGTCTTGATCTGCTCATAGCGCTCACGTCCGGCACGGCTGCCGAGCACGTAACCCACGCCGAGTCCGACGACGAGTCCGATCTTCCCCTTCATCGGGGGCCTCCTGACTGTTGCTGCGACTGGCGGCGGCGGCCGACCAGGACTCCCAGCGTAACGCCGTATTCCGTTTTCGGCATCTACCGTTGCCGGGGACCTGTCATCGGGCGTATTCTGCCCCTCCCGTCCTGACGGATGCGGGTGTTCCACAGGCGGACCCGGACCCCGACCGGCGGAGCGATGGATCAGCCGAACAGCAGTGCCCGGCGCAGTCGGTCGGCCTCGGAGACGGCGTCGGGCACGACCTGCGCGAGGCCGGTGCCCGCCAGCCACGCGCCGACGGCCGCCAGGCCGGGGACGGCGCGCACGGCGGCGCGCGCCGCGGCGCGCCGCTCGGCGGAGCCGATGACGGATGCCGGCTGCGTCTGCACGTGGCGCGCCCGGTGCGCGCCGGTGAGCTGCTCGGGACGCAGCGTCACGCCGAGCATCGCGGACGCCTCGGCGAGCGCCAGGCGTGCGGCTCCCGCATCGTCGAGCGCAGCCGTGGCGGGTGTCTCGCCCTGGCTGCCGAAGGAGACCCGCACGACGTGGCGTCCGGCAGCGGCATCCCGCAGCCAGCCCCACTTGACGGTCGAGTGGGTGAGCGCCTTCGCGGTGCGGCTGCCGGGCACGGTGAGCACGCCCGTGCCGCGCGGGGCGGCATCCAGCTCCGGCGCCTCCAGCACCAGCGTGACGATCTCGATCTCGGGGGCGACGGCCGGCTCGCCCAGGTCGACGTGGCCGGCGAGGAGGGCCCGCGCCGCGGGCTCGGAGGTCGCGACGATCACGGCATCCGCTCGCAGTTGCTCGGATGCGGGCTCACCCTCGTCGTCCTCCGGGACGGACTGCACCAGCACCTCCCAGGACGCACCGTCACGGACGAGCTGCTCGGCGCGTGCACCGGTGCGGATGTCGACGCCGAGTTCCTCGAGGTCGGCGCGCAGCGCGTCGACGAGCCTGCCCATCCCGCCGGCCAGGCCCTCGACGGCGGATCCCGGTGCGGCGCCCTTCTGCTCCCGCTCGCCGCGCAGCACGGCCACGGCACCGGAGAGCGACCCGACGCGGGTGAGCGCGGCGCTCAGCCCCGGCGCGACGGCCTCGACATCGACGTCATCGGGATGCGCGGAGTACACCCCGTCGGTGACCGGCGCGACCAGCCGATCGCGCACCTTCTCGCCCATCCGCGTCGCGACCAGCCTGCCGAGGCTCTTCTCGTGCCCGATCGTGAGCGGCGGCCGCAGCCGGTCCATGTACGCGCGCCACATGCCGCGGACGCCGATCACGCGCCGCACGTCCTCCTGGAACGGGTTCTCCGGGATGCCGAGCAGTCCACCCTTGGGGATCGGTGCGGCCCCCACATCGGGGATGCCGTCGACCCAGGCACCGCCGCCCTGCGGCGTGACGATGCCGTCGGCGAGGCCGAGTTCGGTCACCAGGGCGCGGACATGACCGCCGCGCGTCGCGTAGCTCTCGGCGCCGGCGTCGACGACGATCCCGTCGACCTCGGCGCGGCGGATCGCCCCGCCCAGTTCCCCTGCCTCCAGCAGGGTGACCGGCATCCCGACCTTCGCGCACTCGCGGGCGGCCACCAGTCCGCCGATGCCGCCGCCGATCACGACGACGTGCTGTTCGGCCGCGCGGGCCGCGAGTTCGGGGTGTGCTCGGTCATGCATCCATCCTCACACCCGCATCCGATGCGGACGCCGGGAGAAGGAGCGGATGCCTCGCTCAGTCGCCCGTCGGGACCTGCCTGCGGTTGATCAGGCTCGGCTCGGTGGTGTTGATGACGGTCGGCGTGCCGCTCGAGGCGTCGATGAAGAACACGCCGGTCTGGCCGTCGGCGACCGGGAACCCCCAGGTACCGCCGGGGACATCCGGCTGCGGACCCTGCACGACCTCGAGGGGCTCGGGCATGTCGCCCTTGATCACGTCGATCGGGGTCAGGGTCCCCGACGCCGAGAAGTCGACCCGGGGCGTGCGCAGGGTCACGTCGTCGGGGTCGCCCTTCGCGCCGGCGAAGACGATGATGTCGGCCTTCTCAGCCCACTCTGCGAGCTGCGCTCTGGTCGCGCCGGGGATCCGTTCCGACTGTCCGCCCAGCACTCGGGCGAACGCGCGCTGCGCACCGGAGTCGTCGTGCAGCCCGACATAGCCGAACAGCTCGTACCCGTCGTCGGCCTTCTTCAGCACGAGGATGCCCTCATGCTTGCCGTCGTAGGAGTCCTGGGCCTCGTCCGCGAGGTAGTACCAGGTGTCCGCGGGCTTCTTGACGCCGATCTCACCCGAGGCTTCGCCCTTCAGCGTCTCGCCGACCCTGACGGTCGCCTTCTGGGCGGGGAACACGTCGGCGCCGGTGTCCTCGATCTGCGGGTCGATGGACTCGACCGTGCCGTACACGATGAGATCAGCGGCCTGCACGAGCTCGCTGATCGGCTCTGCGGGGTTCGGGTCCTGCACGGATGCTGTCGACGAACTGGGGGTGGGCATCGGCTTCTCCTCCTGGCCTGCACTGCACGCGGTCAGCATCAGGGCGACGGACGCCACGATGACAAGACCCGTTCTCTTCACGATCACTTGTTTCCGACTTCGACGACGTTGAACGACTTCGTGAACTCGTCCATGCTCATGGTGAAGGTACCGTCCGGAGGCGTGGTCAGCTCGCCGCCGGCCGCGCGGATCGCATCCTCGTGCCCGTTGTTGCTGCCCCACGGGTTGCGGATGACGACCATCTGCTGACCGTCCACCTCGTAGGCGTCGAGCACCGTGAGTGCGTGCCCGCCGCCGTCGAAGCCGAGCTGGCCGTTCTGCGCGCTCGCGACGACGGGACGCCCGTCGTCGAGTGCCTCGTCGATGTCTTCGAAGCTGTCTGCGACATCGTTGCCCCCGGTGAGCCAGTCCCAGAACCCGCCGTCGTGATCCTTGACGTCGGCATCCTCGCCGTAGATGTCCTCCATGACGTCTCGCGCCCAGCCGCCGTCGTTGAGGTCCTCGTAGCCGATCTTCTGCTCGTAGGCGCCCTCGAAGATGCGCACCCACAGGGCCTGGTCCGTGTCGGAGACCTGATCCGCGGTGACGGTGACGTCGCCGTCGGCGAAGTGCACCGTGTACGAGCCGTCGCCGTTGACGGTGATCATCTCCATGATCTTGTCGGGGTCGACGTTCGCGATTCCGGCGAGAGTGGCCAGCAGATAGCAGTCTCCGATGCCGCCCTGGTGCACGTCCTCAGGGCTCGGGATGCCGTTCGGGTAGAGCGCCGGATCGCCGACCGGCGGGAGCTCCTCGCCGTTTCGGATCCTGTCGAGACGCGGGTCGGTCAGCGACGCCACGGCCGCGTCGTATTCGTCGCGCCAGTCGACGAAGCGGTTGTTCCACTGGATGGCGAGGGCGTCCCATTCGGACTGCGCGTCCTGCGCAGCTGAGAGGAGCCTCTTGTACGCGGTGTTCTGCTCGTCGTAGTCGTCGGCGGCCGGGTCAGGTTCATCCGCGCCCTTCGCCGCCGCGACCGCGGCCTTCTTGGCCTGCCACGCCTCCTTGCACGAGACGGCCAGTGCGTTGAGCTCGTCCTGGTGCCCGTCGGTCGCCTGCCCGTATGCGCACAGGGCCGCGCCGACCGGCCAGTAGATCGCTCCGGCGACGGCGAGCAGCTGGGCGGAGTCGCCGATCGCGGAACGCAGCTTGTCGACGGCCTCGCCCGACACGGCCCACTGCGACATCTCGGCTTCCCCGAGCATCTTCAGCTGCGCGCTGAGGGTGCCCATCAGGCTGCCGTAGGTCTCCATTCTCTGCGCGTTGGAGTGCACGGTCTGCGGCTCGCCGGTCATGGTCCTGATCTGCTCGCCGACGCCGAACGCCTCTCCCGCCGTGCCGGCATCCACCTGCTCGTACGCCATGGTCAGGCCCCCTCGTCCAGGTCGCTGTAGGAGTCGATCACGGTGTCGAGGCGCGTGCCGATGCCGCCGAGCGTGGCGATGAGGTCGTCGCGCTTCGGCTCCCACGCGCCCCGGAAGTCGGAGGCCAGCGCGCTCAGCTGCGTGCGCTCGTACGGGGCGCCGATGGCACCGGCCACGTCGCCCGTCCGCTCCGGGGCGTCCTCCAGCTCGGCGATGATCTGCGTGATCGACTCCTTGACACACGTCAGCAGGTCGTAGTCGATCCTGACCTTCTCTGCGCCCATTTCTCACTCCCCGGCGTTGACTCTGCTGACAAGCTAGCCGAGGGGCGCGCGCAGGCCCATGGGGAGTACTCCCCATGGGCGGGGGGTCACAGCTCGCCGTGCGCGAGCGCGACGATGCGGGTCAGCTGGTCGGGGTCGGTTTCGGGCGGCACGCCGTGCCCGAGGTTGAGGATGTGGCCCTTCGCACCGCGGCCGCGCGCGATGACGTCGCGCACGTGCGCCTCGAGCACGCTCCACGGCGCCTGCAGCAGCGCGGGATCGATGTTGCCCTGCACCGCGACGTCGGGACCGAGGATGCCGATGGCCTCGTCGAGCGGCATCCGCCAGTCGACGCCGACCGCCGAGGCGGTGCCGTCCAGGCGCATGTCGGCGAGGAACGGCCCGGTGCCGACGCCGAAGTGGATGGCGGGCACCCCGATGCCGGCGATGACCTCGCGCGAGTGCGGGGCGACGTAGGTGCGGTAGTCGTCGGTGGACAGCGACCCGGCCCAGGAGTCGAAGAGCTGCACGACGGATGCTCCGGCGTCGCGCTGGGTCTCGAGGAAGCGCCGCGACACCGCCGCGAGCCAGCCGGCTAGGCGGTGCCACGACACCGGGTCTGCGTGCATCATGGCGCGAGCACGCAGGTGCTCCTTGGACGGTCCGCCCTCCACGAGGTAGGCGGCGAGCGTGAAGGGGGCGCCGGCGAAGCCGATCAGCGGCGTCTCGCCGAGCTCGTCGGTGACGATGCGCACCGCCGCGGCGATCGCATCGCCGTCGAGCGAGGCGGGATCGATCGCGGTGAGCCGCTCCACGTCGTCGGCCGTGCGCACCGGGTTCGCGAACACCGGCCCGCGGCCGGGCTCGATCTCGACCTCGACACCGGCGAGGCGCAGCGGGATGACGATGTCGCTGAAGAACACCGCCGCGTCGACCCCGTGCCGGCGCACCGGCTGCAGAGTGATCTCGGCCGCGAGATCGGGAGTCAGGCAGGCGTCCAGCATCCGGGTTCCGACGCGCAGCTCGCGGTACTCGGGCAGCGAGCGTCCCGCCTGCCGCATGAACCAGACGGGGGTGCGCTGGGGGGTCTCGCCGGACAGCGCGCGCAGCAGGTCACTCATGCGCCCCATCCTGTCATCGGCACCTATGCGTGCGCCCTGCCGGATGCTGGACAGATCGGCCGGCAGCACCTAGTGTCGGATGCGCACCGGGAGCGGCCCCGGATGCCTGAGGAAAGGAGAGCCTGATGAACGTCTCTGTCGTCGTGCCCTTCCCTCGACATCCACATCCCTGAGGCCTCCCGCCACTGACACCCCGGCGGCGGCCTCCTCTCCTGGAGCACACCACCGTGAACCCGTCTTTCGACGCATCCCCTTTCGACATCACCCTCTCCTTCGCCGACACGCGCCTGGCCGAGAACCAGCGCTGGAGCACGTGGCAGGCGGTCACCCCGACCGAGCGCGGTCCCGAGCCGCGCCCCGACTGGGTCGTCACCTCGGCCGACGCCGTCGACACCGAACTCGGCATCCTGAAGACGGGCAAGGAGGCCGACGTGTTCCTCATCGAGCGCGCCGTACCGTTCGCCCGTTCGCAGCGCTCGCTGCTGGCCGCCAAGCGGTACCGATCCGCCGAGCACCGCAGCTTCCACCGCTCCTCGATCTACACCGAGGGGAGGCGCACCCAGAACACCCGCGACACCCGCGCGCTTGCGAAGAAGTCGGCGCACGGCCGCGCCGTCGCCGCCGCACAGTGGTCTTTCGCCGAGTTCGAGGCGCTGTGCCGGATGCACGAGCTCGGCGCGCCGGTGCCCTACCCCGTGCAGGTGGACGGCACCGAGGTGCTGATGGAGTTCATCGGTCACGACGGCACCGCGGCTCCCCGGCTCGCCCAGGTGCGGGACGGGCTGGACGACTGCTTCGCACAGGTCGCCGAGATCCTGCGGATCTTCGCCAGGGCCGGCCTGGTGCACGGTGACCTCTCCGCCTACAACCTGCTCGTGCACGAGGGGCGGGTCGTCGTGATCGACCTGCCGCAGATCGTCGACCTCGCCGCCAATCCGCAGGCCTGGGATCTGCTGCACCGAGACTGCGTGAACGTGTGCGAATGGTTCGCCCGTCGGGGCGTCGACGCCGACGCCGACGAGCTGATCGCCGAGCTCGTCGCGGAGTCGTTCGGATGACCCTTCCGCTGCTCCGGTCTCAGCGGTTGCGGGTCGCTCGGGCCCAGGACCCGCGACGAGTGAGACCGGAGCGGAAGAAGGTCGACCCCAGAGCGGGCGTCAGGGGTCACATAGGAGAGCGGCGTAGAATCCCGTTCCGTGCTGGTCTGCGTCTCGGCGAGTCATCGAACCGCCTCCTTCGAGTTGCTCGAACGCCTCAGCCGCACTCCTGAGTCCGTCGCCCCCGCTCTGATGGCCGGCGGCGCGCAGGGTGCGGTGGTCCTGGCGACGTGCAACCGCTTCGAGGCGTACGTCGAGATCGACGCGGAACCGGCCGACGCCGCGTCTGCGGTGCGCGACGCCGTCGAGCAGGCGACGGGCATCCCGGCCGCCGATCTGGACGGCTCGTACCAGGTGCTCAGCGACCGCCGCGTGCCCGAGCACCTCTTCGCCGTGGCATCCGGCCTGGAGTCCGTCGTCTCCGGCGAGGGTGAGATCGCCGGGCAGGTGCGCCGCGCTCTCAGCACGGCCCGCAGGGACGGCACCACTTCCCCGAGCTCGAGCGCCTGTTCCAGCGCGCCAGCCAGGCGCAGCGCAGGGTGAAGAACGACACCGCGCTGTCCCGCGCCGGCCGCTCGCTGGTGCGTCTCGCTCTCGAGCTCGCCGACAGCCGCATCGCGGACTGGGGCGCGGAGCGCGTGCTGCTGGTCGGCACCGGCTCCTATGCAGCCGTGACCCTCGCGACCCTGCGCGAGCGCGGAGCGACGGACATCACCGTGCACTCCCCCTCAGGTCGTGCGGCGATCTTCGCGAAGAAGCACGGGCTCCGTGCCATCACCGCCGGCGAGTACGCCGACGTCGCGCGCCGTTCGACGCTGCTGATCACGTGCACCGCGGCGACGGAGCCGGTGCTCGGCCCGACGCAGCTGCAGCATCCGGACCCTTCGACGGGCTCAGAGACCACTCCTGGATGCCCCGTCACGCACCACGCCGCCGGACAGCTCGTGATCGACCTCGGGATGCCGCGCAACGTGGACCCCGCGGTCGCGCACCTCGAGGGCGTCGCTCTTCTCGACCTGGAGACGATCCGGCTGCACGCGCCGCTGGAGGAGCTGCAGGCGACGGATGCCGCGCGCTCGATCGTGCGCGCGGCCGCCGCAGACTTCCACGTGGTCGGTGCCCGGCAGAGCGTCACGCCCGCCGTCGTCGCGCTGCGCTCGCACATCTTCGGTCTGCTCGAGGACGAGATCGAGCGTGCGCGCCGCCGCGGCGACGAGGACGGCCGTGTCGAGCAGGCGATGCGCCACCTCGCGGGCGTCCTGCTGCACACGCCCACCACCCGTGCGCACGACCTGGCCGACTCCGGCCGCGCGCACGAGTTCCACGCCGCGCTCGAGACGCTCTACGGGCTGACGGCAGAGGCTTCGGCATCCGAGGCATCCGGCTCCGCCACCGCCTGACCCGTCCTATGCAAGGAGCTTTTCGCCGCTGAGGCAGCCCTCCCCTCGACCTTTTCCTCCTTGCACCCCGACCACAGGACCCAGCGCCTGACCCGTCCCAGGCAAGGAGCTTTTCGCCGCTGAGGCAGCCCTCCCCTCGACCTTTTCCTCCTTTCACCCCGACCACGGGACCCAGCGCAGACCCGGAAGTCCGTGCAAGGAGCTTTTCGCCGCTGAGGCAGCCCTCCCCGCGACCTTTTCCTCCTTTCCCGCTCGCGTCATGGCGATTACCCTGAGCCGATGACCGACACGCTGGACGACGGACCGTTCTTCCACGGCACCAAGGCCGACCTGCAACCGGGCGAGCTGCTCACCGCGGGCTTCCGCTCGAACTACCGGCCCGAGGTCGTGATGAACCACATCTACTTCACTGCGCTGCGCGACGGCGCCGGTCTCGCGGCCGAACTGGCCGCCGGAGACGGCGAGCCCCGGGTCTACCTCGTCGAACCCGTCGGCGACTTCGAGAACGACCCGAACGTCACCGACAAGAAGTTCCCCGGCAACCCGACCCGTTCCTACCGCAGCACCGAGCCGCTGCGGGTGCTCGCCATCGTCGAGGACTGGACCCGGCTGACCCCGGAGGCGCTGCAGACCTGGCATGACAACCTCGCCCGTGTGCGCGCCGAGGGCGGCGGCCAGATCATCAACTAGCCGCGCTAGCGCGACGAGCCCCTGGAGCACCTGGAAGGCGCCCGCGGCATCAGCTCCTGAAGCGGCGGCACTCGCGGTCTGACCGGCGCACGCTTCGCGCGGGAATGTGCGCTTCGCGCTGACGGATCATCGGCTCACGTCCGCTCGAAGTGCACTTCTGCGATCCGGATGCCCGGGCCAGCCGCTCAGTCGCTGCTGTTGGCTGTTCGCCCGGCGATCAGCAGCGCCCCGGCGACGATCGCGGCGCCGACGATCAACGCGAGCCCGACCAGACCTCCGAAGATGGACTGCCGCAACTGCGCCCCTCGCACAGGACCGTGTCGATCACGTCCCCTGCGCAGACCTCGTTCGTCTGGACCACGCCGATCAGCGCCAAGATGACGAACAGCGCCGCAAGAGCGCCCGCAATGAGCAGACCCACGTTCTTACCAAGTCGCACTTGCATGATCCATTCGGCTTGTACGCGGCGACCGTTCCGGTCGACGCGGTGTCTGTGGGCCTCACCGTACAGGAGGGCGGCTACCGCCCCCGGTACCTCGCGGGTGCGCACACTCGACAGGGCGTGCTCCTCTCGTCCCGACGATCCTCTCCTGCATGCCCTCCCCGCGTAAACCCTGCCAGTGCGCGACTACGGCAGCAGCGCGCAGTCCGGAGCGGATGCCGCGAGACGAGCATCGAGAGTCAGCAGCGAGCACTGCGCCGCACGGGCGAGCACGACGTGCATGGCGTCGTACGCGCTGACGTTGTGCCGCAGTGCGTACACTGCGGGCAGCATGGACATCATCGGCACCTGCTCGACGTCGAGCGCGTCGAACTCACGGAAGGCGCGCAGCGCCTGCTCATCGGTGATCTGCTTACTGAGAGACCATCCACGGATGACGGAGGCGACTTCAGCCGTAAGGTGCTGCGGCGCCAGCAACTCGTGCCCGTCGAGCAGCGCTGCCGCCCGTCGCCCCGCCTCGGTTCCGAACAGGATCTCGGCGACCGCGGATGCGTCGACGACGAGCGTCATCGGCCGGGTCGCTGCTCGGCCAGCACCTGAGCGGCCGGCTCAAGCTCGGCAACCCCGCGGCTCGCGATCCGTTCCAGCAGCTCAGCGCGACTCGGACGCGTCGCGAGGCGGTCGAGCTCGCGCAGCAGGTAGTCGCTCAGCGAGCTGCCCTCGAGCGCGGCCTTCGCTTTGAGCGCACGGCTCGTCTCGTCAGAGACGTTGCGAACTTGGATCGTTGTCATGCACTCAGCATACGTCACATGCATGATGCATGCATCATAGTCGGGGGTTCCGTCCCACGATTTCCGCTCGGGTGCGAGACTGTCCTCATGGCCCTTCACATCACCGGAGACACCGCCGCCGACGACCTGCTCACGAACAACCCTCTGGCGCTCCTGGTCGGGATGCTGCTGGACCAGCAGGTCGCGATGGAGACCGCGTTCGCCGGTCCCCTCAAGATCGAGCAGCGCACGGGAGCGACGGACGCGACGACGATCGCGTCGATGGACCCCGACGAGTTCCTCGCGGCGTTCAAGCAGTCGCCCTCGGTGCACCGCTTCCCCGGCTCGATGGCCACGCGCGTGCAGACGCTCTGCCGGACGCTGGTCGACGACTGGGGCGGGAATGCCGCGGCGCTGTGGACGCGCCCTTCGACAGGCTCAGGGACCCAACCGGAGGGCTCAGGGACCCAACCGGAGGGGTCAGGGACCCAACCGGAGGGCTCAGGGACCCAACCGGAGGGCTCAGAGACCCACCCGGAGGGCTCAGGGACCCAGCCGGACGGCCCCACCGTGCTGAAGCGCCTGAAGGCGCTGCCCGGGTTCGGCGAGCAGAAGGCGAAGATCTTCCTGGCCCTGCTCGGCAAGCAGTACGGCTTCACCGGTGAGGGCTGGCGCGAGGCATCCGCCCCCTACGGCGAGGACGGCTCTTTCCGCAGCGTCGCCGACATCGTCTCGCCCGAGTCGCTGACCAAGGTGCGCGAGCACAAGCGGGCGATGAAGGCTGCCGCGGCGCAGAGCAATGCGACGAAGGAGCGTTGATGGGCGCCGGGGCAAGGTTGAGCGAGCGTAGCGAGTCGAAACCCAGAAAGGCCAGCAGGTGAAGCCGACCGGCGGCAGCGTCGCCACGTTCCTCGCGTCGGTCACGCCCGCGAAGCGGCGACGTGACGCCGAGACGCTGACCGCCCTGCTGCAGGACGTCTCCGGCCGCGAGCCCGAGCTGTGGGGCACGATCGTCGGCTTCGGCAGCTGCCACTACCGCTATGCCACCGGCACCGAGGGCGACATGCCGCTGCTCGCGTTCGCCCCGCGCAAGGCGGCGTCGACCATCTATCTGGAGTCCACCGCCGAGCACGCCGACGCCCTCACCAGGCTCGGTGCGCACACCACCGGCGTCGGATGCCTCTACATCAAGGACCTCGAAGAGGTCGACCTCGACGTGCTGCGCGACATCGTCACCGCGTACCTGCGCTGGGGCGAGAACGGCGGCAGCGAGGGTGCGGTGATCACGGTCACCGGCTGACTCGCTCACCAGTGCCGGTGCCCGCCCGCCTCCGAGTAGTCCGGCCAGGGCAGATCGATCGGCGCCTCGAAGTCGGCCGGCAGCAGCGCAGGCATCGGGTCGGCCTCGCTGCGTTCGCTGAACTCGGCCCGCGCGGCCGCCAGGGTCTCCGGCGCCGTGAGCAGGTCCAGGAAGGTGCCGGAGATCGTCTTCCCCGCCGTCACGATCGTCGGTGCGATCGTCTCGGGTATCCCGCCCAGAGCGTTCATCACCCATGCCGGGTCAGGGGCCCGCTCCGGGAACCGGCTGCAGCGCCGGTCGTGACACGTAGAACCGCACCAGCGGTGCGTAGTGCGACATCTCGACGTAGTCGTCGCTGGTCCAGTTGCGCTGCCATGCGGGCATGTGCTCGCGCAGGATCCGCTCCGCCTCCTGGGGGTCGATCAGCCGCTCGGTCTCGGCGAGGAACGGCCTCTCGCTGGGTTCGTGACCGAGCGTGCGCTGGATGTCCTGGGCGACAGCGACCGCATCGGGCCCGTACACGGGCGCGCCGACCTGCTCGAGGTTGGCGTAGAGCGTCTCCGCCATCACGTGGTTGGTGCGACCGGGGCGGCTGCGTGCGACCCAGCGCTCCTCCAGCTCGCAGTGCGCCATCGTCGCCGCGGCCGCCGCATTGCGATCGAGCACCGCGAGGATGTGCTCGGCCATCTCGATGTCGGGCGTGCGCCAGGAGAACTGCAGACGCGCCACCCTGTGCGGCAGATTGTCGGCTGTCGCCTGCCCGTCGCTGAGGATCGCGTCGGAGAAGCTCCAGCCTCCGGTAGCGGGCAGCATCGAGTCGAGCATCGTGCGCGAAGCGGTGTACATCTGGGTCAGGGCGACGTTCGCCCCGGGCGCCCTCGCCGCGGAATGGGATGCCGGGATGGGCGAGTTCGGATCCGCGCTGGAGATCTGCCAGGTCTCGGGGTGGTCGCAGACGAACGTGTAGACCTTGCTGTAGTAGGCGCCGCACTGCGTGTCCCAGCGCGCCGTGTTGCACAGCGGCAGCATGTAGAACGGGTGGAACGACACGATCGCATCGACGTCGTCGTAGTAGCCCCGCAGACCGTGCACGACCTTCGAGCCGTGCATCTTCTCCGCCGGCTCGCCGGTGTACCTCAGCGTCCCGGAGATACCGTGCTGCTCCATGGCATGCTTCGTCGCGAGCAGGCCGGCGAGCGTCGAGATGCCGAGCACCGAGTGCGGATCGGTGTGCCCTGGTGCGAAACGGCTGAGCCCGTCGCGCGGCGCTTCGGACGTGGTCGCCGCCTGGCTGTTGCCCGGCACAGCGTCGTACTCGGCGTAGGTGAGCAGAGTGGGCCCGTCGCCGTTGCGCCAGACCGCGCTGAACGCGGTGGGCATTCCCGCGGATCCGTCCTCGACGTCGAAGCCCTCGGCGCGCAGCCGCTCGACATACCAGGCCTGCGAGCGATACTCGCGCCACGCGGGCTCGGCGAGCTCCCAGATCCGGGTGTGCCACTCGGTGAGCTGTGCGAGGTGCGCGTCGATCCAGGTGCGTGCGGTCTGCTTGGCCTCGTCGGTCAGGTGTGCCACGGGGGTCCTCTCTTCGAATCTGTGCGGGGAGCCGGCGCGGGTCGGCGTTCTTCAAGCGCGAGGCGCGGGCCGGTTCACCGGGGAATCGGGCGCGCCGGTCTCGCGCAGCGTCACCGCATTCTGCGCCTGGATGCGCACGTACTCGATCTCGGTACGCTCCGAGAAGTACGCGATGTGCGGCGTGAGCACGACGTCGTCACGCCCCAGCAGCGGATGGTCCGGTTGCGGTGGTTCGGTGGCGAGCACGTCGAGAGCCGCGCCGGCGAGATGGCCGGTGTCGAGTGCGGCGGCCAGCGCCGACTCGTCGATGAGCGCGCCGCGCGACACGTTCACGAGCACCGATCCCTGCCGCATCCCGGCGAGGAACTCCGCATCGATCATGCGTTCGGTCTCGGGCGTCAGCGGCAGGTGCAGCGAGAGCACGTCGGCCTCGGCCCGCACCTCGTCCAGACCGGCTCGCCGCACGCCGAGGCGCTCGAGATCAGCGCGCACCTCGGGGGTGTCCGGCATCAGCGGGTCGTAGCCGATCACCTGTCCGAAGAGCGGTGCCGCCAGCCGGATGAGCTCGCGCCCGATCTTGCCGAGTCCGATGATCCCGAGGGTCTTCTCGCTGAGCCGGGGCGGAGCCGCGGCGGTGCGCTCGTTCCACTCCGCCGGGTTCGCACTCGCCGTGTAGAACCGCAGCTGACGGATGCTGTGCAGCATGATCGCCAGCGCGTGCGTGGCGACCTCCTCGGTGGCGGCGCCGGGCACGTTCGTCACCCAGACGCCCTGCTCGGCCGCGGCGTCGACGTCGACGTAGTCGAACCCCATCGACATCAGGGCGATGATCTCGAGGTTCGGCAGCGCCTCGATCATCTCTCGGGTGACGGCGGCGTAGCCGGGCAGCAGCGCCACGGCGTCCCGCGCGCCCTCGACGATCGCCTGCGGGTCGCGGGTGCCCAGGACCCGCACCTCGAAGCCGTGCGCCTCCAGCAGCGCGATGCCGGGACCCGGATCGGTGTCGTCCACGTCCGTGTAGACGGCGAGGGGTCGTGCGTCGGTCATCTCATCATCCGTTCTGGAGGTCATTCGCCGCGTCCGCGCACGATCGCGCGCGCCATCGCGGTGAGGATCTCGTAGGACACGTGACTGGCGGCGATGCCGGTGATCTGGGCGTGGTCGTAGGCGGGAGCGACCTCGACCACGTCGGCGCCGACCATGTTCAGATCGGCCAGGCCCCGGATGATCCGCAGCAGCTCCCTGCTCGTCAGGCCGCCGGCCTCGGGAGTGCCGGTGCCGGGGGCGTGCGCCGGATCGAGCACGTCGATGTCGACGGACACATACAGTGGCCGGTCGCCGACCCGCTGCCGGAGCCGCTCGAGAGCGGCCGGCACGCCGTGCTCCTCGACGAACTCGCTCGTGATGATCGAGAAGCCGAGCCGCTCGTCGTCCTCGAGGTCGCCCTTGCCGTACAGGGGGCCGCGGGTGCCGACGTGCATCGAGGCGGTGCGGTCGATGAAGCCGTCCTCCGAGGCGCGGCGGAACGGCGTGCCGTGCGTGATCGGCTCGTCGAAGTAGGTGTCCCAGGTGTCGAGGTGCGCGTCGAAGTGCACCACGGCGACCGGGCCGTGCTTGGCGCTGATCGCCTTGAGCAGCGGGTAGGCGATGGTGTGGTCGCCGCCGATCGTGAGGATGCGGTCGACCCGCTCGCCGAGCTCGGCCGCGGCCTCGGCGATCTGCTCGACCGCGGTGTGGATGTTGAACGGGTTGGCGGCGATGTCTCCGGCATCCGCCATCTGCACGGCCTCCCAGCCCGAGAAGTCCTGCGCCGGGTTGTACGGCCGCAGCAGGCGGCTGGACGCGCGCACGTGCTCCGGACCGAACCTCGCGCCGGGGCGGAAGCTGACCCCGCTGTCGAACGGGATGCCGACGACGGCGATGTCGGTCTCGCCGACGTCTTCGATGCGCGGCAGCCGGGCGAAGGTCGACAGGCCCGCGTAGCGCGGGGTCTTCGACGCGTCGGCCGGCCCGATCGGTGTGCTGCTCATGGGGTGTTCCTGTCTCAGAGGGCGAATGTGGACTCGTCGAGGTGGATGACCTGCAGGCCGCCGTCGGCCTGGGCCTGCTGCACGGCCTCGGCGAGCTCTGCGGCGGATGCGGCACGTCGTCCCGTGCCGCCGAAGGCAGTGCCGAGGGCGGCCCAGTCCGGCTGCACGAGATCGACGCCGATCGGCGCGATCCCGGCATCCGCCTCGTTCTGGCGGATCTCGGCGTAGCCGCCGTTGTCGACCACGATCACGGTGACGTCGAGCCGCTGCTCGACGACAGTGATCATCTCCTGCAGCGAGAACATCAGGGCGCCGTCGCCGGTGACGGCGAACGCGGGGCGGCCCGGGTCGCCGAGGCGCGAGCCGAGCGCGGCGGGCAGGGCGTAGCCGAGGGTGGCGTACGTCGCCATGTACGGCATGGAGTTCGGCTTCGACACCCGCAGCACGTTCATCAGACCCCAGTACGCGATCTGCGACGAGTCGGTGGCGACGATCGCGTCGGCGGGCAGCACCGAGGCGATGACCTCGGCGAGCGCGGCGTTGACCGGCGAGAGCTCGTGCACCTCGGCGCGCACGGCCTCGAGGGTCTCGGCGACGCGACTGCCGGTGCGCGGGGTGCCGTCGCCCAGCTCGGTCAGCAGGGCGGAGAGGGATGCCGCGGCGTCGCCCACGATGCCGACATCGGCCTTCTGGTTCTTGTCGAGCTGCGAGGCGAGCAGGTCGATGCGGATGACGGTGCCGCGCGCGTCGAGCCGGTCGACCCAGAGCTCGGCCTCGCCGAGCTTGGAGCCCACCACGAGCAGCACGTCGGCGTCGCGGGCGCGGTTGCGCGCGGCGGCCAGGCGCAGATTGGCACCGAGCGAGAGCGGGTGGTGCTCGTCGAGCACGCCCTTCGCGTTCGCCGTGGTGATGACGGGGGCGCCGAGGCGCTCGGCGACGGCCCGCAGCGCGGCCCCGGCCCGGCGGGATCCGCCACCGGCGAGGATGACGGGATCCGAGGCAGCGTTCAGCAGACGGGCCGCCTCGGTGACCAGGTCGTCGGAGGGCGCCGGAGCGGGCGGGAACACGCGAGATGCGAGGTCGTCGGGAGTGATCCCCTCGGCCTCCTCCTCGAGCAGGTCGAGCGGCACCTCGATGTACACCGGGCGCGGACGTCCCGTGGCGAACAGCGCGAAGGCGTCGTGCACGGCCGCGACCGCCTCGGCGGCGCTGGTCACGCGCCTGCCCCATTCCACGACGGCGGATGCCGCGGCCAGCTGATCCTTGGTCTCGTGCAGCGTGCCGACGTCGGCGAACTCGCTCCCCCGCGCCGGTCCCGGCGAGAGGATGATCATCGGCCGCGACTCGCAGTAGGCCGTGCCGGCGGCGGAGAGCGCGTTCAGCAGTCCGGGGCCGCTCGTGGTCACGACCACTCCCGGCATCCCGGTCTGCATCGACCAGCCGTCGGCGCCGTACCCGGCGCCCTGCTCGTGCCGAGTGGTGACCGGGCGGATGCCGAGGGCCTGCAGCGGCCGGTAGAACTCCAGGTTGTGGGTGCCGGGGATGCCGAACACGGTGTCGACGCCGTAGCCCCGCAGGGCCTCCATGATCACCCAGCCGGTGGTGCGCTTCGCGGTGGTCTCCATGCCGCTCATCCTTCCTGGCCGCTCTGCGCCGCCGCCGCTGAGTGCTTCACGACACCGTCCACCCAGGTCTCCAGCACCGGGATGCCGGCGATCTCCGCGCCCTCGGTCTCGAGCGGATTGGCGCCGAGCACCACGAAGTCCGCGCGCTTGCCCGGGGTCAGCGAGCCCAGCTCGTGATCGCGGCCGAGCGAAGCGGCGCCTTCGAGAGTGTGCCCGCGCAGCGCGGCCTCCGCGCTGATCCGCAGCGAGTCCGGCCCCAGCTTGTGCCCGCGGCGCGTGACACGAGTCACCGCCGCCTGGATCGCCTCGAGCGGCCGGGGTTCGGCGACCGGGGCATCCGACGAGATGGTGACGGGCACACCGGCCTCGAGGAACTCACCCAGCGGGTTGAACCGCTCACCGGGGGTGCCGATGGCCTGCTCCACGCCCTCGCCCCAGTTGTAGTAGTGCTGGGTCTGGTTCACCGGACGGATGCCGAGCTCGGCCATCCGTGGGATCTCGGCGGGATCCGGCAGGCCGCAGTGCTCGATGCGGTGCCGGGCGTCGGTGTCGGGACGAGCGGCGAGGGCGTCCTCGATCGCGTCGACCACCATCTTGATGGCCGTGGGCGACTGCGCGTGGGTTGCGGTCTGCAGACCCGCCAGATGCGCCTTCTTCACGAGCCCGGCGTACTCCTCGGGCTGGTGATAGAGCTGTCCGGTGCGGCACGGGTCTCCGACGTACCCCTCGGGGAAGTACGCCGTCCAGCCGCCGAGCGTGCCGTCGGCGTAGAGCTTGATGCCCGCGGCCGAGAGGAAGGCATTGCCGAACGGCCCGGTCAGGCCGAGGTCGATCACCTGGTCGAGCAGGTGCGACAGGAAATACATCGAGACCCGCATGTCGAGGGCGCCGCGGTCGGCCAGCGCCAGATAGGCGGCGAACTCGCGCTGCGACACCTGGGCGTCGCCGATCGTGGTGACGCCGCCGGCGAGGAACTCACGCTGCACGGCGTCGAGCTGATGCTGGTGCTCGGCCGGCTCGTCGCCCAGGTGGAAGTTCGGTCCGTGGTGGCCGACCTTCACGCCGTGCAGTCCGGTCAGCACGTTGCACGCGGCATCCGACAGCTCACCGGTCAGCTCCCCGTCGGCGTCGCGGAAGAACTCGCCGCCCTCGGGGTTCGGGGTGTCCCTCGTGACGCCGTACTTCTCCAGAGTGAAGCTGTTCACCACGCCGCCGTGACCGGAGGCGTTCATGATGTAGACCTCGCGGTCGGTCGCGATGTCGTCCAGCTCGTACCGGGTGGGATGCCGGCGCTCGGCGAGATTGCGCTGCTCGTAGCCGTAGCCGCGCAGCGGCGCTCCCGCCGGCAGCGTGGCCGCCCGCTCAGCCATGAGCTCGACGATCTCGGGGATCGACGCCGCACGCTCCGGACCGATGTCGACCCAGGTGAGCATCTGCCCGTACATCAGCGGATGCGCGTGCGCGTCGACGAAGCCGGGCACGATCGTCGCGCCGGGGTGGTCGATGCGCACGGGGTCGAGTCCGGATGCCTCGGCCGCCTGCACCACGCCGTCGATGGAGCCGACGGCGAGGATGCGGCCGCCGGCGGTGAGCATCGCCTCCGCCCGGGGCAGCGACTCGTCGACCGTGTGGATCGCGTCTGCCGTGATGATGGTCGCGGCGGAGTCCCGGGAGTCATAGGTCGCTAGACGGCGCATGTCAGTCCTTCTTGACGTTTCGGATGGCAGTGGTGTCCAGTCGTGCGTTCAGCGACTGCGTGACGGGGGCGACGTCAGAGTGCTGCGGTGCGAGGATCGTCCCGAACAGCGCGACGGCGCAGAGCACACCGAAGAACACGACGACCGACCAGAAGTTGCCTGTCAGAGCCAGCAGCGCGGAGGCGATCGCCGGCGAGAGCCCGCCCAGACCGCGGCGCCGATGCCGTACGAGAGTGTCATCGAGGTGTAACGCGCCTGCGGGCGGAACATCTGGGCCATCACCGTGGAGAGCGAGGCCCACGCGCCGCTCAGTGTCAGGCGCAGCGCCGAGACCAGGATGTAGATCATCGCGACCTGCTTGTTCTGGATGACCAGCACGAGCGGGATGAAGACGACGAACGAGAGGATCGTGCCGAGGATGATGATCGACTTGCCGCCCCACCTGTCTCCGAGCCAGGCGAGCGGAAGCGTCACGATCGTCTCGACCAGGGAGGCGATCGTCATCGCGCCGAGGATCACCGCAGCGGCGAGGCCCACCTCGGGGCTGACGGCGAAGTTCTGCACGAACGTCGTGGCGATCACGTAGCCGCCGGAGGACATCGCGATGATGCAGAACCCGAGCAGCATCGGCCACCAGTTGTTCTTCAGCGCGAACAGGAGCGGGGTGGACTGCTTCTGCCCCTCGATCTTCTCCTCGAAGACGGGGGTCTCCTCGACGCGGTAGCGCACCCAGAAGCCCACGCCGATCAGCACGATGCTGAACAGGAACGGGATGCGCCAGCCCCATGCGACCAGCGCGTCGTCGCCGGCCGCGGCGAGCGCCCAGAAGGCGCCGGAGGCCATCAGCGCGCCCAGGGGGTTGCCCAGCTGCGTGAAGCCGCCGTAGAACACCTTGTGCTTCGGCGGAGCGCTTTCCACCGCCATCAGGCTGGCGCCGCCCCACTCGCCGCCGACCGCGAGGCCCTGCGCCATGCGCAGCACGATGAGCAGGATGGGCGCGACGATGCCGATCGAGTCGTAGCCGGGGAGGCATCCGACCAGGACCGTCGCGACGCCCATCAGCAGCAGCGTGCTGGTGAGCGCCGGCTTGCGGCCGAACTTGTCGCCGATGTGACCGAAGATGATGCCGCCGAGAGGGCGCATGAAGAAGGCCACGGCATAGGTGCCGAACGACGCGAGGGTTCCGAGGGCGCGGTCCACCTCGGGGAAGAACACCTGCGGGAAGACGAGCGCGGCCGCGGTGGCGTAGACGTAGAAGTCGTACCACTCGATGGTCGTGCCTGCCATGGCGGCGAAACCGGCGCGGAGAGCGCGCTTGTGCGAGTTCACCGGCTGATGGACGGTGGAGGAGGACATACAGGGCTCCCTTGCTCTGTCGGGTGTGCGGGTAAACGTCCTTCGGGCTGTGCCGACTATAGGACGGTTCGGAAGCAGATGCTCGCTGGAACTGAAGAGATGACCGCTGTTCTGCCGCCTGAACGCGGCGCTTGGGCGCTGTTCGCCGATAGAATCACTTCGTAGACCTTCGATCTGCGGCGATCGCTTCGCAGATCGGGCTTCTTCGCCCATTCCGGCCGGAACGAGACATCGAGGGGTTCTCATCGACGAAGACACCGTCTCGCCGCGCAGATCCGACCGAGACGTGGACGACCTCGACGGCAGGCTCATCCATGCCCTCCAGGAGAACGGCCGCGCCAGCATCCATGACCTCGCGCAGCTGCTCGGGGCCCCGCGCGACTACGTCTCGCAGCGTCTGCACCTGCTGACCGAGCGCGGGGGTCTGCGAGTGGTGGCGGCGCTGGATCCGGGTTTCGCCGGTCACCACGTGCTCATCCATGCGATGGTCAGCGTGACCGGGCCTGCGCGCCCCGTGGCCGAGGAGATCGCTCGGATCGACGACGCAGTGTTCGTGTCGATGGTGAGCGGAGCGCACCCGCTCGTGTTCGAGTCCCGGCACGGCGACGACCTCCGCCTGCACGAGATGCTCGATCGTGTGCGGCGCATACCCGCTGTGCGTCAGGTCAGGGTCACCACCTATGCCGAGGTGCTCAAGGGCTTCTTCGTGGCGGAGTCACGTACCGAGATCACCCTCGACGATCTCGATCACCGTCTGATCGCCGCACTGCAGCACGACGGACGGGTGAGCTACCGGGCGCTCGCCGACGCCGTTCACCTCTCGCCGTCATCAGCCCGCTCTCGGGTGCGACGGCTCATCGACGCGGGCGTGATCCGCATCTCGGCGATCCCGTCCGGAGGCCTGTCGCGCAACCGCGTGGCCGTGGGCGTCGGCATCACGGTGAACGGCGATGCCGATCCGGTGCGCCGGTACATCCTCGGATCGCGGGCGATCGACTTCGCCGCGCGGTCGCACGGCAGCTACGACTTCATCGCCACGATCGGCGGTTCATCGACCGCGGGGTGCTCACGGTGCTCGAGCAGATCCGCGCGCTTGGGCAGGTCGGCGGCCTCGACAGCTGGACGCACCTCGACGTCATCAAGGAGGACTACGCGCGGTCGCTCGGCCGGGTCATGGCGCCCTGACCCGCCGGACCGTGCCCACGGGCCCGAGCCATCGCTCAGGCGCGTGCGACGCGCTCGGCCTCCTTGGCCGCGACGATCTTGCGCAGACCCGAGCTGGAGAAGCGGTGGTTGCGGCTGTTGAAGTACAGCTCGATGCCGGCCTCCTCGCAGTACTCGCGGCCGGTGAAGTCGCGCTCCTCGTACTCGTCGCCGACGATGCGCACGTCGAGCTTGAAGGAGCGGAGGATGTCCTCCAGGTCCTGCTCGGTCGAGTACGGCACGATCTCGTCGACGTACTCGCAGCCGCGCAGCTGGATGTAGCGCTCGACGACGGTCTGGGTGGGCGCATTCTTCTCGAGGACGGTCCAGCGTCGGATCCATCTGCAGCCCGCAGATCAGGTAGTCGCACTGGCGCTTGGCCTCGGCGAGCATCATGATGTGCCCGGCGTGCAGCAGATCGAACGTCGAGAACGTGATCCCCACCCGCGGTCCCGGGTTGTAATCCTGATGCTTCTTCACGGCTTCCTGCCCCATTGCGCCTCCTTGGTCGGCAATCAGCGATTCTACCGGGCGGACTCCTCGCCGATCGCGGCATCCAGCGCCGTGAACTCCTGCAGCGACAGCGCGCTGCCGCCGTTCCAGGCGCGCTCGGCCATGGCGCGCAGCGGCGCACGGATGCCGGCGGCGACCTCGTCCACTGTCTGCGGGCCGCCCTTGTCGGACCAGATCGCGAACGAGCATCCGAGGAGAAGATCGGGGTACGGCGGCAGCATCTCCTGCCTCTCGGTTCCCTGGCCGCGTTCTCCCCACAGCCTCGGGAACAGGCCGGGATGCCAGTCCGCCTCCCAGATGCGCTCGGCGGTCGGGTACCGATATCCGGCGTTCTCTCCGAGCACGTAGTAGAAGAGGTTGTCGTTCACGTTGACGATGCGGTGCCCCGCGGCGACGGCCTCGGACACCGGGCGCATCCCCGCATGCCAGTTCGTCCACCAGGTGAGCACGACCTCGGGATCGAGCAGCACCTGCGCGCTGCGCAGCATCCCGTCGTTCCAGACGCGCGGCTGCAGGCCGTGCCCGCGCAGGTGCGCGGCGATCTCGTTGACGAAGCCGGTGAGCAGGTCGAAGCCGGTGCCCTCATCGCCGTGCCGAGCGTGTGCGGCCTCGGTGAGCGCGGGATAGTCCTCGATGCGCTCGAACGCGACGAACTCGTCCCCGCCGAGGTTCCACTTCGTGGAGTGCGGGAACACCGGCACCATGTCGTCGATGAGCCGGCGGGCGAAGTCGACCGCTTCGGGTCGCGTGATGTCGAGCGCGTGGTCGGTGCCGATGATCCCGGCTTCGGCGGGGTCTTCGGGATCGGTGCCCGGCGGCAGTCGCAGATCCGGATGCTGCGCGAGCACCTGCCTCAGGTGGCCGGGCATGTCCAGCGACGGGACCACGTCGATGTGCAGGTCTCGGGCGATCTCGATGATCTGCGCGGCCTCGGCCCGGGTGATGTGCTCGGCGGAGACGACCTCGGGGAACTCCGCCGACTCCAGCCGGAACCCCTCGTTCTCGGAGAAGTGCCACTGGAACACGTTGATTCCCACGTCGGCCGCGTCGCGCAGCATCCCGATGATCCACTCGGCCGGGTAGAACTTGCGTGCGGCGTCGAGATGGATGCCGCGTTCGGCGACCGCCGGGGAGCCCGACACCGTGCCGCGCGGCACGGCGCCCTGCGCGCGCAGATTGTGCACCAGCTGGCGGGTGGCGCGGAAGGCCCCCGCCGGCGTCGCCGTGCGGATCTCGACGTCGTCGCCGACGGCGATCTCGTAGGCCTCGCCGGGGGCGTGCGCTCCCCCGGAGCGCCCGCCGCGCCCGGCGAGGGGTCTTCGGTCGTGCGGAGCAGGATGCGCGCATCCGCTCCCTCCGGGATGCCGAGGGCGGCCAGATCGACCTGGAGCCGCTCGGCCTCACGGGCGAGCTCAGGATCCTGAGCGAGGACCTGCGCCGACGCGGGACGCCAGGCGCCGCCCGTCAGACCGATCCGCGCCGGCTGCGGGAGTGCGATCCAGCTCATCCCTTGACGCTGCCCTCTTCGACACCCTTGAAGAACTGCTTCTGCAGCACCGCGAACAGGATGATGATCGGCACCAGGGCGATCATCGTGCCCGCCGCGATCACTCGCGGGTTCTGCCCGAAGTTCGAGTTCAGGTAGTCCATTCCGACGGTCAGCGTGTAGTTCGCGGGGTCCGACAGCACCACGAGGGGCCAGAGGAACTCATCCCAGGCTCCGATGAAGGCGAACAGGGCGACGACGGAGACCATGCCGCGGATGTTCGGCCATACGATGTGACGCAGGCGCTGGAGCGTGTTGGCGCCGTCGATCGTCGCGGCGTCCAGGGTGTCGGCCGGGATCATGCGGCAGGCCGCCGCCATGAGCAGCACGTTGATCGCCGCGATCGCGCCGGGCAGGAACACGCCCCACAGGGTGTTGGCGAGGCCCAGGGACTTCACGGTCAGGTACTGGCTGGTCAGCGTGACCTCGCCCGGGAGCAGCAGGGTGGAGAAGAAGATCGCCATCACGATGCCCTTGCCCCGGAATTTCAGGCAGCCGAGGGCGTAGCCGCCCAGCGTGGCGAAGATGACGTTCGTAATCACCGTGCCGACGCCGACCAGCAGGGAGTTACGCGCGTAGTCGAGCACAGGGATGGTGCGGAACACCTCGGCGTAGTTGTCCCAGGTGGCCGCATCCGGAATGAGCGACGGCGGAAACGCATAGATGTCCTCGGTGTTGCCTTTGAACGACGTGGACAACTGCCACACGAACGGGAACACCATGATCACGAGGATGACGATCAGGAGGCCATACTTGCCGATCAGTCCCCCCAGGGAGGGCTTGAGGATGTCGGCCGACCCCTTGGTGCGGTACGCCTTCTCCTTGACGCGCGGCTCGCGCGGCCTGCTCCGCTTCTCGATCGTCGACTCGGTCTGCTCGACCAGGGCGGACGTCGCGCGGGATCCCATCAGGCTCATGCCGAAACCTCCTCGGCGCGCTTCGCGGCACGGGCTGCGCGGCGCACACGCCGGTTCACCGCGATCTCCTTGAGCACGTCGCCGTTGTTCGCGATGCCGACGACGAGCAGCGGCACCAGGGTGAGCAGGAACAGCACCAGCGAGATCGCCGAGGCGTAGCCGATCTGGCCGTTCAGCCCCTTGCCCATCGACTGGATGAGCATCACCATGCTCATCGACTGGCCGCCGGGTCCGCCGGACCCGTGCGAGAGCACGTACAACTCGGTGAACACGCGCACGGCGGCGACGCAGATGAGCACCGAGACGAGCATCATCGGGCCGCGGACGCCGGGGACCGTGACCGACCAGAATCGGCGCCAGGCGCCGGCGCCGTCCATCGCGGCGGCCTCGTGCAGCTCGCGCCCCACATTCCCGAGTGCCGCGAGGTACACGACCATGTAGTAGCCGAGGCCCTTCCACACGGTGAGCCCGATGGCGCAGAGGATCAGCAGCCACCGGTCGGAGAGGAACTCGATCGGACGGTCGGCCAGGCCGAAGAACTTCAGCGCCGAGTTGATGGTGCCGGTGCTGGAGAAGAGGAACTCCCAGACGATCGCGACGACCACGGCCGAGGCGATCACGGGGAAGTAGAACGTGGTGCGGAAGAACCCGATCGCCGGGATCTTCCGGTGCACGAGCAGCGCCAGCAGCAGCGGGAGGAACGTCAGCAACGGCACACACACCACGACGTAGACGAGCGAGGTCGTCAGCGCGAAGCCGAAACGCTCATCGGTGCCGATCTTGGCGAAGTTCTCCAGGCCCACGAACTGGACGGGGCGGAGAGGGCGAGCATCGGTGAACGCGAGGAACACCGTGTTCAGGAACGGCCACAGTGCGAACACCAGGACCCAGATCACGCCGGGCAGTACCAGCAGGTACGGCGTGTACCAGCGCTGTCTTCTCATTCCGCTCACCCTCTCCGCGTCACACCTTGTTACTTCGTGACGTTCTGGTTGGCGTAGTCCTGGCCCTTGGTCAGGGCCTCCTTCGCCGAGATATCACCGCGAACTGCCAGAGCGATCTGCTGCTTCGCGTAGGTGTTCATCTCCTCGGTGAACGAGAGTGCGGCACTTCCACCGGTGATGCGAGCAGTGCTCATCTGTGCGGCTGCATACTTGGTCGCCTCGGCCTGCTCGGGGTTCTGCGCGGTCTCGGCGAACGCCGAGGGGTCTTCATTCGCGGCCTTGGTGCCCGGGAAGAAGCCTGCGGCCAGCTTCACGAACTCGACCTGATTCTCGGTGTTGGTCACATACTCGGCGAAGGCGAGAGCCGTCGCGGAGTTCTTCGATCCGGATGCCACGCTGATGCCCTGCAGGAACAGCGGGGCATCGCCGAACCCGGGGCCCGCCTTGACGGCCGGCAGCAGGGTCGGGGCGTTGACCGCGAGGTTCTTGTCGATGTAGTTCGGGCCGGCGGTGGTCCAGGCCACGCTGCCCTTGTTGAAGTTGTTGACGTTGTTGTTCGCGGTTCCTGCCCCCTGAAGCGCTTCAGGGCTCACGCCGCCAGCCTTGTAGAGCTCGTGGTACCGGTCGATGATCGCCTCGGCCTCGGGGGTGTCGAACATGAACTTGCCGTCGACGGCGAACGGGTACTCCCCGCCGCCGTCGGTCACCATCCACTGCAGCGCCTTGACGTCGGGGATGTCGGACATGGTCTGCACGCCCTTCGTCGCGAGCACGTCCGCGTCGTCGAGCGTCTCTTCGAACGTCTTCGGCGGCGCAGTGAATCCGCCCTTGCCGAGCAGCTCCATGTTCCAGTAGTTCAGGTTGGTGCCGAGATACCAGGGGTAAGCGTAGGTGCCGTCGATTCCCTCGTACGTGTAGCCCTCGAGTCCACCCTCGACGTACTCTTCGAGAGTCTTGGAATCGGCCTTCTTCAGGTCGACGAGCTGGCTGGCCTTGGCGAGCTCGCCCGCGTACTCCGGAGGCAGGTTGACGACGTCGGGCAGCTCGCCGGACTCTGCCTGCTGCAGGATCTTGTCCTCGTAGCCGTCGGCGGGCTGGTCGATCCAGTTGACCTCGACGCCCTTGTGCTCCTTCTCGAACGCCGCGATGACGTCGTTGAAGTACGGGGTGAACTTGTCGTTCTTCAGCGACCACGTCTGGAACGTGATCTTTCCCGTGATCTCGCCGTCCGACGAGCCGTCACTCTGCGGGGCACCGCCGCCGGTGCAGCCGGCGAGGACGACAGCGACCGACGCCGCGACACCCGCGGCGAGAATCGATCGGAACTTCATGGGCATTCTCCTTCGAAGTGGCCAAGGACCCCGCAGCGCGCTCCGGCGTCCTGTACTAAAGCGATATAGTACGGTAAGTATTGCACAGGGCCGAGCTCCCGTCCAACGCCCGATGCATCACGCCTCGATAACACTCCATCGCCGACCGAGAGGGCCACGATGACCGCACAGCGCCGTCCGAACTTCGTCTTCGTGCTCACCGACGACCACGCGCCGAACGCGATCAGCGCATACGGATCGGTCGTGAACAGCACGCCCGGCATCGACGCCATCGCAGACGCAGGGATGCGCTTCGATCGCGCCCTGGTGGAGAACTCGCTGTGCACTCCCAGCCGTGCAGCGATCCTGACCGGCACGTACAGCCACAGCAGCGCGGTGACGACTCTCTCCACACACCTGTCGAACGACCACGAGACGTTCATCACCGCACTGCAGGCCGCCGGGTACCGCACCGCGATGTTCGGCAAGTGGCACCTCGGCCACGGCGAGGGCTACGACCCCGCCGGCTTCGACCACTGGGAGGTGCTCCCCGACCAGGGCGAGTACTTCGATCCCGAGCTGATCACTGCCGAGGGGCGGGTGCGGCACGAGGGCTACGTCACCGACATCCTCACTGAGCGCGCGCTGTCCTGGATGGCCGATCAGGGTGACGAGCCGTACTGCGTGCTCGTGTGGCACAAGGCGCCGCACCGCCCCTGGCTGCCGCACCCGCGCCACGCCGACCTGTTCACCGATCCGATCCCGCTGCCGCCGACCTTCGACGACGACTACTCGGGTCGCGGCACTCCCGCGCACCATGCCACGATGCGCATCGCCGACTACCTCGCCGATGTCGACCTGAAGGAGCAGCCGCCCGAAGAGCTCGGCTACGAGGAGCGCGCGGTGTGGAAGTACCAGCGCTACATGCAGGACTACCTGCGCTGCGTAGCCGCGGTCGACGAGAGCGTGCAGGCGCTGACCGGCTTCCTCGCCGACAACGACCAGACCGACGACACGGTCACGATCTACGCCTCCGATCAGGGCTTCTACCTCGGCGAGCACGGCTGGTTCGACAAGCGGTTCATGTACGAGGAGTCGCTGCGGATGCCGCTGCTGCTGAGCTATCCCGCCCGGGTGGCCGCGGGCCAGGCATCCGAGGCGCTCGTCTCGAACGTCGACATCGCCCAGACCATCCTCGACTTCGCCGGCGTCGCGGCGCCGTCCGGCATGCAGGGCGCGAACCTCGTGCCGATGCTCACCGGAGCCGACCCCGCGCCGGTGCGCGACGCTCACTACTATCGGTTCTACGAGCACGACGACCACATGCATCACGTGTGGGCGCACTACGGAATCCGCACCGATCGCTACAAGCTCATCTACTTCTACGCCGACGGCATGGGCCTGCCGAACGCGGGGAATGTCACCTACCCGCCGGAGTGGGAGCTGTTCGACCTCGAGAAGGACCCGTACGAACTGAACAGCGTGCACCTCGACCCTTCGTATGCGGCGATACGTCACGAACTGACCGTGCGGCTGTGGGATCTGCAGCTCGAGCTCGGTGACACCCCGCACCCCCGCCAGCCCGCTCCGGAAGGACGCACCCGATGACGCTCGACACCCCGCTCCGCTTCGGCGCGAACTACACGCCCGCCACCGAGTGGATGCACTCCTGGATGTCGCTGGACCTCGACGACGTGCGCCGCGACTTCGCCGGGCTCGCGTCGCTCGGCCTGGACCACGTGCGCATCTTCCCGCTCTGGACGCTGCTGCAGCCGAACCGCACGCTGATCCGCGAGCGGGCCGTCGCCGATGTGCGGGCGGTGGTCGACGTGGCGGCCGAGTTCGGCCTGGACGCCAGCGTCGACGTGATCCAGGGACACCTGTCGAGCTTCGACTTCGTGCCGTCCTGGCTGTTCACGTGGCACGACAAGAACATGTTCACGCATCCCGATGCGCTCAGCGGGCAGGTCGCACTGGTCGAGAAGCTCGGCGAAGCGCTGGGCGACGCTTCGAACTTCTTCGGCTTCACGCTCGGCAACGAGACCAACCAGTTCTCCGCCGAGACGCATCCGCACCAGTGGCCGGTCACCCCGGACGAGGCGGCGAACTGGATCACGCAGCTGCTCGATGCAGCCGAACGCTCGGCGCCGCGCCAGCAGCACGTGCACAGCGAGTACGACGCCGCCTGGTACATGGACGGCCACGGATTCACCCCCGCGCACGCCTCGCGCCTGGGCGCGATGACCACCGTGCACTCGTGGATCTTCAACGGCACCGCGCAGCGGTACGGCGGCCGCTCCGTGGCATCCGACCGGCACGCGGAGTACATGATCGAGCTGTCACGGGCGTTCGCCACCGACCCGAACCGGCCGATCTGGCTGCAGGAGGTCGGGCACCCTCGAACTGCCTCACCGCCGAAGAGATGCCCGGCTTCCTGGAGGCCACCGTGCGGTCCGCCGCGCGGACCGAGAACCTGTGGGGCGTCACCTGGTGGTGCTCGCACGACGTCAGCCGGAAGCTCGCGGACTACCCCGAGCTGGAGTACTCGCTGGGCCTGATCGCCAACGACGGTGCGGTCAAGCCGATCGGCGAGCGCTTCGCCGAGATCATCCCTTCTCTGCGCGAGCGGCAGCAGCCGCCGGCGCGCACCCTGGGCATCGTGATCGACGTGGACGACGATGAGATCCCGATCAGCCGCGCGGCGATGAGCCCCGGCGGCGCGATCTTCCAGGCCTGGGTCGACGCGTGCGCCGACGGCCTCGACCCCGCGTTCGTCATGTCGAAGGATTCGGCGGACGTCGGCATCCTGGCATCCTGCGGGATCACCGAGCTGGTCCGCCCCGACCTGTCGGTCGGCGTGGGCACCTACTCGTCGAACAACACGGTCGTCAGCTGATGTCGCGTCCGAACGTCGTTGTCATCTACGCGGACGACCTGGGCTACGGCGACATCGGATGCTTCGGCTCCGACGACATCCGCACCCCGCACCTCGACCGGCTCGCCGCGCGCGGCATCCGGATGACCGATTGGTACTCGAACTCGCCGGTGTGCTCGCCGTCGCGCGCGGCGCTGCTCACCGGACGGCACCCGGTGCACGCCGGCGTGCAGGAGATCCTCGGCGGCAAGCGCGGCACGCCGGGGCTCCCCGAGCAGCCCACCCTCGCGTCACGACTGCGCGACGAGGGCTACCGCACCGGTATCTTCGGCAAGTGGCACCTCGGCACAGGGTCGGGCTACCGCCCCATGGATCGCGGGTTCTCCCGGCACTTCGGGTTCCTCGCGGGCTGCGTGGACTACTACTCGCACATCTTCTACTGGGGTCAGGGCCTGAACCCGGTGCACGACCTCTGGGACGACGAGCGCGAGGTCTACGACAACGGCCGCTACCTCACCGAGGTCATCGCCGAGAAGGCCGCGGAGTTCATCTCCTCCTCCGACGGGGAACCCTTCTTCTGCTACGTGCCGTTCAACGCGCCGCACTACCCGATGCACGCGCCGGCGGAGTACGTGGACCGGTTCCCGGAGCTGCCCGACGACCGCAGGATCATGGCTGCGATGATTTCGGCCATGGACGACGGCGTCGGCCGCATCCTCGACGCACTGGAGGCAGCGGGCGTCGCCGACGACACGATCGTGTTCTTCTCGTCCGACAACGGTCCCTCGACCGAGAGCCGCAACTGGCTGAACGGCGAGGAGATCTCGTACGAAGGAGGCTCCACAGGCGGCCTGCGCGGCAACAAGGGCTCGCTGTTCGAGGGCGGCATCCGCGTGCCGGCGATCATCTCGTGGCCGGCCGGGTTGCCGTCCGGAAGCTCATGGTCGGAACCCGCGGCGATGATGGACCTGCTGCCGACCGTGCTCGAGGCCGCGGGCCTGCCCGCAGCATCCGGCATCGACGGGCAGAGCGTTCTCGAGACGCTGCGCGGAGCGGATGCCGGCGAGCGCACCCTGTTCTGGGAGTACGGCCCCCAGCTGGCCGCTCGGCGCGGCCGGTTCAAGCTGACCCTCGCCGCCCGCGAGCATCTGGGCGGACCGTTCGATCCGGCATCCCGCATCCTCGTCGACCTCGACGCCGATCCGGCCGAGACGTCCGACGTGTCTGCGGAGCATCCCGAGGTCTCGGCGAGCCTGCACGCCGAACTGATGGGCTGGGCCGAGTCCTTCGGCTGGGATCCGGCCCCCTGGCTGCCCGCCACGGGTCGTTGAGCGAGCGAGGAACGAGCGAGACGAAACGCCGCAGCACACCCGGCGGAGCCGAGACCGTTTCGACTCAGTCGCAGGCTCCTCGCTCAACGAGCGGGTGGGCGCGGGCGGGCCGTGCTCTCGCGCACGGTGAGCGTCGGCCGGGGGCCGGGGCGATTGCGCGCAGCATCCGCCGAGTCGAAGCGCTCGAGCAGCAGGTCGGCCGACCGCACACCCAGCTCGAACGTGTCACGGGTGAGCGAGGTGATCGACGGATGCACCAGGCCCGTGACGACCGAGTCGTCGAAGGAGGCCAGTGAGAGGTCGCCCGGCACGGCTACCCCCATCTCCTGGGCGACGCGCAGGCCGGCGATGCACATCACGTCGTTGTCGAACACGATCGCGGTGGGGCGTTCGGCCCGGCTGAGCAGCCGGCGGGCGGCGGCGGACGCCTGGGCGGGTGAGAAGTCGGTGGCGATGGTCTCACCGTCGACGCCCCGCGACTCCTGCCCTGCCAGCACGGCGGCTCGGATGCGGGTGTGCTGGAACTCCGCCGGGCCCGACACGTAGACGACGCGGGTGTGCCCGAGCCCGGCGAGGTAGTCGAACACGGTGTGCGCGGCCTCGTCGTCGTCGAGCCAGATCACCGCGGTGTCGTCGTCCGCCCCGTCCGCCGGCATCCCGCTGCCGATGACGACCGCCGGCAGCCGCAGGTCGCGCAGTGCGGCGAGCCGGGGGTCGTCGTCGCGGGGGTCGAGCACGATCACACCGTCGACCTGATTGGCGCTGCTCCAGCGCCGATAGGTGGCGATCTCCTCGTCGATGGTGGGCACGACCACGATCTGCAGGCCGATCCGGCGGGTCGCGAGTGAGGACTGCACGCCGGCGATCAGCTCGGTGAAGAACGCCTCGGTGCCCAGCGTGCGCGCGGGACGGTTGACCGCGAGGCCGATGACGCCGGCCTTCGCGCCGACCAGTGCGCGGGCGGTCGAACTCGGCTGCCAGCTGTGCTGCTCGGCGATGGCGAGGATCCGCTCCCTGGTCTGCTCGCTGACCCCCGGACGTCCGTTCAGCGCGAACGACACCGCACCGGGCGACACTCCTGCCTCGCGCGCGATGTCCGAGATGGTGACACGCTTGGACCGTGACATAGACTCACCGTACTAGATCGTTTTAGTAGCTCGTCCCCCATCGGCGAGCACTCCCCCACATTCTGGCATCCGAAGGGCTGACACCGATGCATGAAGACACCTCCCTCACCGTCGGCCGGGTCAAGCGCGTCCTGACCGAGCGCGTCGTCCCCGCCGTCCACTCGGAGCGCGTGCCGCTCGAGATCGCCGCGCACCAGCTGCCCGGCGAGCCGATCGCCCCCGCCGACGGCCTCGCGCTCGAGTTCGAGCCGTTCACCGCCGGCAGCATGTGGGGTCCGGCCTGGGGCACCACCTGGTTCCGCCTGCGCGGCGAGGTGCCCGCCGAATGGGCCGGCAGGAAGGTCGAGGCGCTCATCGACCTCGGCTTCGACAAGAACATGACCGGCTTCCAGTGCGAGGCGCTCGCGTACCGTCCCGACGGCACGCCCGTGAAGAGCCTGAATCCGCGCAACCAGTGGCTGCCGGTGGACGCCGAGGCCGGGCAGGCCGTCGAGTTCTACCTCGAGGGCGCGTCCAACCCGGTGCTGCTCGACTACCACCCCTTCCTGCCGACGCAGGAGGGTGACATCCAGACTTCCTCCCCGAGCCGCTGTACCGCGTGAGGCACATGGACCTCGCCGTCTTCGAGGCCGAGGTCTTCGAGCTGTCCCTCGACCTCGAGGTGCTCCTCGAGCTGCAGGCCGAGCTGCCCGCGACCAGCCCCCGGCGCATGCGCATCCTGCAGGCGCTCGACGACGCGCTCGATGTTCTCGACCTGCAGCGCATCATCGAGACCGCGCCGGATGCCCGCGCGCAGCTCGCCGAGGTGCTCGCCTCGCCCGCCGATGCCAGCGCCCACCGCATCGCGGCGATCGGCCACGCGCATATCGACTCCGCCTGGCTGTGGCCCGTGCGTGAGACCGTGCGCAAGGTCGCCCGCACCGCCTCGTCGATGACCACCCTGATCGAGGAGCAGCCGCAGTTCCGCTACGGGATGTCCAGCGCCCAGCAGTACGCCTGGATGAAGGAGCACCGCCCCGAGGTCTACGAGCGGATCAAGGCTGCGGTCGCCGACGGGAAGTTCCTGCCGCTGGGCGGCATGTGGGTCGAGTCCGACACCGTCATGCCCACCGGCGAGTCGCTGGTGCGCCAGTTCTCGCACGGCCAGCGCTTCTTCGAGCGCGAGTTCGGCATTCGCTCGAAGGGCGTCTGGCTGCCGGACAGCTTCGGCTACTCCCCCGCACTGCCGCAGCTGATGCGCCGTGCCGGCTTCGAGTGGTTCTTCACGCAGAAGATCTCGTGGAACCAGCGCAACGTCTTCCCGCATCACACCTTCGACTGGGAGGGCATCGACGGCTCGCGCATGTTCACGCACTTCCCGCCGATGGACACCTACAACTCGCAGCTGAGCGGCGAGGAGGTCGCCAAGGCCTCGCGGCAGTTCAAGGAGAACCGGGTCGCGACGCGCTCGATCGCTCCGGTCGGCTGGGGCGACGGCGGCGGCGGCACCACTCGGGACATGACCGGCAAGGCGGAGCGCCTGGCCGACCTCGAGGGCTCGGCGAAGGTCGAGTGGAAGCACCCCGACGAGTTCTTCGACGAGGCGCGCGCCGAGCTGACCGACCCGGCAGTCTGGGTCGGCGAGCTCTACCTCGAACTGCACCGCGGCACGCTCACCAGCCAGCACGCCACGAAGTCGACGCACCGACGTGCCGAGCAGGCGCTCATCGAAGCCGAGCTGTGGGCGGCGACCGCGAGCGTTCAGAAGGGCGTCGAGTACCCCTACGACGAGCTCGACCGCCTCTGGCAGATCGTGCTGCTGCACGAGTTCCACGACATCCTGCCCGGCACGTCGATCGCCTGGGTGCACCGCGAGGCCGTCGAGGTGCTCACGAAGGTCGTCGCGGATGCCGCAGCGCTGGCGTCCTCGGCACGTGACGCACTGGCCGGCGAAGGCGACCGCGACATCGTGTTCGTGCCGAACTCGGTCGGCGGCGGCACAGCGCTCGGTGCATCCGTGGTCGTTGAGCGAGCGGAGCGAGACGAGACGCGCCTCGACGAGGTCGACGGCGGCTACGTGCTGCAGAACGAGCTGGTGCGCATCACGATCTCGTCTCAGGGCCTGATCACCTCGGCGATCGACCTGGCATCGGGCCGCGAGGCGATTCCGTCGGGCAGGCCCGCGAACCTGTTCCAGCTGCACCAGGACTTCCCCAACATGTGGGACGCGTGGGACATCGACCGGTACTACAAGAACCGTGTCGATGATCTGACGGCAGTGTCTTCGCTGTCCGCCTCGCTGGTGGACGGCGTCGCGACCGTCGTCGTGGAGCGACCCTTCTCGCAGTCGTCGATCGTGCAGACCATCACGCTCGAGCCCGGTTCGCGCACGCTGACGCTGCGCAACAGGGTCGACTGGAACGAGGCCGAGAAGCTGCTGAAGCTCGCGTTCCCGCTCGACGTGTTCGCCCGCGAGACCGCGGCCGAGACGCAGTTCGGGTTCCAGCGCCGCGTGACGCACGTGAACACCAGCTGGGAGGCGGCGAAGTTCGAGACCTCGATGCACCGCTTCGTGCTGGCCTCGGAGGAGGACTTCGGCGTCGCCCTGGTGAACGACTCGATCTACGGCTACGACACGTCGCGCGACGTGGACGGCGACGACATCACCACCACGGTGCGCCTGTCGCTGCTGCGCGCGCCGCGCTTCCCCGACCCCGACACCGATCACGGCGTGCACGAGATCGCCGTCGGCCTGGTCGTGGGCGCGGATGCCGCGATCGCCACCGCCGAGGGCATCAAGCTGAACGCGCCAGCGACCGTGGTGCGCGGCTCCGACGAGGTGTCGCCGCTGATCTCGGTGGACGGCTCCGGGATCGTCGTCTCGAGCGTGAAGCTCGCCGACGACCGCTCCGGCGACGTGATCGTGCGCGTGTACGAGGCGCTCGGTCGCCGGGCATCCGGCACGCTGACCGTGGGCTTCCCGCACTCCGGCATCCGCGAGGTGTCGCTGATCGAGGACGACCTCGATGACGCCCGCACCGGCGGCGACCTGGTGCTGCGCCCGTTCGAGGTGCGCACGGTGCGGATCTCCCGCGCCTGACGACCTCTGTACAGAACGCGGCGCCCCTCCCGATCCGATGGATCGGGAGGGGCGCCGCTTCTTCGTCAGAGCCGATCCTCACCTTGAATCAGCCCTGGATCGAGGTCGACGCAGAACACACGTATCGTGTCCGCCTCCGGCAGTGCGCTGACATCGATCCGGAGTTCGCCAGAGGGGTCGTAGAGCTGGATGTCCTCCAGGGTCGTCCGGAAGGTGAACGGAAGCGGAGCGTCGTCTCCGAGAAGCCGCACGCTCGCGACTTGACGCACCGGGATTCCACGGACGATCACCGCGTCGCGCGGCTCATCCGGTGCGAAGAGGTAGACACGGTCACCGCGCTTTGTGGTGGGCCCGTAGTACTGCCAGGCCTCCAGGCCCGGCTCCACCCCGTGCACCGCCTCGCTGTTGTCCGTCATCCACTCCGCAAGCGCGCTCAGGATCACCTCCGCTTCGGACGTCAAGGACCCGTCCGCGCGAGGTCCGACATTCAGCAGCAGGTTCCCACCCTTACTGACGACCTCCACCAGGGTGCGGAGGATCTCATGGGTCGACTTGTACTTCTCGTCGCCGGGGACATGGCTCCAGTACTCGCCCATCGTCATGCAGCACTCCCAGGTCTCGGCGAGCGGCTGCGGTGGGATGTACTGCTCCGGCGGTGCGGTAGTCACCGAGGCCGATGAGACGGTCGTTGAGCACGATCTCCGGAGCGAGGGCACGGATGTGCCGTGCGAGTCCCGCCGAGTCCCACTCCTCGGGGTGCGCTCCCACTCCCCGTCGAACCAGAGCAGGTCGATGGGCCCGTACCAGGTGAGCAGCTCGGTGAGCTGATCACGCACGTACTGCTGGAAGATGGGCCACTGCCCTTCAGGAGGTCGGGGGTAATCCTTGTGCGGGTAGGGGCGCGACTCGTCTGTGAAGGGGGATAGTTCTCATGTCCCCAGTCCGGCAGCGAGTAGTACAGGCCCACACGCAGCCCGGCCTCGCGGAATGCCCGGACGTACTCGCCCACGAGGTCGCCACCGGCGGCGACCGTAGGGCGAGTCGGCGATCGTTCGGTCGCTCGCTTTCGAGGGCCAGGCGGACCAGCCGCTGTGATGGCGGGCGGTGAAGACTGCATAGGTCATCCCCGCCTCGGCGGCAGCGCACGCGATTGCTGTGGGGTCCCAGTTCGCCGGATCGAAGGTGGCCGCCGAAGCGTGGTACTCGGGAACCGTGAGCGGCCGCGCATCCGGCGGCATGGTGCTCCCCGCGATCAGCGGCCACGAGGTCTCGAGGCCCTGCTGGCTTGCGTGGTCGTAGTGGATGAAGAGCCCGAACCCGGCCCCGTCGAACCACGACGCTGTCACCTGCTCTGCGTTCGGCGCCAGGGGTGCCTCATCCTTCGGGTGGGGGATCTTGCGTCCGGTCAGTCCGTCTGCTGTCATGAACGATTCACTCGCTTTCTTCAGTGGGACCGAGTCACTTTCGTGTTGGGAGCAGGGCGATCCGCCGTGCTTCGGCCCTGCTCCCACGAGGTGGAGGTCAGTCCACGACCCGCACGGACGTCGCAGCGCTGCGATTGCCGATCGCGTCGATCGACACGACCTTGAACGTGCTGCCTTGGCCGAGGTCGATGCTCAACGCGTAGAACGCATCGCGCTGCACCCGTCCGAGCCAGCGATCACCTGCGTCCGTCACCTGTAGCACGTCGTATGAGGCCGCCGTCTTCTCGAGGTTCCACGTGAACGAGACGTTGCGGAGCACCTTCTCGTTCTTCGTGAGACCCTCGTCCGATGCCGTGAGGCCGGTGACGGCGGACGGACGCCGGTCGGTCGTGGCGCGCTCGGCGATCTGGATGCCGCCGATGCGACCAGACCCGCTGACGCGCAGCGATATCCGCGCGACGCGCGCGCCGGGCAGCGCAGGCAGGGTGGCATCCAGAGTCGCCCAGCCACCGGCGACGCCTGCGCGCTTCATCCGGCGCCACAGGATACGGTCCGGGTCGCTGCGCAGGGTCAGTCCGACTTCGACCCGCACGTCCCCCTTCACGCGCACCCGCGCCCGCGCGGCCCGGCGGATCGCGAGGTCGGTCTTGAAGCAGTGCAGGATGCCCGACCCCGAGACCGTGAGGCTGTGGCCACCCTCCCACGCGTCCGTCTCGTCGATGTCGACCTTCAGGTCACCCTCGGTCCAGTACTGCCAGGTAAGAGTGCGGTCAGCGATGCCCTGGTTGTCCCAGCCGCGGTCGCTCACCAGCTCACCGCCCAGACGAAACTCCGACCCGACGCCGATGTTGACGTTGTAGTCGATCGGGAGGGAACTGTACGACGAACGCTCGACGATCCAGTGTGCGATGCCGTCCCAGTAGCGGTAATTCATGGTGTCAACGCGACCACCGCCCGGCCGCTGCTCGAGCCGGCCCGACTCCGCCGGGTTGCCTTTCGGGCCGGACCACATCTTGCGTTCGTAGTCGCGGTAGGTGCGCCGGCCTTCGACACTGTGCACCTTTCCGGCCGTCGCGGCATCCCCCCAATAGTTGTCTTCAACGAACAGCGCAACGGACACGGATGGGTCCTTGCCGGGGCCGGCAAGGGTTCCGAAGTCCTCAGTCGGATTGAACCCGCCCTTCTGCATCTCGAGCGCGTAGAACGCGACCTCGGTGGGTGCGAAGCCTGCCGCCTTGGCGGTGGCGATGCCGGTGACCGCTCCCTTGTCGGCGGTCGGCCAGCCGTAGTTCACGAAGATCGAGTCGATCACGCGGTCCCCCGGGGAGCCGAGCGCGCCGACGTTCGTGGCGTTGAGCTTGTTCTGGTAGGCGAGCCGACCGGTGTTCCAGATGACGGCGTCGTAATACTGCAGGTAGAAGTCGGAGTCCTTCGCCTTGATGTACCGGAACATGGCGAAGAGCTTGTCCACCTGCGCCTTGGTGATCGTCGCCTCCTGGTTGATGAAGAAGCCGTCGAACCCGAAGTACTGCTTGATCTCGATCATCTTGTCGGCGACAGGGAATGAGCCGTCCTCCCGCTGGACGAGGAAGTCGTTGAAGTTCGCGGTGCCGCGAGGCCAGAACCAGCCGCCGATCGCTCGTGCGCCGTTCTTGTGCGCCGCCTCGACCCAGCCCGGGTTGGGGATGTCCATCACGCCGCCGAAGCCCGTGCGTCCGCTGGCGACGACGTCCTCCGTGATCGACGGGATGAACTGCCCGTGCCACGGACCCCACACATCGATGTACGGCCAGTACCGCTGGGTGTACACGTACGGCTCGATGCCGATCGCCTGATTGCGTGCGCGATAGAGGCTGCCGGCATCGTCGAAGGTCAGCGTGCTCAGCTGCGTGGCCGGGCTGAGGTCGGGGTGCGCCTGCGTCGGGGCGAAGGGTTCGATTCGCGCCGCCCGTGGGATGAGGCAGCGCAGATGGCGTGCCCAGGGCGACGTCGCCGGGTCGAAGTCCAGAAGCTCCGGCGCGTTCCAGCCCCAGGTGGACGGGCCGTCCGGGATACCACCCATACCTGGGACAGGCAGTGCGGCCGGTTCCGCGTCGGCGGCGAAAGCGGCTCCGTTCGACAGCATCGGCCCGGCGACCGCTGCCCCGAGCGCCGACAGTCCTGCGACGCGGATCAGCGTGCGGCGGCTGAAGGTCGGGCCTTCGATTCTGGGATTGTTCTGCATGGGAGATCCCCTCTTCGTTGAGCAACTGCAGGGACTATATCGCTTTAGCTCCGGTGACAGAAGAGACGTCACCCACAATGGGCGACGTCTTCCGGCATCCGTGCTCTCAGGGCGTGACGACGGCGCGACTGCGGCCGCCGTGCGCCCAGGCCTCGGCGATCCGCTCGAGCGGATACGCGGTGTAGCGCACGTCGATCGCGCCGTCAGCGAGATGGCCCATCAGGACCGGCAGTTGAGCCATGAGCCGCTCGGTCGACATCGACCCGGCACCGCTCCCGCGGAGGGCGATCTTCCTGCTGCGCAGCAGGCTCGCCGGAACGCGCGCATCCGCACCGGCCACTGCGCCGATCTGCACGTAGGAGATGTCCGCGTCGTCATCCTGCAGGCCGCGGCGCCCGAGCGCGGCGAAGGCGCTCTCAGCGACCGGCCCCCAGACGTAGTCGAGCACGAGCGACGGCGCTCCCCGCTGCAGCGCTCCGGCAAGCGGCTCCGCCGACGCGGTGAGCGCCACCGGCTCGGCACCGAGGCTCGCCAGTTCCTCGAGCATCTCATGATCGCGTCCGGCAGCGATCACGCACTCGGCACCCAGCACCTCGGCTGCCTGCACGGCCGCGCGGCCCGCGATTCCGGTGGCACCGAGAACAACCACGGTGCCCAGAGCGCCGTGCTGCTCCAGATGCGCGACGAGCGGCATGAAGCCGGACATCGCGGGGTTCATACCTGCGGCGATCGCGAGGGGATCTGCGCCGTCCGGCAGCGGGATCTCGAACGGCGTCGCAAGCCGCTCGGCCATCGTGCCCCACGGGCTGCGGGTGAACCCGGTGTACACCCTGGTTCCGTCCGGTCGCTCCGCTACCGCATCGACCCCGAGCACGAGCGGATAGGAGTCCGTGCTGCCGTAGTGGCGTCCGGACGCGATCGAGCGCACGACCTGATGCATCCCGGCTGCGACCAGGTCGAGCAACGGCCGGTCGCCGATCGGCTCGGGCTCTCGGAAGTCGGCGCACGTCGGCCCGCCATCCGGCGAGGTGAGAACTGCTGCACGCATGAATGCACTCCTTAACTAAGTTAAATATATCCTCCAGCATCCCTTAACTTTGTTAAACTGTCAACCATGGCGAAGGGAATCACACGCGAGCGGATCATTCAGGCAGCCCTCGACGTCCTGGACGAGCGCGGAGCGGACGCCGTCACGGTGCGCGCCGTCGCTCAGCGGCTCGATGTCAAGGCTCCCGCGCTCTACTGGCACGTGCGCGGCAAGCAGGAGCTGCTCGACGAGATGGGCACCGAGATCCATCGGCGGGTGCAGCAGAGCCTGACGCTCGACGCCGCGGAGAGCTGGACAGGCGCGCTGGCCGACTACGCCGCAGCACTGCGCCGTGAGTATCTTCTGCACCGAGACGGGGCACGCACTTTCAGCGGCACGCGGCTGACCGACCCCGAGGTGCTCCGTGCACAGGAGCCGTGGCTGCGGCGCTGGACCGCGGCGGGGACGTCCGTCGCCGACCTGATCACCTCCGCCGAGATCGTCACCGCTTTCGTCGTCGGGTTCGTGATCGAGGAGCAGGAGCGGAGCCAGTCCGCCGAGGCCGACCCCGACCGCTACGCCCTCGCCGCACGGGATGCCGCCGTCGGCGACGGAGCTCCGCTCGTCCGCGCAGCCGGACATCTCCGTGCCTCCGACGACGACGCGTTCGAGCGACAGCTCGGGATCGTGATGTCGGGCATCGTCGCCACATTCGAGGAGTGAGCCACTCCTTACCCGAAGCGAAGGAACTTCTGTTCTTTCGCCACCATCTGCACGAAAGAGCGCTTGATCGCGTCGGAGACTGGATTCACGCCACCATCATCCCCAGGGAGATCCTCATGGACCGCGACGACAGCACCGAACTCTTCGACCTCGACGCCCACCAGCACTTCGGCCGTCCGTACTGGTTCGACAAGCATCCATCGCAGGCCGAGGGCGAAGACTTCTGATCGACGCCACGACGCAGCATCACACGCCCCTCTTGACCGACGAAGGTCAAGAGGGGCGCCGGCATCACGGCGTCAGTACACGACGACGGATGCCGGGTCGCGCCGCGTCGCCAGAACGATCGCGAGCACACCCAGGAAGGCTGTCGCGAGCACATCGATGAGCACGAAGAATCCGCTGATCGCGATCAGCACGTCCTGTCCGGCGGTCGGCGACGCCACGACGAGGACGCTCTGCAGCACCTGGCAGAGGACCACCGCGGCGAACGCCCACAGCGGCGCCCAGTTCCATGGCCGGGGCACGACGCGAAGACGGCCGATCTGGGTCACAGCGACGGCCGCGAGGATGAGGCTGACGACCTGACCGGTGATGCCCAGCAGCTGCATCGTGGCGAAGTAGTCGTCATCGGGGGTGGCCGGGTACGGGACCAGCCCCTTCACCCAGGGCCAGACGAGATCCCAGACCGCGAAGGCGATCAGTGCGCCCGTGCCCATGGGGCGCCGGGCGGTCACGCTGCCGCCGCGACCGAGGCCGATCGCGAGGATCACCAGAGCGGCGTCGAACAGCAGCCCGGGCAGGGCGCCCAACCACGCGCCGGGCATGTTGTTCACCGCCATCGTGAGCACAGATGTCAGCAGCAGCACTCCGCCCGCCATCCAGGTGCGCCGGCGTTGCACGGCGATCGCTCCGCTCGCATCGACGTCGACCATGCCCACACCCTAGCCGCCGGCGACTCAACGGCCGTAACGCGTGGCGATCTCCTCGGTGAGCGGCGGCCAGATGCGCTTGTGCTCGTCGTCGAACGGAACGCCGGAGAGGAAGGCGGCTGCGAGGCCACGGGAGCGGTCGATGAACAGGAAGCTGCCCAGCGCGCCGAAGTGCCCCGCCGTCTCCGGGGGAACGAGTCGGCCAGCCAGTGCGGACTCTTGACGCCCTTGAGCTCGAATCCGAGGCCCCACTGGCAGTCCGCGAACCCGCCGTAACCGGGCACGACACCGCGCAGGCCCTGGTGCGACACCGTGAGTGCCAGGTCGCGCAGCGCAGCGGGGATCAGCGTCGGGCGCAGCACCTCGCGCCCGAAGATCAGCAGGTCGTTGATCGAGGAGCGGGCGCCGGCCGAAGGCCGGCCGCTGACGTCGGTGTGCTCCATGCCAAGCGGAAGCGTGACCTCGCGCAGCATCCAGTCGGCGAAGGGCAGACCCGTCGGCATCCGTGACGTGTGCGGCGAGCGCGTCGATGCCGGCGTTCGAATAGATGCGCCGCTCGCCCGGAGGCCTCTGCGGCTCATCCCCCTCCATCGGCAGGCCGCTGGTGTGATCGAGCAGGTTCAGCACCGTCGCGCCCTCGGGTCCGGCATGCTCGTCCAGGTCGATCAGTCCGCGCTCGATCGCGACGAATGCGCCCCACGCGGTGAGCAGCTTGGTCACGGATGCCAGCGGCATGACCGTCTGCGGATCGCCCTGCACTGCCAGGGTCTCATCGGAGTCCGTGACCCCGATCAGCGCCGGATGCGGGAAGCCGTCGGTCGCGGCGAAAGTCGTCGTCTCCACGTGCTCCATCGTCCCATGCGGGCGGGGCCTCCGGCATCCGCCGGTGCCCCGGCCGTTCGGGGCGGATTCTCGCGTTCGGGGCGGCGAGGAACCGCCCCGAACCCGAGGATGCGCCCCGAACCCCGGCGTCCCGGCCGGATGTCACACTTCGAGCGCCGCCGGCATCCGGGTCGGCGTCCGGCTGCAGGCCGCGGTGAGCTTCACGGTCGAGGACGGCCGCATCTCGCAGGTGTTCTCAGTGGCGAACCCGCACAAGCTGGCCGCGCTCGACGCAGAGACCCCGCTCGCCCGCTGACCTTCACCGGTCTTGAGCGAGCGAGGAACGTGGTCGTTGAGCGGAGCGACGAAGGAGCGAAGACGAAACGCAGAGACGAAACGCTCCAGCAGCACTGAGAGCGTTTCGGCTCAGTCGCTTCGCTCCCTCGCTCAAGGGTCGGACGTCAGGCGCCGCGCAGGCGCTCCGCGAGGTAGGCGTTCAGGTTCTCGAGCGGGACGCGCTCCTGGGCCATCGTGTCGCGATCGCGCACGGTCACGGCGTCGTCGTCGAGCGAGTCGAAGTCGACTGTGACGCAGAACGGGGTTCCGACCTCGTCCTGGCGGCGGTAGCGGCGGCCGATCGCGCCGGCGTCGTCGAAGTCGACGGTCCACTGGCCGCGCAGACCGTCGGCGACCGAGCGGGCCAGCGGCGACAGACGCTCGTTGCGCGACAGCGGCAGCACGGCGACCTTGACCGGCGCGAGGCGCGGGTCGAGCTTCAGCACGGTGCGGGTGTCGGTGCCGCCCTTCGCGTTCGGCACCTCCTCTTCGACGTACGCGTCGACGAGGAACGCCATCATCGCGCGGGTCAGGCCGAACGACGGCTCGATCACGTACGGCGTGTACCGCTCGCCGGATGCCTGGTCGAAGTAGGTCAGCGACGTGCCGGATGCCGCGGTGTGCGACGACAGATCGTAGTCGGTGCGGTTGGCGACGCCCATGAGCTCGCCCCACTCCTTGCCGGCGAACCCGAAGCGGTACTCGACGTCGATGGTGCCGGCGGAGTAGTGCGCGCGGTCGTCCTCGGGGACGTCGAACTGGCGGATGTTCTCGGGGTTGATGCCCAGATCGATGAACCAGTTCCAGCAGGCCTCGACCCAGTGCTCGAACCACTCCTGCGCCTCGGCCGGCGGCACGAAGTACTCGATCTCCATCTGCTCGAACTCGCGGGTGCGGAAGATGAAGTTTCCGGGCGTGATCTCGTTGCGGAACGCCTTGCCGACCTGGCCGATGCCGAACGGCGGCTTCTTGCGGCTGGCGGTCAGCACGTTCGAGAAGTTGACGAAGATGCCCTGCGCGGTCTCGGGACGCAGGAAGTACAGGCCGGACTCGTCGTCCACGACGCCGAGGTAGCTCTTCACCAGTCCGGAGAACGCCTTCGGCTCGGTGTACTGGCCCTTGTTGCCGCAGTTCGGGCAGGGCACGTCGGCGAGACCGTTCTCGGCCTTGCGGCCCTTGCGCGCCTCGAAGTCCTCGATGAGGTTGTCGGCGCGGAAGCGCTTGTGACAGTTCAGGCACTCGACCAGCGGGTCGGTGAACGTCGCGACGTGCCCGGACGCCTCCCACACGCGCTTGGGCAGGATGATCGACGAGTCGAGGCCGACCATGTCGCCCCGACCGCGCACGAACGTCTGCCACCACTGCCGGCGGATGTTCTCCTTCAGCTCGGTTCCGAGGGGGCCGTAGTCCCATGCCGAACGGGAACCGCCGTAGATCTCACCCGCTTGGAACACGAACCCGCGGTGGCGGGCGAGGGCGATGACCTTGTCAAGACGGGACTGTTCGGCCACGGTGGCTCCAATGGTCGGATGCTGCGGGAGGATGCTCGTGATCACGGGCATCCTCAATCCTATCCGCGCCTCTTCCACCCGTCCTCCACCCGTTCTCCACCCTCGGCACGTCGCCTTCCGCGACGCTCCCGCGAAGAGTGGAGACATGGACATCAGCACCCTCGCCACCGCCCTCATCTCGCTCATCGTGATCGTCTGGCTGAGCATTCGGCAGACCACCTGGCGGCCGCTCATCGCCGGCCGCGCGCTGCGCACGCCGCTGATCGTGATGCTCGTGGGCGCCGCGATGACGGCGGCGAGCGGCGGCATCCCGGTGACGGCTCCGTGGGTCGGCGCGGTCGCGATCGAGCTGTTGCTCGGCGCGGCGGTCGGCGCCGTGATCGGACTGATGGCGCACCTCCGCCCGGCGGAGGACGGCGGGCGGCTCGAGGCCCGCAACGGCATCGGCGGCCTGCTGATCTGGCTGGGACTGATCGCCGTGCGCATCGGTCTCGGCGCGGCTTTCGCCGCGGTGGGCGTCGTGGGGCTGCAGGCGCCGGGCACGATCCTGATCCTGCTCGGCGTGAACCGACTGACACGATCCGCGGTGATGCTGGTCCGCGCCCGGTCTTTCGCCGCTCAGCGGACGGATGCCGCAGTGCTGAGCCGCTGATGCGGCACGGCACCTCGACCGCCTCGGCCCGCTTGGCCTCCTCAACCACACCCAGGCGTGGCCTCCCCCTCGCTCCGGTCTCACTCGTTGCGGGTATCGAGGGCCTTACACCCGCAACGAGTGAGACCGGAGCAGGAGAAGCATCAACCATGCGGCATGATGGGCGGATGATGCGCGCGGGCTCTGAGGCGAGGGATGCCGCGGTGCCCGAGCCCGGCGGTGCCCGAGCCCGCAGATCCCGATGCCGCAGAGCCCGAGCTCCAGGCATCCCCTCGCCTTCCCGGTCCGCGCGGAGCCGGGCGTCTGATCTCGCTCGTCGGGATCGCATTCACCGCATACGCGCTGTCGGCGGATGCCGCATCCGCCGCTCCCTGGGCGATCGTCGTCGGCATCGCCGCTCTCGCGGCCTGGCTCGCGCTGACCGCGCTGCCGCCGGCCACCCCGCTCTGGCCGCGACTGGTGCTGCTCGCCGTGATGATCGTCGCCGGCGGCGTGACCTCCGCGGCGACCGCCAGCATCGCCTCGGCGGTGCTCGTCGTCGGGATCGTGACCGTGCTCGGCTCCACGGCGGTGCCGCTGAGCCTGGGCTTCGTGTTCACCGCATCCGGTCTGCTGACCATCGCGATCTGCGCGCTGACCGCGCCGCCCGTGCTGCAGGTGCTGGTGTCGATCGCCGGCGTCGCGGCGGGCGTGCTGATCGGGCTGGCCCGACGGCAGACCCGGCTGGCCACCGATCGTGAGCGACGGACCGCGCAGGAGCTGGTCGAGGCGAACCGCGCTCTCGCTGCCTCGGCCGTGCGCGACGAGCGGGCCCGGATCGCCCGCGACCTGCACGACGTGCTGGCGCACACGCTGGGCGGCCTGGTCGTGCAGCTCGACGCCGTCGAGGCGCTGGCCGAGGCCGGTCGCGTCGATCAGGCGGCCGCCCGTGCGCACTCCGCCCGTGAGCTCGCCGCCGACGGGCTGCGCGACGCACGCATCGCCGTGGGCGTGCTCGACGGCACCAGGGCACTGGACCTCGCGGACCTCGCCGATCAGGTGCGGCATCTGGTGGCGACCGAGCAGCGGCTCGGAGCATCCGTCGCCGCCGACATCGCCGACCTGCACGGCACGGCGACGCCGGCGCTGGTGCAGGCGTTCGGCGAGGCCGCCCGCGAATCGCTCACGAATGCGCGCAAGCACGCGCCGGCAGCATCCGTGCGGCTGCGTCTCGGCCCCGACGGCGGGATGCTGGTGCTCGACGTCGCGAACGATCTCGCCGGCCCCCACTCCGCTCTCGCCGGGAGCGGTTCGCACCGCGGCCTGGACGGCATCAGAGAGCGCTTCTCCGCGCTGCCGGGCGGCGAGGTGCGCATCTCGGACAGCGCCGGCGCGTTCCGGCTGCGCGCCGAGGCGAAGGTCTCATGACCGGCATCCGCGTCGTCGTCGCCGACGACCAGGACATCGTGCGCGACGGACTGGTCACGGTCCTCGGCCTGATCGACGACTTCGAGGTCGTGGCCGAGGCGGCCGACGGCGAGCAGGCGGTACGGGCCGTCGGCATGCACCGTCCCGACGTCGTGCTGATGGACCTGCGGATGCCGGGGACCGACGGCATCTCGGCGACCGCGCGCATCGCGGCGGAATTTCCCGCGACACGCGTGCTGGTGCTCACCACCTTCGACGACGACGAGTCGATCACCCTCGCGCTGCAGGCGGGTGCGCGCGGGTACCTCACGAAGGATGCCGGGCGCGCACAGCTCGCCTCGGCCATCCGTGCGCTGGCAGACGGACAGCAGGTGCTCGGAGACTCCGTCGGAAGACGGCTGATCGAGCGGCTGAGCAGCGGGCCCGCCGATCCGCTCGCCGCACTGCGCACGCGTTTCCCCGAACTCACCCGGCGCGAGGCCGAGGTCGCCATGCTGGTGGCAGCGGATGCCACCAACGGCGAGATCGCGCAGCGGCTGTACATCTCCCCGACGACGGTGAAGTCGCATATCAACGCGCTCTTCGCGAAGCTCGGCGTGAAGACGCGGGCGGAAGCCGTGGCGGTACTGCGCTGACGGGGTCTACCTTCTCGGTATGAGCACAGTCCGGGGGGAACAGGCACACGCAGACCACGACACCCGCTTCTTCGGGCAGCCGTGGGCACTCACGCACATCTTCGGCGTGGAGATGTGGGAGCGGTTCAGCTTCTACGGCATGCAGGGCATCCTGCTCATCTACATGTACTACTCGGTCGCACGGGGCGGTCTCGGCATCGATCAGGGCGTCGCGACCGGCATCGTGGGCGCCTATGGCGGCACGGTGTACCTGTCGACGATCCTCGGCGCCTGGGTGGCGGACCGCCTGCTCGGATCCGAGCGGGTGCTGTTCTACAGCGCCTGGGTGATCATGGCCGGGCACATCGCGCTGGCACTGCTGCCCAACCTGTGGGGCCTCGGCGTCGGGCTGGTGCTGGTCGCCGTCGGATCGGGCGGCTTGAAGGCCAACGCCACCGCTGTCGTCGGCACGCTGTACTCGCCCACCGACGTGCGCCGCGACGCGGGCTTCTCGCTGTTCTACCTGGGCATCAACCTCGGCGCGTTCCTCGGACCGATCATCACCGGCGCCCTGCAGAGCAGCATCGGGTTCCACTGGGGCTTCGGCGCCGCCGCCGTGGGCATGGCACTCGGGCTCCTGCAGTACTCGATCGGTCGCCGGCAGCTGCCCGACTCCGCCCGGGTCGTCGCCAACCCGCTTGCCGCCGACCGGCGCCTGCTCGTGATCGGCATCGGCGTCGCCGGACTCATCGTCGTCGCGGCTCTCGTGCTCACCGGAGTGATCCGCGCCGACAACCTCGCCGGCGTCGTGATCCTGGTGACGCTCGTGGCGGCCGTCGCCTACTTCATCGTCATCATCTCGTCGCGGCAGATCGAGCCGGATGCCCGGTCCCGCGTCATCTCCTTCATCCCGCTGTTCGTCGTGAACGTGGGCTTCTGGTCGCTGTACCAGCAGCAGTTCACGGTGCTGACGATCTACTCCGACCAGCGTCTGGACCGCAACATCCTCGGCTTCGAGATGCCGGTGTCGTGGGTGAACTCGATCAACCCGATCTTCGTGATCATCCTCTCCGGGGTTTTCGCCGCCATCTGGACGAAACTCGGCAGCAGGGCGCCGTCGGCGCCGGTCAAGTTCGCGCTCGGCGCGATGGTCATGGGCGCCGCGTTCCTGCTGTTCCTCCCCTGGGCGAACGGACCGGCGCATTCGACGCCGCTGCTGGCGATCGTGCTCATCCTGCTGGTGTTCACGGTCGCCGAGCTGTTCATCTCGCCGCCCGGCCTCTCGGTGACCACGAAGCTCGCGCCGGCGCAGTTCCACACCCAGATGGTGGCGCTGTACTTCCTGTCGGTCGCTCTCGGCACGGCGATCGCCGGCTGGCTCGCGCAGTTCTACGACCCGACCGACGAGGTGCCGTACTTCACCATCCTCGGCGGTATCGCGATCGTCATCGGCGTGGCCCTGCTGCTGTGCGTCAAGCCGGTGCTGGCGCTCATGAAGGGGGTGCGCTGACATGGACCAGCGTGTCAGCTTCATCACCCTGGCCGTCGCCGATGTCGCGCGCTCCCGGGCGTTCTACGTGGACGGCTGGGCTGGAAGCCGATCTTCGAGGCCGACGACGTGCTGATGCTTCCGGTCGCCGACCGGGTCATCCTGTCGCTGTGGAGCGTGCAGGGTTTCACCGAGGAGATCGGGCAGGCCCCGGCATCCGGCCTCGCGCCGATCACTCTCTCGCACAACCTCGCCACGGAAGCCGAGGCCGACGACGTGCTCGCCGAGGCAGCCGGCCTCGGCGCTCGGGTGCATCCAGCGCAGCGCCGGGAGTGGGGCGGCTACTCCGGCTACTTCGCCGACCCCGACGGGTTCCGCTGGGAGATCGCGGTCAATCCCGGCGACACCGGGAAGTTCGTGCTGCCGGGCTGAGGGTCAGCGGTTCGGGAACGCCTCGCCGCCGCCCGCCGCGAGTGCCTCCGCGACGATGCGGATGTGCTCCGCACCCATCTGCTGCGACATCTCGGGCAATATCTCGTCCCAGAACGCGAGCGCGGCGCCACGACCCTGCATCATGCCCGCCGGTCGGGCGAGCGCCCAGAGGTGCAGATGCGCCGATCCGTCGTTCCACCGCGCGAAGTGGCACCGGGCGACGCCCGGGATGGTCTTCACGGCCTGCGAGATCCGCTGCATGAGCGGCCCGTAGGCGGCCAGCACGTCGTGCGGGGCGTCCTCGAGCAGCCAGTGCTCACGGGGAGAGATCGCGCCGACGAAGGGCAGCCCGCCGATGTCCCACCCGGCGCGCACCTGCCAGAGGTCATCCTGCCAGATCGTGTGCTCGCTGGGCTTGCAAGACGAGCAGTTCTCGGGGTCGACCTCTCCGCCGCGCGGTTCCTCCGGGACGAGCATCGGCTCGAGCGGGCGCATCGTGATCTGCTCGAACGCCCACGGCAGCCCCTCGGTGAGCGGCGTGGCATCGAGCCGCTCACCGATCGGAAGACGGGCGTGGAACGCGGTGTCGGCCGGATGCTGCGCGAAAGGCTCTGTCATGCCCCTATCGAATCACGGCCCGGCATGCGAACCGGGATGCCTGTCCCGCGAACCGCCTCAGCCAGCCGATCGTCGTAGGTCCAGAATTCATGCACGCTGAATGCGGTCGCGGTGGCGAGATGGATCGCGTCGAGCGACCTGATGCCGGCGGGCCCGACCGTCCGGGCGAACTCGATGATCAGGTCCGTGATCGGCGACTGTCCCATGCCGTGCAGCACGTCTCTGAAAGCACGGTCGAACCCTGCTGCCAGGTCGCCCTTTCTGCGCAGAAGTGCGCGACTGGCTTCAACCCGTGTCAGTGCGGAGGTGATCATGACGTCCCCTCTCTCCCGCGCTGACGAACTCCTGCGCAAGCCGACGCGACTCGTCCTCCGGGAGAACACGCTTCAGAGCGGCGCTGGTGTCGACGTAGACGAGCATTCAGAACCGGTCTTCCCGATCGATCAGATCGAGAACCGATTCACCCGGAGCCAGCGTGAGTTGCGGCTCGACATAGCGCGGCGGCTCTTCCGGAGGGATGATGCCGTCGGGGTACTTCGTCTGCCTGCTGTGCGCGCCCAGCCCGAGCCTCTGGTCGAGAGCCTGGCGCAGGATCTCCTGCTGGCTCAGGCCCGAACGCGCGGACTCCTCGCGCAGTGCGACTTCTTCGTCGGGTCGCAGTCTCAGATTCATGGCCATGCTTTGACGGTACCACTTTGCACGGACAGTGGTACCGATTCACACCGCCCGTAGGGCGTCGCGGTCGAGCTGGCCGATCGCCGTGAGCCCGGCGAGCCCGAGCGTGATGTCGAGTTCAGCCAGCACGTTGCGGATCACCTCGCGCACGCCCTGCTCCCCCGCGATGCCCAGCCCGTAGGCGTACGACCGGCCGAGCGCCACGACGGATGCGCCCAGCGCGAGCGCGATCGCGACATCTGCTCCGCCACGCACCCCGGAGTCGAACACCACCGGCACCTGCCCGCCGACCCGCTCGGCGATCTCCGGCAGCACCGCGAGAGTGGGCACCGAGTGGTCGATCTGGCGGCCGCCGTGGTTCGAGATCCACACGCCGTCGACTCCGGCATCCAGCGCCCTGGCCGCGTCATCGGGATGCATGACGCCCTTCAGGATGATCGGCAGGCCGGTCCACTCCCGCGCCTTGGCGAGGTCGTCCCAGGTGAGCGCCGGCGTGGAGAACACGTCGAGGAAGGTCTCGATCGCCGTGCGCGGCAGCGGCGACCGCAGATTCTCGCGCAGGCTCTGCGAGCCGGTCAGCGCGGCCCCCTTGCGGGCGATCATCAGCCCGGCAGCGACCGCCTTCGGCGTCACCTTGACCGCCGGGCCATCCGGGGTCGCTGAGCCTGTCGAAGCGCCTGCCCGCTCCTCCACCAGCTCGCGGAACACCGGATCGGACGTGTACTGCGCGATGCCGAGCCCGCGCGTGAACGGCAAGTACCCGAGGTCGAGATCGCGCGTGCGCCACCCCAGCAGGTGCGTGTCGAGCGTCACGACGATCGCCTCGCAGCCGGATGCCTCGGCCCGGCCGAGCAGCGACGCGTTCAGCTCATCGGAGGCCGACCAGTACAGCTGGAACATGCGCGGGGCGCCCGGCGCGGCCTGCGCGACGCGCTCCATGGGGCACGAGGCCTGGTTGCTCACCGTGTACGGCACGCCGGCGGAGGCCGCCGCGCGGGCGACCGCGAGGTCGGCCTCGGGATGCGCCATCTCCATCACCCCGAGCGGCGCGAGCACCAGCGGGGTTGGCCGGGTGCGGCCGAGGAACTCGACGGACAGATCACGCGCCGACACGTCGCGCAGCGGATGCGGCCAGATCTGCCAGCGGTCGAACTCGGCCCGGTTGGCGGCGACGGTGCGCTCGGATCCGGCACCACCGGCGATGTACGCGAACGCCTCGGCACTCAGCGCCGCCTCGGCGGCGGCCTCCAGTGCGGCGGCATCCGTCGGCACCGCGGGACGGATGCCGCTGATGCCGGCGCGATAGATGTCGGACTGGGTCCGGCGGGAGATGCCGCGGGCCGCGGCCGGATCGTTCGGGGCGACGCTGACCATGACCCGACCCTAGTGCGTGTACTCCATGAGCTCGACGCCGAGCGTGCGGAACGCGTCGTGGGCGCGCAGCCGGTGACTGATCGAGAGGTCGTCGAAGCACACGATCAGGGCGTAGACCACGCCGGCACGCGGCCCGCCGAGCACGCCGGCCTCGACGCGCACGCCGCGGTCGCGGCCGGTCTTGTTGATGAACAGCAGGCCGTGCGCATCCTGATCGTGGGCGAACGGGTCGAGACCGGTGGATGCCGCGACCAGGCTGAGGTCGTAGTTGAGGTTCAGCCACTCGGCGACCTGCGCGCTGACGGAGGCATCGATGACGGCGGAGTTCACGAGCGACGAGAACAGCAGCGCGAGCTCCTGGGTGGTGCCCACGGCGACCTGCGGCGCATCATCCGGTCCACGCTGGTCGCGGAAACGGTCGAGCAGTGCGGTGCGCGGCATCCCGAGTGCGGCGATCCGCGCGCGCACCCTCTCGTGTCCGACCCGTTGCAGCAGGGCGTTCACCGCGTTCGGGTCGCCGACGGTGGCGGCAAGCACCGCGAGGTCGACGATCGGCAGCGCGGGGGCGCGCAGGTGCCGCCACAGTCCCGACGACGACACCAGTTCGAGGTCGGCGCGGTCGATGATCTCGAGTGCGTCGATCGTGCCGGCCTCGATGCCTGCGGCGACCTCGATCAGCAGCGGGACGACGCCCAGTCCCGCGATCGGCATCGTGACATGGTCGTCACCGCGCAGCACCGGCGTCGCGCTGTCGAGGTCGGCCACGTGCACCGAGACCTGGGCACCGGCGTCCGCGAGCTCCTCAAGGGCGCGCAGCGTCGAGGTGAACGAGCGTCGGCCGACGGCGGCCCGTCGGGGCACACGGCGGCCGCCGCCGCGCGACGAGCGGCGCATCGTCGCCGACGAGCCCTCGACGGGGTCGGGTGCCGGAGCGGAGGAGGAACCCACGCTGTTCCTTCCACGTAGGGGGGTTTGCGGAGGATTTCGGGGCCGGGGTGGCATCCGCGCGCCTGCGCGCAGAAGGTCTTCCCCGGGCACCTCGGCTATCGTAACCCCCGTCCGCGGACCATACGGACGGGGGTCACCATACGGTCACCAGATCGTGACGCGCTGCTCCTCGGGAAGGTACAGACGGTCGCCCTCGGCCACGTCGAACGCGTCGTAGAACGCGCCGATGTTGCTGACGATCTGGTTGCATCGGAACTCGTTCGGCGAGTGCGGGTCGATCGTCAGCAGGCGGATGGTCTCGGCGTCACGGCTCTTCTGCTGCCAGACCTGCGCCCAGCTCAGCAGCAGGCGCTGGATGCCGGTGTAGCCGTCGATGACGGGCGCTGAAGGCGTTTCGTCTCGCTCCGCTCGCTCAACGACCGGGGAGAGCGACAGGGCGTAGGCCTTCAGCGCGATGCCGAGGCCGCCGAGGTCACCGATGTTCTCACCGATGGTGAGCGCCCCGTTGACCTTGTTCTCCTCGCTCAGGCCGACCGGGACGAGGGTGTCGTACTGCGCGATCAGCGCCTTGGTGCGCTCCTCGAAGGCGGTTCGGTCGTCGTCGGTCCACCAGTCCGCCAGACGCCCCTCGTGGTCGTAGCGGCTGCCCTGATCGTCGAAGCCGTGGCCGATCTCGTGACCGATCACCGCACCGATGCCGCCGTAGTTCGCCGCCGCGTCGCGCTCGGCGTCGAAGAACGGGTACTGCAGGATGGCCGCCGGGAACACGATCTCGTTCATGAGCGGGTTGTAGTAGGCGTTCACCGTCTGCGGCGACATGAACCACTCGTCGCGGTCGATCGGCTGACCGACCTTGCCGATCTGACGGTCGTGCTCGAACACGGTCGCGCTGCGAACGCTGCCGATCAGATCGGATGCGTCGATCTCGACGGCATCGTAGTCGCGCCACTTCACCGGGTGGCCGATCTTCGGGCGGAAGGTGTCGAGCTTCTGCAGAGCGCGCCGCCGCGTCTCGGGGCTCATCCACTCGAGCTCGGTGATGCTCTGGCGGTAGGCCTCGATGAGGTTGCCGACCAGTTCGTCCATCGCGGCCTTCGCGGCCGGCGGGAAGTGCCGCTCGACGTAGATCTTGCCGACGGCGTCGCCGAGCAGGCCTTCGACCAGCGACACGCCGCGCTTCCAGCGCTCGCGGATGGTGGGCACGCCGGAGAGCTCGGTGCCGTAGAACGAGAAGTTCTCCTGCACGATGTCGTCGGTGAGGTACGCGGCCAGGCCGTGCACGACCTTGGCGCGCAGCCACGCCTTCCAGTCGTCGAGACGCTCCTCGACGAGCAGGGCGCCGAGGCCCTCGAAGAAGCTGGGCTGGTAGGCGACGACCTCGGCGAACGCGTCTCCAGCCTGGGCCCCTGAGCCCGTCGAAGGGGCGACGCCGTCGCGCCACGGCGACAGGTCGACGCCGACGAGCTGCTGCAGCTCGTCCCAGGTCTTCAGGTTGTAGGTCTTCACCGCGTCGCGGGACTCGACGTTGTCCCAGTGGTGCGCGGCGATCTCGTGCTCGAGGGCGAAGGCGCGATCGGCCGTGGCTGCGGCATCCGCGACGCCCGCGAGGGCGAGCAGCCGCTCGAGGTGCGCGCGGTAGGCGGCGCGGGTCTCCTCGAAGCTCTCCAGGCGGTAGTAGCTCTCGTCGGGCAGCGACAGGCCGGCCTGCAGCACGAACGGCACATACCGCTCGGGGTTGCCGGGGTCGGGCTCGACGAAGACGCCGATCAGCGCGGCGACGCCGTCGCGGTCGAACTCGCCGACCGCGGACAGGAACGACGGGATGCTGTCGATCGCGTCGACCTTCGCGAGCGGGGCCTCGAGCGGGGCGAGGCCGTTCTCGGTGATGCGCGCCTCGTCCATGAACGCCGTGTAGAGGTCGCCGACCTTGCGGGCGAGGGTGCCGGGCGCGGCATCCTGCGACTCCTCGATGATCGCGCGCACGTCCTTCTCGGCCTGCTCGGCGAGCTGGTGGAACGACCCCCAGCGCGCCTTGTCGTCGGGGATCTCGGTGCGGTCGAGCCACGCGCCGTTGACGTGGCGATAGAGGTCGTCCTGGGGGCGGATGCCGGAGCTGAACTCGGACAGGGCGAGGCCGGAGGGCAGAGCGTCAGTCATGCGGTCCAGCCTATGCCGCCCGGCCGACGTTCAGCCCGCGGCGCAGGCGGCCGACGCCTCCACGCCGTCCAGCCGGTCGGCCGTCCAGGCGAAGACGTCGTCCATCGCCGGAGAATCGGCGGCCACGAGCGAGAGATGGTCGCGGCCGTCGTAGCCGCGGAAGTCGATGTACGTCCCCGCCCCGCACTGCCCGGCCGCGTAGGCGGACTGCATGTCGAAGCGGATCAGATCGTCCGACATCCCCTGCCCCAGCAGCACGGGCACCTCGGACTGGGCGGGCGGCATGTTCTGCGTCAGCCGCTCGCCGAGCGGGCCGGTCGCCGGGTCCTTCCGGAAGATCTCGGGGTCGTCGGTGAGGGCGAGCACGGAGAGCACCGAGACCAGCATGTCGGGGGCCGCCAGGCAGCGTCTCGACATCTCGCGCACCGTGACCTCGGCGCCCGGGCGGATGTAGTTGCTGAACCTGACATCCGGATAGATCCCGCTGTACCCGCTCATCACGAACGAGGCGAACACGCTGCCGCCGTCGACGTCGGGCAGGTGCGCGACGAGCGCCGTCAGGTCGCTCGCCGGCGCGAGCGCGACGACGCCGTCCAGCGGCACGTCCGGGACGTAGTCCGCGCCGATCACGCCGCTCCACAGCGCCGCGCCGCCGCCCTGAGAGTGACCCCACGCGACAGTCTGCTTCGTGAGCCGCGTGCCGTCCAGGTCGCGGGCGGCGCGGACGGCGTCGAGCTCGGCGCGCGCGCTGTCCTCGCCGATCAGGTAGGGGTGCGGCCCCTCGGTGCCGAGGCCGATGTAGTCGGTGGCGACCATCGTCCAGCCGCGAGCGATCACGTCGTCGAGCACGAACATCGCGCCGGAGCCGAACGGGTCAGTGGCCAGCGATGGCGCGCAGGACCGGTCGAAACCGGTGGTGCCGTGATGCCAGGCGATCACCGGATGGGCGTCCTCGTCATCCGGCGCGACGACGATGCCGCTCGCGACCGCCGGGCTGCCGTCGCCGTGGGTGGTCGTGTAGAGGATGCGCCAGGCGACGGCATCGTCGGGGACACCCCGAGTGAACGGCTCGGCGCGGATCAGCTCGCCCGGTTCGCCCGGCACCGTGCGCGGTGCGACGTAGAACTCGTCCACGACGGGGCTGCCCTCGCGCAGCGTGACGCTCGCGACGAGGGCGCCGGCGGCGAGCGCGACGGCGCAGACCGCGCCGATGGTGCGCATCCAGCGGCGCGCGACGGTGTCGGTGCGTGGTTCGTCGGTGCGTGGTTCGCCTTCTGCTCGACGCTTCCACACGATGGCGATGAGCGCACCGATCCCGGTGAGCGCCAGCGTGGCGCCGAACACGACCGCGACGACGAGCAGGGTGATGTCGGGCCAGACGAGGGCGAGGATGCCGAAGACGATCGCCGCGGCGCCGAGCAGTGTCTCGGAGATGCGCCGGTCAAGGGTGAGCCCGCGCTCGGCGAGGGCGATCGCGATGCCGATCGCGCCCCGGGCGATCAGGGCCACTCCGACGACCACGGCGAGCCCGCGGACGGTGAGACCGGGCAGGATCAGCACGACGAGCCCGATGACCACCATCGCGATCGCGAGCAGCATCCGAAGTCGCGGACGACGGATGCCGGGCAGCAGCAGCTCGAGCACTCCCGCGACGATGAGACCGGCGCCGATGAGGATCGCGAGCACGCCGAGCGAGGTCGTCGGTCGGATGATCAGCACGACGCCGAGGGCGATCGCGATGAGGCTGAGGGTGGCGCCGACCGGCCACGGCATCCGCGCCAGCCAGTGCGTGGCGGCGCGCCGGACGCGGGTGACGATGCCGGCGCGGTCAGCGGGTTCGACGGGGTCGGGGGTCACGGCATGAGCCTACTGGCGGGCGTGCGGCGCCTGCTTACCCACCGGTCGTTGAGCGAGCGCAGCGAGACCAAACGCCCACGTCGCCCAGGAACCTCACGACGCTTCGTCTCTGCGTTTCGTCTCCGCTCCTTCGTCGCTCCGCTCAACGAGCACCTGCGTCGCTCACTCAACGACCGGGATGGCGTCCGTCGGCATGAGGACGTTCATCCGGAAGCCATCGTCGGTGCGCTCCGCGTAGACATCGCCGCCGTGGGCGCGGGCGAGGCCTCGGGCGATCGCGAGCCCGAGCCCTGCTCCGGATGCCACGGGGTCGTCCGCACCCGCGGACCGTGCCGGATCCTCGCGCCAGCCCACCTCGAACATGCGGTCGAGATCCTCGACGGCGACGCCGGAGCCGTGGTCGAGGATGCCGAGCACGAGACGGCCGTCGTCGACCTCGGCCGCCGTGACGAGGACCTCGCTGCCGGCGGGCGCGTGCCGGATGGCGTTGGTGAGCAGGTTCACGATGATCCGTCCGAGCTGATGAGGGTCCGCCCACAGCACGTGCCCCTCGACGCCGCGCTGGACGATCCGCACGCCGTGCCCGTCCGCGGCGGCGCGCACATCCGCGACCGCATCCGAGACGATGTCGAGCAGCTCGACCTGCTCGGTGCGCAGCTGCACCGTCCCGGAGGTCAGCTTCGAGAGCTCGAACAGGTCGTCCACCATCCGGCTCATGGTCTCGACCTGCGCGCGCACGTCGCCCGCGTACCGCTCTGGATGCGAGGACGCGCCGTCCTCGATCGCCTCCGAGAGCGCGCGCACCGCGGTCAGCGGGGTGCGCAGGTCGTGCGAGATCCAGGCGAAGAAGCGCCGGCGTGCCGAGTCCAGCTGCTCGAGCTCCTCGCGGGCGGCGTGCAGCCGAGTGGAGACGTCCGCCAGCTCGGTCGAGAGCTCGTCGAACTCGCGCAACCCCTGCGGACCGGGGGCGACGACATCCCCCTCCCCCACGCGCCGCACCGCCGCGGCGAGCCGCGACATCCGCCCGCGCATGAGGCGCGCGAGGATCCAGGCGGCGCCGAGGCTGAACAGCAGCGAGATGCCGATCACCCACACCAGCACGCTGAGGTCGTGCGGCGAGATGTACATCTCGAGCGAGATCGCCAGCACCGACAAGGTGAGCGAGACGGCGGCGACGGATGCCAGTACGAGCAGCTGCACCAGCAGGGTGCTGCGGCGCATCCCGCGCAGCACGAGCAGGCCGAGCGCCGAGACGACCGCGGTGCACAGCAGGCTGGTGCCGGCGATGAGCAGGACGTCCGCCGCGCCGAGCGGCATCATCTCCGGCATCAGTCCGCGCTCCCGGTGACCGAGAACCGGTACCCGGCGCCCCACTCGGTGTGCAGGTATCGCGGCTCGCGCGGATCCCGCTCGATCTTCTCGCGCAGCCGCCGCACGTGCACGGTGACCGTCGAGGCGTCGCCGACCGTCCAGCCCCACACCTCGCGCAGGATCTCCTCGCGCGCCAGCGTGCGGTCGGGGTTGCCGACCAGGAACACGAGCAGCTCGTACTCGCGGCCGGTCAGGGAGATCTCGTCACCGCGGACGCGCGCCCGGCGGCGGGCCGCGTCGATCTCGAAGTCGCCGGCCGCGAAGGCCGCCGGCGCCGGTGCCGCCTTGGTGCGGCGCACCAGGGCATCCGCGCGCAGGAGGAGCTCGCGCAGCGCGAAGGGCTTCGGCACGTAGTCGTCGGCACCGGATTCGAGTCCCTCGATGCGCTGCTCCACTTCGCCGAGCGCGGTGAGCATCATGATCGGCACGTCGCTGCGGGAGCGGATGTCGCGGCACAGTTCATCCCCGCTGATCCCGGGCAGCATCCGGTCGACGATCACCAGATCGGGCAGGCTCGCGTGCAGGTGGTCCCGCGCGGACACCCCATCGCCGAAGGTGTCGACGACGTAGCCGTGCCTGCCCAGGTAGTCGCCGACCGCACCGCGAACGGTCGGGTCGTCCTCGACGACCACGACGCGGTTCGGCTGCTCCATGTCGACAACGCTAATCGGCGGATGCCTCGTAACGAGGGTCCTTACGGTTCTGAAAGCTCCGCCCACCGGCATCCGTTCGCTTCCTAGCGTCGTTCACACGCTTCGAGTGCGGCATCCCGCCGCCCGGCGGAAGGAGAACATCATGCGCAGGACCCCTGCGATCGCGACCGCTCTGCTCGCCCTCGGCCTCGCCCTGGCCGGCTGCAGCTCGCCCGGCGCGATGGAGAAGGACAGCACGCCGATGAGCGAGGAGAGCATGGCACCGTCGGCTTCGGCAGACGACATGATGATGGCGAAGGTCTCGGGCAAGTTCGAGGGCCTGAACGGGAAGGCCGTGAGCGGCGATGCGACCGTCGAGGACGGGAAGGTCGTGCTCTCGGGCTTCTCGTCGGATGAGGGCCCCGACCTGCACGTGTACCTGACGAACGGCACCGACGAGGCGGCCGTCGGCGAGGGGATGCTGGTCGACGCAGTGGCCTTCGACCAGGAATCCCAGACGTTCATGATCGACGACGTCGACGTCTCGAAGTACTCCTACGTCGTGATCCACTGCGACAAGGCGAAGGCCGTGTTCGGGGCGGCGAAGCTGTCATGACCCCCAGCGCCGCCCTGGCCGGGCCGCTGATCGGCGGCGCGGCCAGGGTCGCGGTCGGCATGCTCTGGCTGCTCGAGGGCATCGAGAAGTACCGGGCGGGGTTCGGCGCATCCGACATCCTGCTCGTCGCCGACGGGGCGGCGCGCAACCCGCGCACGCCCTGGTGGTTCGGTCCGCTGGATGCCGGGATGCAGGCGCTTCCGGTGCTGTTCGGGTTCGCGATCCCCGCGCTCGAGGTGCTGCTCGGGGTCGTGCTGATCGCTGGGCTGTTCACTCGGCTCGCCGCGCTGACGTCGATCGCGACGCTGATGCTCTACTGGGGCTCGGACCAGCTGGTCGATCAGTATCCCGTGATGGTGCTGCTGAGCGCAGTGGTGCTGGCGGTGCCGGCGGCGGGGAGGTACGGCGTGGGGATGCTCATCGACCCGTGGCGCGCGACCGGCGCTCACGCCAGGCCGCGACCTCGGCATCCACGTCGCGTGTCTTCGTGACGACCGGCGGGCCGCCGAGCAGCTGTCGCCGGGCCTCGATGACGCGCCGGTTGAACTCCTCCAGGTGCGCGCGGACGTCCTCCTCGCGACGGAACCCGTCGAGCGTCGCCTGCATCTCGCGGTCCTCGGCACGCAGCAGGATGGCAGGCGGTCCCAGACCGGTCAGGTTCTCGGTCTCGATCTTGCGCCGGATCCACCAGTCCGGGTCGTGGTGCGTGCCCAGTCCCTCGATCGGCTTGCCGGCACCGGGCAGATTGTCGAACGCCCCCTGCCGGATCGCGACCTGGATCGCGGTCTCCACCTGCTCGGCCATGTTCTGCGCGTTCAGCGCAGAGCCACGAGGGGCGGATGCCGCAGCATCCTGCTCATCCTTCGGATCCGTCATCCTGCACCTCCGCTGCTGCCAGCCTACGCGGATGACCGGGTGGTGGCTCAGCCGACGGATGCCTGCAGCAGATTGCTCCACGGGTCGTCGAAGCTCACCGTGCGGCCGTCGTCACGCACCGCGAAGCCGTGGTCGCGCAGCCGCTCGGTCAGCGCGCCGAGCGCGTCGGCGTCGGGAAGCGTCAGATCTACCCTGCCCAGTCCGAGTGCCGGCATCCGGGGCCCCGCACCGCGCGATTCCCAGACGTTCATCGCCATGTGGTGGTGATACCCACCGGCGCTGACGAACAGGGCGCTGGTGCCGAGCGACGCCGTCGCGTCGAAGCCCAGCGCGTCGACGTAGAAGCTCTTCGCCGTCGCGACATCCCCCACCGACAGGTGCACGTGACCGACGGATGCCGCGTCCTGAGCCGTTGACCCCTGCAGAACGGCCTCGGTCAGATGCTCGTCCAGGTACGCGTTCGGGTCGAGGTACAGCGTCGCCATCTCGACCTGCCCGTGGGTCCACGACCATTCGGTGCGGGCCCGGTCCCAGTACAGTTCGATGCCGTTGCCCTCCGGGTCGGTGAAGTAGAAGGCCTGGCTGACCAGGTGATCCGCGCTGCCGGTGAACGTACCAGGAGCGTTCCTGGCCACCGAATGCACGGCGGCGGCGAGCGCGGCCTGCGATTCGAACAGGATGGCCGTGTGGTACAGCCCCGCAGACCCGGATGCCGCGTGCCGCAGTCCCGCCTCATGACGCAGCACGACGATCGGATTCCCCGCCCGGCCGAGCGTCACGGCGTCGCGTTCGGCGGCGAGCACCTGCAGCGTGACGACGTCGCGGTAGTACCGGGTCATCGCGTCGAGGTCGCCGACCAGCAGAGTCACCGCGCCCATACTGGTGGCGTCAGCGAGGCGGTCGGGTGCTGCGATCATGGTGGGTTCAACGGCGGATGCCCGGCCGACATTCCGCCGTCAACGTCGGATGCCGGACATAGAGTCGCTTCGAGGGGGGACCATGACAGCGTCGCGGCGACATCACACGCTCGGCAAGAGCGCCGTACTCATGGGCATGCTGACGTTCTTCGCGCTGCTCACGCTGATCGCAGTGACCGCGATCACCGGGAGAGTGCTCGACATCCCCCTACGCGAAGCCGGCGCCGACTGGATGCGCTGGGCGTTCGCCTCCGAGCCATGGTGGTTCGCGTTGGCGCTCGGGATGATGTTCGTCGGCGTGCAGCTGCTCACCTCGCCCCGTCTGCACAGTGGAGGCGCCGGTGAGCAGTCGGTACGCAACTGGGTCGCCGGCATCACGGTGACGACCGCCGCCGCAACCGGCGCCGCCTGGCTGCTCGCCGCGGGAATCGGTGTCGGCTGGGCATTCACGGTGCGGCCGCTGACGACGCTGCCCATCGCGGCGGTCGTGTTCACCGGGCTTGCGACGGCACTCGTCGTCGCCGGCGGAGTGCTGGCCGGCCGCTACTACCTTCTGCGCGACCCGCTCGAGCGACTGACCGTCGAGCTTCATGACCTCGAGCGCGAAGTCGCGTTCCGTGCCGAGGATTTCACCAGCACCCTGCGCGAACGTCCGTGGGCGATCGGCTCCGTCGGGCTGTTCGTGCCTGCCGTGGCGATCACGGGCCTGGCGTGGCTCGTGGATGTCACGATTCCATCGTTCCCCGGTCCGACGGCGGCTCTGGCTCTGGCTCTCTTCGTCGCCTCGCTCACGATGGTCATCGATGTCCCCGGCTACGCGAAACCGCAGCAGCGAATGATCGCTGGCCTCGCCTGGCTCGCGCACACCATGTCGAGCCTGGGAATGGCACTTCTGGGTGGCGCGGCCCTGGTAGCACCGTTCCGCGCTGCGCCACGCTGGTACGCGGACATCGCCCTCCTCGCGCTGCTGCTCCTGGTGTTCCTGTTCTCCATGTGGCTGGGGCGTGCGATCCAGCGCGGGGCAGAGCGCCATGGATTCCAGCACCGGATGCTGGCGTGGACCTTTCCCTTCACCATGTTGGTCCTGTCATCACGCGGTGCCGAGAGCCGCCTGACGGCCAAGCGACGCGAGCTGGATGACGCGGTCGAGGAGGACTCCTCGGATACTGCCGACATCGCCAGCATCCGCGCCTGGCTGCTTAGCTGAAATATTCGTACACAAGTCTGTCTATTCTCCTTGTCTTTCGTAGTTCTGTTCGATATCCTGGAGGCATGGCACAGCACCTGACCGCACTTCTCGAGACCGTCACCGGTCTCGAGACGGCGTGGGCGGAGGCTGCGGACGCGACTGAGATGACTCGCGATCAACTGATGCGCGCGAGCGAGGAACTCACGCTGGCGCGCCGCCAGATGGATGCCCTGCTCGCCGAGGTCGCAGCCGAGATCTCACACGAATCACGGACCGAACTCGGCCCGGATGGCCTGGCAAAACAGCACGGCTACCGCAGCACCACACAGCTGATCGCAGCATCGACCCGCGGAACCACGGGCGAGGCGGCGCAGCTCGTGAAGGTCGGCGAGGCGATCGCTCCGCGCTCCAACCTGCTCGGCGAGAAGCTGCCGGCGAAGTACCCGTTCTTACAGAAGGGCATCGCCTCGGGCGACCTGAGCATGGTCGCCGCGGCGCAGATCATCGCCATGCTCGACCGGGTGCGCATCAAGGTCGGCACCGAGAAGACGGCCGAGGCCGAAGAGTTCCTCACATCCCGTGCCGCAGGGCAGTCACTGGACAATGTGCGCAAACTGGTCGTGAATCTTGAGGCTCACCTCGATCCCGACGGCATCGAACCCTCCGAAGAAGAGCGCCGCGCCCGACGGTCGGCGACGATGTTCGAACGCGACGGCAACCTGCACGTGCACCTGGTCACCCCGGTCGAAGAAGGCGCGCCGATCCGTGCCGCGGTGCAGGGCTACGTCTCGGGTCAGTTCGCCGCCCGCAAAGACGCGGTCGACCCCGACGGGCCCGACGCTGACCACCGCACCGTCCAGATGATGCAGGCCGACGCCTTCACCCTGTTCTGCCAGCACATGCTCGCCTGCTCCCACACGGATGTTCCGCTGCACGGCGCGACAGTGATCGTGCGCATCGGACTCGAAGACCTCACTTCCGGAACCGGCCACGGCACCATCGACGGCGCCGACGCCCCGATCAGCGTCAGCGCCGTGCGGCGAATGGCAGCCGGTGGCAGCGTCATCCCCTGTGTGCTCGGCTCCGGCAGCGAGATCCTCGACTGGGGTCGCGAGAAGCGACTCTTCACCAGGGCACAGAAGCTCGCCCTGGCCGAACGCGACGGCGGATGCGCGATGTGCGACCTTCCACCAGGCATGACGAAGGCCCACCACCTGCGCTGGTGGGAACGAGACGCGGGCCCCACCGACCTCGACAACGGCGTCCTGCTCTGCGAGAGCTGCCACCATCGCATCCACGACAACGGCTGGGAGATCCGCATCGACGGCACCGGCACGGCCGCGCACGTCTGGTTCGTTCCGCCTCCGCACGTCGACCCGTCCCGCAGGCCCCGCCTCGGAGGGCGTGCTCGATACGCGATCGCGGCGTGATCCACGTCGGACCCGGAGCGCGGGCCTCCCCGGCTCTCGCGGGGGGCGGGGCGTGACTGCGGACGCCCTCGGATCCTGACCCAGGGCACGGCTCGCAGGCACCCCGGGCACCCAATCGCCCTCCGCCCCCGGCTCAGCGCGAACGCGCCGCAGCCCGACAACACCCCCGGATCCTGACCCAGAGCCCGGCGCGCAGGCGCCCTGCACCCGGCTTCTCAGGTCCCCGCGTCCTGAGAGATCAGCATCCCCGCTCCCCCGACCTGCGGTCTCTCCGGGCTCCCGATCCCCCAGGCGAAAGGAAGTACCGTCCCCGTACTCCAATAGGCTCGAACCCGTGCCGTCCCCGCCCCTGAACCGCGAGATCCTGCGGCTCGCCGTCCCCGCACTCGGGGCGCTCGTCGCCGAACCGCTGTTCCTCATCGTCGACGCGGCGCTCGTCGGCCACCTCGGCACCGTGCCGCTCGCCGGCCTCGGCATCGCCAGCGCCGTGCTGCAGACCGTCGTCGGCCTGATGGTGTTCCTCGCCTACTCCACCACCCCCGCGGTCGCGCGCCGCTTCGGCGCCGGCCGGCCCGGCGACGCCGTCTCGGCCGGCATCGACGGCATGTGGCTCGCGCTCGGCCTCGGCGCGGTGCTCGCCGTGGTCGGCGCGCTCGCCTCACCCTGGCTCGTCTCCCTGTTCGGAGCTTCCGAAGCCGTGGCATCCGAAGCCCGCATCTACCTCTCCATCTCGATGTGGGGGCTGCCCGCGATGCTCATCGTGTTCGCCGCCACCGGCCTGCTGCGCGGCATGCAGAACACCGTCACCCCGCTCTGGATCGCCGGTCTCGGCTTCGCCGCGAACGCCCTGCTGAACTGGCTGTTCATCTACGGGTTCGGCTGGGGCATCGCCGGCTCGGCATTCGGAACCGTGCTCGCCCAGTGGGGCATGGTCGGCGCCTACGCTCTCGTCGTGCAGCGCCTCGCCCGCCGGCACGGCGCCTCGCTGCGCGCGCAGCGCGACGGCATCCGAGGCACCGCCCGCTCCGGCGGCTGGCTCTTCCTGCGCACCGTCAGCCTGCGCGTCGCCCTGCTCGCGACCGTCGGCGTCGCCACAGGTATCGGCACCGACGAGCTCGCCGGCTGGCAGATCGTCTTCACCATGTTCTCCACCGCCGCGTTCGCCCTCGACGCCCTCGCGATCGCCGCGCAGGCGCTGATCGGCAAGTCACTCGGCGCCGGCGACGACCGCGAGGTGCACCACGTGCTGCGCCGCACCGTCGCCTGGGGCGCCTGGTTCGGCGCCATCGTCGGCGCGATCGTCGCCGCGCTGTCCGGCGTGCTCGGGCTGCTGTTCACCGGCGACGCCGCCCTCGCGACCCTCATCCAGCCCGCCCTCATCGTGCTGGCGGTCGCCCAGCCCGTCGCCGGCGTGGTCTTCGTGCTCGACGGAGTGCTGATGGGCGCGAATGACGCGAGGTACCTCGCGGTCGTCGGCGTGCTGAACCTCGTGCCTTTCCTGCCCGCGCTCTGGATCATCGCCGCCACCGGGGTCTCCGGCACCGCGGGCCTCGTCTGGCTCGCAATCGCCTTCTTCGGTGTCTATCTGCTCGCCCGCCTCGGCACACTCGGCTGGCGGGTCAGGACGGACGCCTGGATGAGGATGCCCGCCTGACCCGAGAGCATGCGGGCACCTCACGCCTCGCGGCTCTCCCTCAGTTCGAGCTCGTGCAGCCCGTGCGAGCAGAATCCGGCATCCGGCGCGACATCCGCCTCGGCGTCGACCACCGCCCCGCGACCGGCGCGGTGCATCGCATAGCCCCAGGCCGCCAGCCCCAGCGTCGGACCCCAGAGCCAGAACGGGAACACCACCAGGAACTCCAAGACGGCCTCCGGAGCGAGGGTGAACTGCCCTTCCGCGATCTGCACGATGAACTCCGCCCCACCGGCGATGAACAGCACCGACACCGTCATCGCGGCGATCACGGGCAGCCCGACCGGCACCGGCCGTCCACCCAGCCCGGCGAACCAGCGCGGGAACCGCTCGCCCCACGGCCGCACCAGACCGAGCGTGAGCACGCCCGCCATCAGCATCCCGAAGCCGAGCATCAAGCCGGTGATGAGCATGTCCGGGTGCGCAGTGAACTCGCCGCGGTCGCCGCCGAACAGCGGCCACGGGGTCAGCCAGGTCGCCCGGACGAACGCATACGGCAGTGCGCAGCAGGCGGCGACCACAGTGATCGCAGTGCGATGCGCCAGCACCCACCGTGCGACGCGCCCGCGTCCGTCGCGTCCGTCGCCGATCGCCCCCAGCACGATCGTGGCGGCCAGCGCGAGATGCGCGAGCGTCACCGCGATCCTGGGCAGCTGTTCGCCGAGCGACGTGACCAGCATCGCCGGCAGCGGCGCTCCGTCGAGGGTGATCGCCGCGACCACGCCCACCGCGACGAGTGCACCGATCACGACGATCCCGACCAGCGGATGCCGGATCGCCAGCAGCAGAGCACCCGCGATGACGATGCCGAGCGCCGTCAACGCGAACGTGTACCCGGCGACCGGGATGATCCCGCCTGGCGAGAGCAGCAGCACCGCGACGGTCACCACCACCGACATCACGCCGAGCGCGGCCGGCGACTCGGCACCGCGGGCGCGGGCCAGGAGCACGATCGAGACCACCACGCCCGCCACCCCGGTGAGCAGCCCGATGAGTGCGGCGGCGCCGCCGTCCACGACGCGGTCGAGCAGCCCTGGTGGCATCCCGGCGTACCAGTCGGCGACCGCGGGCACGGTGAGGCGCAGCAGCGACAGCGCGGTGATCACGGCGGCCGAGAGCGCCGCCAGCAGAGAGAGGATCGTTCTCGTTCTCAGTTCCATCCCCTCACGGTAGGAATCGCCGTGGCGCCTCCGCGTCGCCCGCAGGGGCGATCGCCCTCACCCTGCGGGTGACTCCCCTGCGCGCCGCCGGGTCGCAGGATGCCGTTCTCATACGCCCAGATGACCACGTGCAGCCGGTCGGGCAGACCGAGTTTGGCGAGCACCGCCTTCACGTGCGTCTTCACCGTGTTCTGCGACACGAACAGCCGCTGCGCGATCACATCGTTGCCGGCGCCGGAGGCCAGCAGCCGCAGCACGTCCTGCTCCCGAGGGCTCAGTGCGGTCAGCGCGGCATCCGCGTCACCGGTCGCCGCGCCCTGGCGCACGAATCCCACCATGGCCGCGATCGCGGCATCCCCCATCGCCGCCTCTCCCGCCGCCACCGCGACCACCGCGTCGGCGACGGCCTGCGGAGTGGCGTCCTTGGTGAGGAACCCGCTCGCTCCGGCGCGGATCGCGCCGAACACGTACTCGTCGAGGTCGAACGTGGTCAGCACCAGCACCCGGATGCCGGGCCGGATGCGCCGCACTTCAGCGGTCGCGGCGATGCCGTCGGTCCCCGGCATCCGCACGTCCATCAGCACCACGTCGACGGCGCGCGCTTGCACGAACGAGATCGCCTCGTCGCCGGAGCCGACCGACCCGACGATCTCGATGCGCTCATCTCTGCCGAGCATCATCGCGACCGCCTCGCGCAGCAGTTCCTGATCATCGGCGAGCAGCACCCGCACCGTCATCGGGCCTCCTCCACCGGCAGCACGGCGCGCAGCCGCCAGCCGCCCCCGGACCGGTTCGACTCGAGCGTGCCGCCCACCAGGCGCACGCGCTCGGCGAGCCCGGCGAGCCCGGTGCCCGTGCCGAGCCGGGAGCCGGATGCCCCGGATCCGCCGTCGTCGTCGATCACGACCGTCAGTTCGGACCCCCACTCCAGGCGCACTCGCACGCTGCGGGGCGGAAGGGTGTGCCGGATCGCGTTGGTCAGCCCCTCGCGCACCACGCGAAGAAGTGCGAGCAGCACGGGAGCCGCGAGCGGTCGGCGGGCGCCGTCCTCGGTCAGGTCGACGCGGGTCTCGGGGCTTCGGGCGCCACCGATGACATCGCCCAGCGATTCGAGACCCTCCGCGGGCTGCAGCGGCGCGTCATCCCGCACGATTCCTCGCATCCCGCGCAGCGCATCGCGCCCGCTGTCCAGCACCACGTCCAGGGCGCGTTCGCCGACCTCGGGCTGTTCGCGCAGGAATCCGCGGGCGACCTCGGCCTGCGCGATCATCACCGTCAGCGAGTGCGCGACCACGTCGTGCAGCTCGGCACTGATGCGCGCCCGCTCGTCGGCAAGCGCCGCGCGCACCCGCGCTTCCTGCTGCTCCGCCGCCTGCACGCGGCGCAGGCGCTGCAGCAGGCCGAACGCCCATGCCGCGGCATTCGCGGCGACGAGCCCGAGGAAGGCGCCCAGCCTCCAGATCGGATCGACCAGCTCGGGTGCCATGAGCGCCACGACAGCCGAGCCGACGACGGCAGTGCCCATCGCGAGCAGCGCGTACCGCCACTCGCCCCGCACAGCGACCTGATGGACGCAGACCAGGTAGGCGAGCGCAGAGGGGTACAGCGCGGTGGTCACACCCGCCGCCACCGGGAACAGGGCGAGCAGCAGCATGATCACGCTGGCCGCAGCGAAGGCCGCGATCGCATACCGGGACGCGAGGAACGACACCGCGTGCAGGGCCACGAACAGCGCGCCCGCGGCGATCGCGAACGGCAGGCTGAGCGCGGTCGGCTGCTGGGCGAGGGCGACCAGCGACACCGGAAGCAGGATCAGCGTGAGCAGCCCCGGCACGAGCAGGTCGAGCCGCACGGACGCGCGCGGCGTCGAAGCGGTCGTGCCCGTCATGCCCCCATGCTGACATGGGCTCCGTTTCACGACATCACCCGGACGGGTGAGCCGCGAGTCGTCCTGCACAATCGCGACTGCTGAGGGGTTGTCCACCGTCGCGGTGCGCGCCGTGCCTGCGTCTCACCGAGCCTGGCATCCTCGATCGGAACAAGTCATGATGAAAGGGTGCTGACGATGACCGAACCTCAGGTGTGGACGCTGATCGGCGTCTTCGCTGCAGGTCTCTTCGGCATGATCACACTCATGTCGACGATGTTCGTGCGGATCATCCGGACCGAGATCCAGGGCGTGCACCGTCGTCTTGATCGCCTCGACTCCGACGTGTACGCCCTGATGCGCCACACCTTCGGCATCCAGCGCGACTGATCAGTCCGCGTGCCGGCGGCACCACTCGTACATCACGACGGCCGCGGCGGCGCTCGCGTTGATCGACCGGGTCGAGCCGTACTGGGTGATCTCGATGTGGCCGGATGCCGCGGCGAGCGCCTCCTCCGACAGCCCAGGACCCTCCTGCCCGAAGAGCAGCACGCACCGCTCGGGCAGGTCCGCCCGGTCCACCGGCACGGCCTCGCCGACGTTGTCGACGGCGATGACCGGGATGCCGGCATCCGCCGCCCACGCCGCGAACGTCGCGACGTCCTCGTGATGCACGACGTGCTGGTACCGGTCGGTGACCATCGCGCCGCGGCGGTTCCAGCGACGCCGGCCGATGATGTGCACGGTGTCGGCGAGGAACGCGTTCGCGCTGCGCACGATCGAGCCGATGTTCATGTCGTGCTGCCAGTTTTCGATCGCGACGTGGAACGGATGCCGCTTCGTGTCGAGGTCGGCGACGATCGCCTCCATCCGCCAGTACCGGTACCGGTCGATGACGTTGCGGGTGTCGCCCAGCTCGAGCAGCTCGGGGTCGTACTGCTCGTCCTGCGGCCACTCGCCGGGCCACGGTCCGACGCCGTACCCAGGCTGGGTCACCGAGCCCGTCGAGGCGTCGGGAGTCTGCTCATCCATCCCGACCAGCGTAACCGCGGGCATTCCCGCATCAGACTTTTAGGTGTACCGAAAAATGAGTAGGATTTCGGTATGCCTAAAACTGCGATGACCACACCTCTCGCACCCGTGCGCGGCGCGCGGCGATCGCCGCTGCGCGGGATGTGGCTGCTCGGACCGGCGCTGGTCGCCGGCGTCGCCTACCTCGATCCCGGAAACGTCGCCAGCAACATGACCGCCGGCGCGCGCTACGGCTATCTGCTCGTGTGGGTCGTGCTGGTCGGCAACGTGATGGCCTGGCTGATCCAGTACCTGTCCGCCAAACTCGGCGTCGTCACAGGGCAGAGCCTGCCCGAGGTGCTCGGCGAGCGCATCCGCAGTCGCTGGGCACGCCGTGCATACTGGCTGCAGGCCGAACTGGTCGCGATGGCGACCGACATCGCCGAGGTGCTCGGCGGCGCGGTCGCCCTGTACCTGCTCTTCGACATCCCGCTGCTGCTCGGCGGCATCATCACCGGTGCCGTGTCGATGGGACTGCTCCTGGTGCAGTCCCGGCGCGGCCCCCGGCACTTCGAGTTCGTCATCATCGGGCTCATGTCGCTGATCGTGATCGGCTTCGTGGCCGGTCTGTTCGTCGCTCCGCCCGATCCGTCCGGCGTCGCGAGCGGCATGATCCCGCGCTTCACCGACAGCGGATCGGTGCTGCTCGCAGCGTCGATCCTGGGCGCGACGATCATGCCGCACGCGATCTACGCGCACAGCGCTCTCGCCCGCGACCGCTTCGGGCGCCCTTCGACAGGCTCAGGGACCCGGACCGGCCCTTCCATACGTACGCTCATCACCGCGACCCGCTGGGACGTCACCGTCGCGATGGTCATCGCCGGCTCGGTGAACCTCGCGATCCTGCTGCTCGCCGCGGCCAACCTCGCCGGCGTCGAGGGCACCGATTCCCTCGAGGGTGCCTACGCAGCGATCAGCGAGAACCTCGGCGCCGTGATCGGCACCCTGTTCGCCGTCGGTCTGCTCGCCTCCGGACTGGCATCCACCTCGGTCGGGGCGTACGCGGGAGCGGAGATCATGCACGGGCTGCTGTCGGTGCGGGTGCCGCTGCTCGCGCGGCGCCTGGTCACCCTGATCCCGGCGCTGTTCATCCTGGCCATCGGCTTCGATCCCACGCTCGCCCTCGTGTTGAGCCAGGTCGTGCTGTCGTTCGGCATCCCGTTCGCGCTCATCCCGCTGGTCTCCCTGACCGCTCAGCGGCGGACGCTCGGCGGCTACGCGAACCGGCGGCTGACGACGGTGCTGGGCATCGTGTGCTCGGTGCTGCTGATCACCCTGAACGCCGCCCTGCTGGTGCTGCTCGCCACCGGCGCGTGAGCGCGACCGACATCCGCCGACTGAACCGGCTGCCGCCCGCGTGCGGTCAGCGGGCGACGGTCACTGTCTCGTCACCGGCCACGTCGAGCGTGAGGATGCCGGATGCCGCATCCCACGAGGCCACCTCGGCACCGGAGACCGCCGGCTGCGCGGTGAACGCGGCGGGCGGCAGATAGACCGTCGCCGCTCCGCTCTTCCGCACCTCGAACGTCACCCCGTCGTCGGAGGACGTCCACGAGACCAGCCCGTCCACCTCGCGCGGGTACGGCCGGTTCAGCCAGGAGACGAGGTTGCGCGCGGTGCCGTCGGACTCGTACGGGCCCCAGCTGCCGTCGTCGCGCGACCAGTACACGACGCCCATCCCCGCAGCATCCGCCGTCTCGTAGACGAGCTTCACGTACTGCTCGGCGCCCTCGCGAGTGGTGTCGAGGCCGAACTCGCCGAGGATCACGGGCACCGCCCCCTCGCCCTGGCCGAGCATCTCCGCGGTGCGCAGCACATTCGAACGCCACTGCGCGACCGTCCCCTGGACGAGCCCCCTCGTGTCGCCGGCGAACCCGTCGCCGAGATCCATCGGCAGTGGGTACAGGTGCGGGCAGAACGCGACGCGCGGATCGCCGTCGCGCGGGTCGTCGATCGGCCCGAGGGCACTGGGCAGACCCCAGTTGAACCCGAACGCCTGCGGCTCGACGCACACCCAGGTGTCCGGATCGGCTTCCCGGATCGCATCCGTGGCGCGCTGGTACAGGGTGGTGAGCGGGCCGGACTCGAACGCCACGCCCTGCAGCGTGCCGCCGTACGGCTCGTTCATCAGGTCGTAGGCGACCACGGTGTCGTTGCCGGCGAAGCGCTCCGCGACCGCCCGCCAGGCGTCCGCGTAGTGCTCGGCGAGTTCCGGATGCTCGCCGGTGGTGTTCCAGAAGTGGTCGAAGGCGCGGATCGTGCCGGGCTCGAGATAGACCAGCTCCCACATGTCGCCGGTGTTCACCGGCAGCCCGTCGGTGAACGTCGCCCAGGCCGGCGCCCCGTTGCCCCAGTCGCCGCCGGGAGTGATGGCCGACCCCCACAGGTCCTGGTGCATGTCGAGCATGACGTCGTAGCCGCGGTCGGCGTACCACTGCACGCGCTCCTCGACGGCGTCGAGGTAGCCCTGGTCGATCACGCCCTTCTCGGGTTCGACCGCCCGCCACGAGATGAGGAAGCGCACGAAGTCCGTGCCCATGTCGGTCTGCTCACGGGCCAGGTCGTCCTCGGTGAACAGCGGCAGTCCATCGGGCGTGCTCTTCGCGCTGGAGGCCGTGTTGAAACCGTGCGCGACGATGCTGCGGCCGTCCGCGTCCTGGATGAACCGCGTCGATGCCTCGGGCGCGACCCGGAGGGATGCCGCGACGGCACCGCCCGCGATGAGGAGCACGAGGGCTCCGGCCAGCGCCCACCGACTCGGATTCCGCATCCCGTGTCTCCTTCCGGCCCCGTCGCCTTCTCGCAAGCTAGCATCAACGCATGGCATCGGCGCCCGACACTCAGTCCCACCCGCGATTCGACCGGGTCTCCTGGACCGTGCTCGGCTCGCTGCTCGTGCTGGCGGTGCTCGCCGGCGTATGGCACGTGTCGGGATGGGTGGCCACCTGGGTCTCGGCGCTGCTGTTCCCGCCCGCCGCGGGGCTGCCCGCGCTGTGGCCGCCGCTGCGGGTCTGGCCGCTCGGTGAGACGACCGTCACGGTGTGGCTGATCGACCTGGTCGGGGTCGCGGTCATGCTGCTCACCGCGTGGGTGCAGCTGCGCGCAGCCGGACGGAAGCATCCGCATCCGGGGCGCTGGCGCGCCTTCGGCCGCGGCCTGTGGACCACGATCCTCGCCATGGTCGCCGGCAATCTCGTACGCGGCATCGCGCAGAGCTTCCTGCTGCACTCCGATCTCGGAACCTACGCCGGCCAGCTTCTCGCGAACGTGCTGGTCTCGGCGCTGACCGGCCTGGTCGCCGGCGTCGTCGTCGGACTGGTCGCGATGCTGCTCGCCGGCCCGAAGCCGGTCGAGACATACGCGCCCGCCGAGGTCGACGCCCTGTTCCGGGCCTGAGTCGCCCAGTCCCCGCCGGTAGGCTGGAGGTCATGGCCCGAGACGACACCGACGCGCGGCGCGCGATGCGGCTGTGCACCTGGATCTCGCTCGGCACGGCGGCGCTGGGTGTTTCGCTGCTGTTCTTCCCCGTGCTGCTGCCGTTCGGCGGCCCGTGGGTTCAGCTGGCGCTCGGCGTGATCACGCTGATCCTCGCGTTCCGCGCACGCCGTATCGGCACTCAGGGCGTCGAGGACTACGACGGTCGCCTATCACTGCTGGCCGCGCTGGCCGGCTTCGCGATCTGCTTCTTCGCCGGCCAGGTGGCGTTCGGCGAGATCATGCGCCTGGGTGGGCAGGGCTGATGGCCTCCCCGGCCGCGGACGACTACCTGAAGACGGTGTACTCGCACACCGAGTGGCAGGATGCCCCGATCACCCCGTCGCAGCTCGCGGCGAAGCTCGGCATCGCGCCCTCCAGCGTGACCGAGATGGTCAAGAAGCTGGCATCCGCCGGTCTCGTCTCGCACGTGCCCTACGGCGCGGTGCGACTGACGGATGCCGGCGAGCGCCGCGCCCTCGAGATGCTGCGCCGGCACCGCCTCATCGAGACCTGGCTGGTGCGCGAGTTCGGCTACGCCTGGGACGAGGTGCACGACGAGGCCGAGGTGCTCGAGCACACCATCAGCGACCGCCTGCTGGAGGGCATCGACGAACGGCTCGGCCGCCCGCGGTTCGATCCCCATGGCGACGCGATCCCTGATGCCGCCGGGCATGTCACCCGCGAGCCGTTCGTGCTGCTGGCGGATGCCGCGCCCGGTCACGCCGGCCGCGTGCTGCGCGTCGACGACCGCGATCCGGAACTGCTGCGGGCGCTGGAGGCGCTCGACATCGACGTGGCATCCGAGCTCGTCGTGACGGCCGCCGGCGTCGAGCGGGACGGGCGCGCCGTGGCGCTGCCCGAGGGCTCGGCGGGCGTGATCTGGCTGACGGCCTGAGCCCACCCATAGGCTGTGCGCATGGGAACGCGCTTCTTCGACGTCGGCACCGCCCAGCTGGCCTTCGACGCTCACGGCGAAGGTCCGGTCGTCCTCGTCGCGCACGGTCTGACGATGAGCCGCGCCGCCGACCGCGAGCAGGGGCTCACCCCGTGGGACGGACTCGCGAAGAAGGGCTTCCGGGTCGTGGCCTACGACGCCCGCGGACACGGCGAGACCGCGGGCCGCGAGGTGCCGGACGACTACCGCTGGGACAGCCTCGCGACCGACCTGCTCGCCCTCGCCGAGGCGGTCTCGCCGGACGAGCCGGTGCATGCGATCGGTTCGTCGATGGGCACCGCGACGATCCTGCACGCGCTCACCCGCCGCCCGGAGCGCTTCCGCTCCGTCGCCCTCACGGCGCCGCCGACGGCCTGGGAGACCCGGGGAGTGCAGCAGCGGATGTACGAGATGACCGCGGCTGCCGCCGAGACGATGACGCTCGAGGACTTCGTCACGGCCTCGGCGGCCGCCCCGGCGCCGGAGATCTTCGCCGAGACGTGGACCCCCGGCCCGCCGAGCATCGACATGGCGGTGCTCCCGTCGGTGTTCCGCGGCGCGGGCGTGAGCGACCTGCCCGATCCGGCCGAGGTCGCGCGCATCGAGGTGCCCGCGCTGCTGCTGCCGTGGGCGACCGACCCGGGGCATCCGCTCTCGACAGCTGAACGGCTCGCCGAGCTGATGCCGCGCGCCGAGCTCGAGGTCGCAGGCGACATCGCGACGATCCGCAGCTGGCCCGACCGCGTCGCGGAGTTCTTCGCCGCACACCCCTGACGGTCGGGCCGCCCTAGGCTTGCCTCATGGCGGAACGCACCGAGATCGAATGCTGGCTCACCGACATGGACGGCGTACTCGTGCACGAGAACGACGCCATCCCCGGCGCATCCGACCTGCTCGCCGGGTGGGAGGCAGCGGGCATCCCCTATCTGGTGCTGACGAACAACTCGATCTTCACCGCGCGCGATCTCTCCGCACGGCTTCGGGCGAGCGGCCTGCACGTGCCGGAGCACCGCATCTGGACCTCGGCGCTGGCCACCGCCGACTTCCTCAGCCAGCAGGTGCCTGGCGGCTCGGCGTTCGTGATCGGCGAGGCGGGCATCCTCACCGCCCTGCACGACGCCGGGTTCGTCATGACCGAGACCGACCCCGACTTCGTGGTGGTCGGTGAGACCCGTAACTACTCCTTCGAGGCCATCACGAAAGCCATCCGGCTGATCGCCGCCGGCGCGCGGTTCATCGTCACGAACCCGGATGCGACAGGGCCGAGCGCCGAGGGTCCGCTGCCGGCGACCGGCGCGATCGCCGCGCTCATCACCAAGGCGACTGGCCGGGAGCCCTACGTCGTGGGCAAGCCGAATCCGATGATGTTCCGCTCGGCGCTGAACAAGATCGGCGCCCACTCCGAGAAGACCGGCATGATCGGCGACCGGATGGACACCGACATCGTCGCCGGGATCGAGGCCGGACTGCACACCGTGCTGGTGCTCACCGGCATCAGCGACCGCGCCGAGATCGAGAAGTACCCGTTCCGCCCCGACGAGGTCGTCGCCTCGGTCGCCGACCTGCTGCCGGAGGATCGCTGATGGGTGCGCTCGACGACGGCGAGCGCGTCGTGGCGGCGGATGCCGCGACCTGGCGCGCGTGGCTGGAGCGGAACCATGCCCGCACCAGCGGCGTCTGGCTGCTGAACGTGCGCGGCCGCTCTGCGACCGGCGTCGACTATGAGAGCGCCGTCCGGCAGGCTCTGTGCTTCGGATGGATCGACGGCCCGGTACGCACCTTCGACGACGGGACCGGAGGCCAATGGTTCTCGCCGCGCCGCCAGGGCAGCGGGTGGGCCGCGACGAACAAGGCGCGCGTCGCCGAGCTCGAGGCGGCGGGGATGCTGGCACCGGCCGGCATCCGGGCGATCGAGATCGCCAGGGCGAACGGCGCCTGGGAGGTGCTCGACGGCCCCGAGGCCGGTATCGAGCCCGCCGACCTGACGGCGGCGCTGGATGCCGCGCCCGCGGCGCGCGCCGGCTGGGACGCGTTCCCGGCATCCGCGCGCAAGCTGGGACTCACGCAGATCGCGATGGCCAAGCGCGCCGAGACCCGGGCGAACCGGATCGCGAAGATCGTGGCGGATGCCGCGGAGGGAGGCGTCCGTGAACCAGCAGGATCTGCTGTTCCTGGTGCTGATCGGCATCGGGCTGACGACGCTCACGGTGGTGGCCGTGCAGCTGCTGCGCAAGCCGAAGCGCGACGACCGCGGCGCCTGGTACGAGGGCCCGTGGGACGACGACGAAAAGCCCCGCGGACCGCGTCGGTGACGCGGCTCGCGGGGCATCGCGGCACTACCCCTTGACCGAGCCCGACATCAGGCCGCCCACGAAGTACTTGCCGAGCAGGATGTACACGATCAACGGCGGCAGGGATGCCAGCAGCGCGCCGGCCATCGAGATGCCGTAGTCCTGCAGCAGTGCGCCGTTGGCGAGGTTGTTCAGCGCCAGGGTGACCGGCCCGTTCTGGCTCGACGAGAAGAACACGGCGAACAGGTAGTCGTTCCACGCGTTCGTGAACTGCCAGATCAGCACCACCACGAAGCTGGGGATCGAGATCGGCAGGATGATCGACCAGTAGGTCCGCAGCATCCCGGCGCCGTCCACACGACCCGCCTCGACGAGCTCGTTCGGCACCGTCAGGTAGTAGTTGCGGAAGATGAGCGTCGTGATCGGGATGCCGTAGATGACGTGCAGCAGGATCAGCGACGGCACTCCGCTGGGGATGCCGGCGGAGATCGTGATCTGCAGCAGCGGGATCATCACCGCCTGGTACGGGATGAACATGCCGAACAGGATCAGCGTGAACACCAGGTTCGCGCCGCGGAACCGCCACAGCGACAGGACGAAGCCATTCATCGATCCGAGGAACGCCGAGATGATCGCGGCGGGGATGACGATGAGGAACGAGCGGCCGATCGCCGGCGCCAGCGCCGTCCATGCGCCGATCCAGTTGTCCAGCACCCAGACCTCGGGCAGGTTCCAGGCGCGAGCCGGCGAGGCGTCGCCCGGTCCCTTGAAGCTGGTCACGAGCAGCACGTACACCGGCGTGAGCACGATGAGCACGAAGAGGATCATGACCGCGTACTTCACGGTGCGGCCGACGCTGAACCGCGACTTGGCGGGGCGGACGGCCGGAGCCTGCGTCGGGCCCGAATCCAGAAGGGTCGTCGTCGCGGCACTCATCGCTTCTCCTGACGGCTGGTCCAGATGAGGTAGGGGATGACGATCACGGCGACGAGCACCAGCAGGATGGCGCCGACGGCAGCCGAGTTCGCGTAGTCGAAGCTCGACTTGAACACGTACATGTCGACCGCGGGCACCTTGGTCTGGTAGTTCGCCGGCTTGGAGATCGACATGATCAGGTCGAAGGACTTCAGCGACATGTGGCCGATGATGATCAGCGCCGACAGCGCCACCGGCGACAGCTGCGGGAACAGCACCATGCGGTACAGCTGCCACTCGCTCGCGCCGTCCATGCGGGCCGCTTCGCGGAGCTCGTCGGGGATGCCGCGGAACCCGGCCAGGAACAGCGCCATCACGTATCCGGACAGCTGCCAGATCGCGGGGAGCGCGATCGCGATGATGCCGAACGTGATGTTGTTCCACCACGGGTTCTGCAGGAAGTCCAGGCCGATCATCTGGAACAGGCGGTTCAGGCCGCTGGCCTTCTCGCCCTCGTTCGAGTTCAGCAGCCAGCGCCAGACGACACCGGAGGCGATGAACGAGACGGCCATCGGGAAGAGGTAGATCGCTCGGAAGAAGCCCTCGCCCTTGGCGGGCCGGTCCATCAGCCACGCCCACCCGAAGCCGATGATCATCGTGCCGGCGAGGAAGACAACGGTGAACAGCAGCAGGTTCAGCAGCGAGTGCTGGAAGCTGTCGCTGCCGAGCAGGTCGAAGTAGTTCTCGAACCACACCACGTTCGTGGGCTTGCGCCCGGTGGCCTGGGCGGCGGTGTGGTTGTCGGTGATGGAGGTCTGGAAGTTCGCCGCCAGCAGGCCGTAGACGAAGATCGCCATCAGGATCAGCGAGGGGGCGAGCAGCAGCAGCGGCGGGCCCGCGGTCTTGAGACGTTTGCGCATGGTGCTCCTTGCAGGGATGGTCAAGGAAGACCGCCCGGGGCGTGCGCCCCGGGCGGTCTCAGTGGGTCAGCCCTTGAAGGCCGCCGCGAGTTCCGACTGGAATCCGGCGAGGTCGGATGCTCCGGTGGTGAACTTGCTGGTGGCGTCCGAGATCTTGTTCAGCGTGGCCACCGGCACGGCCGCGCCGTGCGCGAGCGACGAGACGATCGTGTCCTTGGCGAACGAGTCGATCGCGGTCTTCTGGTATTCGCTGAAGTCGCTCGTGTCGGCGTCGGTGCGGGCCGGGATCGAGCCCTTCGCCTTGTTGAACGCCTCCTGGCCCTCGACCGATCCGACCGTCTCCAGCCACGCCTTCGCGCCGTCGGCGTTGGGCGCGCCCACGGTCAGCGTGAACGAGTCGGCGAGGAAGTCGAAGACACCGTCGGTCCCGGGGACCGGGAAGTAGATGTAGTCGGCGGGAGACTTCTTGCCGGCCTCGGCGAACGCCGCCTCGGCCCAGTCGCCCATCACGTTGAAGCCGGCGTCACCGTCGATGACCTGCTGGGTGGCGTCCGGCCAGTCCAGACCGTCACGGTCGGTGTTGGTGTAGCTCATGAGCTTCTCGAAGTCCTTCAGGGCGTCGGTCACCTCCGAGCTCGTCCAGTCGGTCTTGCCGTCCCACAGGCCGTTGTAGCCGTCGGCGCCGAGGTCGGACAGCAGCACGGTCTCGAGCAGCTGCACCTGGGTCCAGGTGGTGGCGACCGACAGGGCGGTCTTGCCCTTGGCCTTCACGGCGTCGAGCGCCGTGAACCACTCGTCGAGGTTCGCGTACTCGGCGGCGGGGTCGAGGCCGGCGTCCTTCAGCACGGAGGGGTTCGCCCACACGACGTTGGCGCGGTGGATGTTCGACGGGATCGAGTAGATCGCGCCGTCGACGGTGAGGCGGTCGACCAGGTCCTTCGGGAACGCGTCGTTCAGGCCGAACTCGTCGTACAGGTCGGAGACGTCCTCGACCTGGCCCGCATCGATGTAGTCCTGCAGCTCGGCACCGGCGTGCGCCTGGAACGTGTCCGGCGGGTCGCCCGCCTGCAGCCGCGACTGCAGCAGATCCTTCGCCGTCGGAGCCCGCGCCGCCGGCGACGGCGCCGTTGACGAACTTCACGTCGGGGTGCTGCTCGTTGAACACGTCGACGAGAGCGTCGAGACCGGCCTTCTCGGAGCCGGCGGCCCACCAGGTGAAGACCTCCACCTCGCCGCCCGCGTCGCCGCCGTCGCCCTTGTCACCCGTGTCGCCGCTGCTGCACGAGGTGAGCCCGAGTGCGAGGACAGCCGCCCCCGCGCCGAGCGCCAACAGAGTCTTCTTGCGCATGATTTCCGCCTTCATTGCCGAATGTCTCACGACTGTTCGTGAGGAGCGCTCGGGGTGCGCTGCGATCCTCATCTCAGCAGAGTTCAATTCTTGATGTCAAGACGTGAACTCAAGATCCGGCCTTCCGTGACCTTTGCGTTATCTCCTGAACTCAACCAGGAACGCGGTTACGCTGAGACTCGTGCAGCAGACGCAGTCGACGCCGGGGTCGCAGACCTCGCTCCGCGAGGCGAACCGCGCCCGCGTCGTCAGCGCCGTGCAGCAGCACGGGGCGCTGACGCAGGTCGAACTCGCCGGCATCACGGGGCTCTCGGCGGCGAGCGTGTCCAACATCGTCACGGAGCTCAGCGAGAGCGGAGTGCTCGACACCAGCCCGTCGATACGCTCCGGCCGGCGCGCCCGCCTGGTCACCCTCGCGCGCTCGATCGGCCTCGTCGCGGGCATCGACGTCGGCGCACGCACCATGCAGGTCACCCTCGCCGATGCGTCGATGCAGCCGCTGGCGACCGAGACGCTCCCGCTCGCCGCCGACCACCGAGCCGACATGACCCTGCAGCGCGCCGCGATGCTCATCCAGGAGCTGATCGAGTCGGTCGGCGCCTCCGACGACGAACTGCTCGCCGTCGCGATCGGCGTCCCGGCCCCGGTGCACGACGGTGCGGTGTCCTCCCAGTCGCTGCTGCGCGGCTGGGACGGCGCCGCCGTCGCCGAGCCGCTCTCCGCCGCGCTGCGCGTCCCCGTGGTCGTCGACAACGACGTGAACCTCGGCGCACTCGCCGAGGCGAGGTTCGGCGCCGCCGCCGGCAGGGATCCGGTCGCCTACGTCCATGCCTCCCACTCGATCGGCGCCGGCCTCGTCGTCGGCGGCCGCGTGCTCGCCGGGCGCCGCGGCGCCGCCGGCGAGATCGGTCACGTCGTCGTCGACGAGCAGGGCCCGGTGTGCCGATGCGGCAACCGCGGATGCCTGGAGACCGTCGCCGGCTCCGCGCCGATGCTGAACATGCTGCGCGACAGCCACGGCCACCTCACCCTCGACGACGTCGTCGTGCGCGCGATCGACGGCGACGCCGGATGCCGGCGGGCGATCGCCGACACCGGGCGCACCCTCGGTACGGCCGTGGCGACGCTGTGCAACCTCTTCGACCCGGAGGTCGTCGTCGTCGGCGGCCGCCTCGCGGACGCCGGAGGCGTGCTGCTCGATCCGCTCCGCGATGCCGTCGAGCGGCACACCTTGAGATCCACCGTCGGCGCACCCGAAGTGGTCGCATCCGCCTTCGGCGGGGACGCCGAGCTGCGCGGCGCGATCGCCGCCGCCCTCGACCGCGCGCGTGAGCTCGGCGTACTGGGGGTGCCCTCGTGAAACGGATGCTGCTGCGCGGCGCTGCGGCACTCGCCATCGTGCTCACGGTGCTCACCGCGAGCGCCTGTCGTTCTGAGGAGGCGCCGGCCTCGGAGTCCGAGGGGACGATCGCGCTGCTCCTGCCCGACGCCGAGGTGACGCGCTACGAGACGTCCGACCGGCCCACCTTCGAGGAGATCGCCGGCCAGCGGTGCCCGACCTGCACCCTGCTGTACGCGAACGCCGGTGGCAGCGCCGCCCGGCAGCAGGAGCAGGCCGAGGCGATGCTCGCACGCGGCGCTCGAGTGCTCGTGATCGACGCGGTCGATGCCGTCGCCGCCGAGGCGATCGTCGCCGCCGCAGCCCGCGAGGGCGCGCTCGTGGTGGCCTACGACCGGTTCATCGCGAGCCCGGACGTCACCGCCTACGTGTCGTTCGACTCCGAACTGATCGGTCGCATGCAGGCGCTCGCGGTGCTGGACCGGCTGGCCGACCAGGGGGTCGAGTCCCCCGGCATCCTCGTGGTGAACGGCTCCGCCACCGACCCGAACGCGGCCGATCTGCGCACCGGCATCCACAGCGTTCTCGACAAGAGCGAAGCCCGCGTACTGGGCGAGTTCGAGTCGCCGGCGTGGAGCGCCACCCGCGCCCAGGACTGGGTGACCGGGCAGCTCACCCGGCATCCGGGCGACGTCGACGGCATCATCGCCGCCAACGACGGACTCGCCGGCGGATCGATCGCGTCGGTCAAGGCGGCCGGCATCGCCCCTGTCCCGCCGGTGTCGGGTCAGGACGCCGAACTGTCGGCGGTGCAGCGCATCCTCGACGGCGATCAGCTGATGACGGTCGCGAAATCGACCGAGAGTCAGGCGCGCATCGCGGCCGAGGTCGCCGTGCGACTGCTGCGCGGAGAGCACCCCGTCGCCGTGGCGAAGGTCGACGGCGTGCCGAGCTTCCTGCTCGCGCCGACCAGCGTCTTCCGCGGCGACATCGAGCGGGTGATCATCCGCGGGCGCGTCCATGCGCTCGACGACGTCTGCACTCCCGCCTACCGGGATGCCTGCATCGAGAACGGCCTCATCGACAAGGAGACCCCATGACAGCCGTCCTGTCTCTCGACCGCGTGTCGAAGAGCTTCGGCGCCGCACACGCCCTGATCGACGTCGACCTCGGCATCAACGCAGGAGAGGTCCTCGCGGTGGTGGGCGACAACGGTGCGGGCAAGTCGACGCTGATGGCCGTCGCCTCCGGCGCCGTCGCGCCGGACTCCGGCACGGTGCGCGTGGACGGGGCGTCCACGCGGTTCCGCTCGCCCGCCGACGCCCGTCGGCTCGGCATCGTCGCCTCGCCGCAGTCCCTCGCGCTGTGCGGCAACCTCGACGTGGTGGAGAACCTCTACCTCGGGCACGAGGAGGTGGGAGGTTTCGTCCTGGACGAGGTGCGGATGGAGCACGACGCCCGGGTCGTGCTGGACAGCCTGGCGGCGCGCATCCCCGACGTCCGGGTCCCCGTGCAGGCGCTCTCCGGCGGCCAGCGCCGCAGCGTGGCGATCGCACGAACCCTGCTCGGCGAGCCCCGCGTCATCCTGCTCGACGAGCCGACCAACGGACTGGGCGTACGGCAGACGGCGCAGATCCTCACCCTGATCGGACGCCTGCGCGCCCGCGGACACGCCGTGGTGCTCGCCAGCCACTCGATCACCGACGTTCTCGCGGTCGCCGACAGGGTGGTCGTGCTGCGCCTCGGGCACCTCGTCGCCGAGTACGACACCGCCGAGGTCACCGCCGAGGAGCTCCTCGGCGCCATCACGGGCGCCACCGCCGTGCGTCCGAGCGGCGCGAGCAGGGAGGCGGGCCTGTGAGCGTCGCGGACTCGTGGCAGCGCGTCAAGAACGGCGAGCGCCCGCTGGTTCCGATCATCGTCGCGCTGCTGGCGATCTGGGTCCTGCTCGGCGCGGCCTCGCCGTCGTTCTGGTCGCCGGAGAATCTGGTCAACCTGTCGCTGCAGTCGGTGTCGACCGGGATCATCGCGCTCGGCGTGGTGATCGTGCTGCTGGTCGGCCAGATCGATCTGTCGGTCGGATCCGTGAGCGGACTGGCCGCGGCCCTCGTCGCGGTGACGTCGATGAACCTGGGCTGGCCGCTCGTTGTGTCGGTGCTGGTCGCGCTGGTCGCAGGTGGCGTCATCGGCGTCGTCTACGGCGTGCTCATCGCCAGAGCGGGTCTGCCCGGATTCGTGCTGACGCTGGCCGGCCTGCTCGTCGTCGCCGGTGTGCAGTGGAAGGTGCTCGGCTCCGCCGGCTCGGTGAACCTGCGATACGACTCCTGGCTGGTCGAATTCAGCCAGACCGCGTTCGTGCCGACCTGGTTGGCCTGGACGCTCACCGCGATCATCACGGCCGGTGTCGCCGGCGTCCGGCTGCTCACCCGTCGTCGGCGCCTGACCGCGGGACTGCACGCCGAGCCGCTGCTCGCGATCATGCTGTGGACGCTCGCCGTGGGCGCGTCGCTGGCCATCCCGGTCGCCGCGCTCTCCCATGACCGCGGGGTGGGCTGGAGCGTCGTGCTCTTCGTCGCGCTGGTGTGGGGCGTCGACGTGCTGCTGCGGCGCACCCGCTGGGGCCGGGGCATCCGTGCCATCGGCGGCAACAGCGAGGCCGCCCGTCTGGCGGGCGTCCCCGTGCAGCGCATCCTCATCAGCGCGTTCGTCTCCTGCTCGACGTTCGCGGCGCTCGGCGGCGTGCTCGCCGCGGGCCGCCTGGCCGCGGCGAATCAGAGCACGGGCGGCGGTGAGCTGTTCCTGATGGCGATCGCCGCGGCGGTCGTCGGCGGAGCGAGCCTGTACGGCGGCAGGGGCAGCGCCTGGTCGGCGTTCTTCGGCATCCTCGTCATCCAGTCCATCGCGAACGGCCTGACGCTGCTCGATCTGGACGCCGCGACCCGCAACATCGTCACCGGCGCGGTGCTGGTGCTCGCAGTCACGATCGACACCGTGCTCAGCCGGCGCCGCGCACGCTCCGCCGCCCCGCAGAACGTCTGAGGGGCCTCAACCGCGCAGCACGAAGGCGGCGGCGCCGATGAGCGGGCCTTCGCCGGCGAGAGCGGACCGCACGACACGGGTGCGGCGGGAGTAGGGGTGCGCGGCCGATGCCGTGAGCGCGTGCTGGACGAGGTCGACGTAGTCGTGCGAGACGTGCGAGAACCCGCCGCCGATCGCCACGACGTCGAGGTCGATGAGGGTCGCGGCGTCGGCAAGGGCCTCGCCGACGGCCTTCGCCGAGCGCACGATCGCGGCGCGCGCGATCGTGTCGCCGGCCGCGGCGTCGCGCGCCAGGTCCTCGCCGGTCTCGCCGGTCCAGCCCTGCGTGCGCGCCCAGGCGGCGGATGCCGGACCCGAGGCGATCTCCTCGAGCGTCAGACCGCCTTCACGGCGCACCTGTCCGAGGTGGCCGGCGTTGCCGGTGGCACCCGGTGCATACTCGCCGCTCAGCACGAAGCCGCCGCCGACGCCCGTCGACACGACGATCGACAGCGAGGCCTTCGCACCCTGTGTGGCGCCGAGCCAGGATTCGGCGAGCGCGAGCGCGCCGCCATCGTGCCCGAGCACCGGATGCAGGTCGCGTCCGAGTGCCGCGGATGCCGCACTGCGAACAGCGGAGACGACGTCGAAGCCGTGGGCGAGAGGCATGTTCACCGGGGAGATCACGCCGGCGGACCGGTCGACGGGTCCGGCGCTGCCGATGCCGGCGCCGACCAGGTCGTCGTCCGTCGGCAGGGCGGCGAGCGCCGCGGTGACCGCCTCGCGGATGGCTGTGCCCAGCGTGGCGCCATCCGCGTCGCGACCCGTGGGCCGGCGGACGCGGCTCGCCGGGATCAGCGCACCGTCCTCGCGGACGAGCGCGGCCTCGAGTTTGGTGCCGCCGATGTCGACGGCGAGCGCGGTGCGGGTCACTGGGGCGCCAGGCCCAGGTCGTCGAGGTCGAACGCGGCGAGCCACTGCAGGCCCTCGGCCTCGATCGCGGCCTGCGCACCGGTCTTGCGGTCGACGATCACGGCGACGGCCACGACCTCGGCGCCCTCGCGGCGCAGCACCTCGACGGCCTTCAGCGCGGACTGGCCGGTGGTCGAGGTGTCCTCGAGCACGACGACGCGCTTGCCCTTGACGTCGGCACCCTCGACCTGGCGGCCTCGGCCGTGGTCCTTGGGCTCCTTGCGCACCACGAACGCGTCCAGCGGGCGCTCGGCTCCCTCCACCGACGCGTGCATGACGGCGTTCGCGATCGGGTCGGCGCCGAGCGTCAGCCCGCCCACGGCGACCACCTCGGTGTCCTTGATGAGGTCGAGCATGATGCGGCCGATCGCGGGGGCCGCACGGTGGTCGAGTGTGAGCTTGCGCATGTCGACGTAGTAGGTGGCCTTCTTGCCGCTGGAGAGCGTGAAGTCGCCGTGGAACACCGCCTCTCCCTTGATCAGATCGAGCAGGGTCTGGCGGTCTGCGGCGAGGTCGGTCACGGGATCCAGTCTATTCAGCACAGGCACGGCCGCCTATCGTGGCATCGGAGGAGGTCGTCCATGTTCTCTTACGATCCGTATGCCGCCCTCGCCGAGCTGCGCCCGGTCGCGCCGCTCGAGCTGACCAGCCCCGACTTCGAGGCCGGGGGACCCGTGCCCGTCTGGGCCTGGTCGTCGAGCAGGGGCGGCGAGGACCGGCATCCTGCGCTGCAGTGGTCGCAGCCGCCGGCCGGCACGAAGAGTATCGCGATCTCGTGCCTCGACCCGGATGCCCCGACCGGGTCGGGCTTCTGGCACTGGGCCGTCGCGAATCTGCCCGCCGATCTCACCTCACTGCCGGCGGGCGACGGGGATGCCGCATCGCTGCCGGCCGGTGCCGTCGTGCTGCCGAACGAGGCCAGGCTGCAGCGCTACATCGGAGCCGCGCCCCCGCCCGGAACCGGCGTGCACCGCTACTTCTTCGTGGTGGACGCGCTCGACATCGACGCGATCGACCTGGACGGCGACGAGACGCCCGCATACCTGGGGTTCAACAGGCACTTCCACTGCCTGGCCCGCGGGGTGCTGATCGGCACGGCGGACCCCGCGGAGCGCTGACCTCCCCCGAAACTGCATGCCCGCGCCGAGACGGGGGCGTAGTGCCCCCGTCTCGGCGCGGGCTTGCAGTCTCACGGAGCACGGGAGTCGCTGGACATTTCTCGACATCAAGACATATACTTCCATCATACGATACTTAGGTTTCGCCATGTGAATTCTTGACGGTCAAGGAAATGAGGGGATACCGATGTCTACCCACCGCCAGATCACCACGATCACCTATGAGACCGCGGCGCGGGCGATCGCCATCGCCATGGAGGTCGGCGCCGAGCACGATGTGCGCGTCGTCGCCGCGGTCGCCGACCCCGCCATGACGCTCATCGCGTACGGCATGGCCGACGACGCCACCCCGCACAGCGCCGAGACCAGCCGCCGGAAGGCCGCGACCGCGGCATCCGTGCGGCGCCGCACGGCGCAGATCCCCGAAGCGCTCGCGACCGCTCTGCCGCTCGGCACCGGCGGCGCGCTGACCGCGATCGACGGCGGCGTGCCGATCTACTTCGGCGACCAGCACGTCGGCGGCCTCGGCATCGCCGGCGGTCCGCCGTCCGTGGACGCCGCGATCGCCATCGAGACCCTCACGCGCCTCGGCGCCCGTACAGAAGGAATGGAACTATGACCTCGCATCTCACCCGCGCAGACCTCTCGGTCGCCGCGCCGATCGTCGAGTTCGCCGAGGCGTCGCTCGCCGACTCCGGTCGCGACGTCGACGCGTTCTGGGCCGGAGCGAGTGCGATCGTGCACGACCTCGTCCCCCGCAACGCCGAACTGCTCGCGACGCGCGACGAGCTGCAGAAGCGCATCGACGAGTTCCACCGCGCGAACCCGGGCCTGCCCGACAGGGACGCCTACCGCGCGCTGCTGACCGAGATCGGCTATCTGGTGCCGGTCCCGTCCGCCGTCTCGGTCACCACCGAGAACGTCGACCCCGAGATCGCCACGATGGCCGGCCCCCAGCTGGTCGTGCCGCTGCTGAACGCGCGATTCGCGATCAACGCCGCGAACGCACGCTGGGGTTCGCTGTACGACGCGCTGTACGGCACCGATGCCATCGACCAGACCGGCGAGCTCGCCCCCGGCAGGGAGTTCAACTACACCCGCGCCGCCGCCGTCGTCGCGCGCGGACGGCGGTTCCTCGATGAGATCGCCCCGCTGACCGAGGGGTCGCACACGGATGCCACGGGCTACCGCGTCGACGCCGACGGCCTGATCGTGCAGACCGAGGGCGGCGACCGCCGTCTCGCGACCCCCGCCGCGTTCGTCGGCTTCACCGGCGAGACGGATGCCCCCACCGGCATCCTCCTGGTGCACAACGGCCTGCACGCCGAGATCGTCATCGACCGCGCCGGACGGATCGGCACGACGGATGCCGCGGGCGTGCAGGACATCATCCTCGAGTCCGCGATCACCACCATCCTCGACCTGGAGGACTCGGTGGCCGCCGTCGACGGCGAGGACAAGGCGCTCGGCTACCGCAACTGGCGCGGATTCATGGACGGCACGATCGCCGAATCGGTGACGAAGAACGGCCGCACCTTCACCCGCGTGCCGGCCGCAGACCGCACCTACCGGACACCGACATCCGCCGCTTCCGCTGGTGGCGACGGCGGGGAGATCACCCTGCCCGGCCGCGCCGTGCTGTTCGTCCGCAACGTGGGCCACCTGATGCGCACCCCCGCCGTGCTGGACCGCAACGGCGACGAGGTGTTCGAGGGCATCGTCGACGCGATCATGACCGCGCTCGGCTCGCTGCCCGAGCTCGAGGGCCCGAACCGGGGATCCAACTCGCGCACCGGTTCGATGTACATCGTGAAGCCGAAGATGCACGGGCCCGACGAGGTCGCGTTCGCCGCCGAGCTGTTCGGCCGCGTCGAGGAGCTGCTCGGCCTGCCGCCGAAGACCATGAAGATCGGCATCATGGACGAAGAGCGCCGCACCTCGGCGAACCTCGCCGCCTCGATCGCCGCCGCAGCCGACCGCGTCGTATTCATCAACACCGGCTTCCTGGACCGCACCGGCGACGAGATCCACACCTCGCTGCACGCCGGGCCGTTCCTGCCGAAGGCCGCGATCAAGCAGCAGCCGTTCATGAAGGCCTACGAGGACCGCAACGTCGCCATCGGCCTGGCATCCGGCCTCGACGGCCGCGCGCAGATCGGCAAGGGCATGTGGGCCGAGCCCGACCTCATGCACGACATGCTCGAGAAGAAGATCGCGCACCCGCTCTCGGGCGCCTCGACGGCGTGGGTGCCGTCACCGACGGCCGGCACGCTGCACGCGCTGCACTACCACCAGGTCGACCCGTTCGCCGTGCGCGCGACCCTGCCGCCGGTCGTCGAGGAGGCGCTGGACGCACTGCTGGTGCCGCCGCTCGCCGCTGACGGCGATCTGACCGATGAGGTGGTCGCCATCGAGATCGACAACAACGTGCAGTCGATCCTGGGATACGTGGTGCGCTGGGTCGACCAGGGCATCGGCGTCTCGAAGGTGCCCGACATCCACGACGTCGGCCTGATGGAGGACCGCGCCACGCTGCGCATCTCCAGCCAGCTGCTGGCCAACTGGCTGACCCACGGCGTGATCACCGAGGAGCAGATCGACGACAGCCTGCGCCGCCTCGCCGTGGTGGTCGACGAGCAGAACGCCGGCGACCCGAACTACGAGAAGCTGGCCTTCACCGAAGGCGAGAAGCCCGGGATCGCGTACACCGCGGCCCGCCGCCTGATCGTGGAGGGCGCCGCGCAGCCCAGCGGCTACACCGAGCCGCTGCTGCACGGACTGCGCCGCGAGAAGAAGGCGGAGCAGGCCTGACGCCTTCCGGTCGTCGAGCGAGCGACGAAGGAGCGAGACGAAACGCCTTCACATCCGTGGGGGCGTTTCGTCTCGCTTCGCTCGCTCAACGACCAACCCTCGCTGTGCGGCGGGTGACGTCCGACCCCACCAATAGGCTGGAACCATGCGTCTGGCCACCTGGAACATCAACTCGATCCGCACCCGCGTGAGCCGCGCCGTCGATTTCGTGGTGCGCGAGGACATCGACGTGCTCGCCCTGCAGGAGATCAAGTGCAGGCCCGAGCAGTTCCCGTACGGGCCGTTCGAAGACGCCGGCTACCACGTCGAGGCGCACGGCCTGAACCAGTGGAACGGCGTCGCGATCGTCAGCCGCGAGCCGATCACCGACGTCGAGACGCACTTCGCCGGGATGCCGGGCTTCGCGAAGGGCCACGAGGGCCCGGATGCTCCGCTCGAGGCCCGCGCGCTGGGCGCGACGGTCGGCGGGGTGCGGGTGTGGAGCCTGTACGTGCCCAACGGCCGCGCCCTCGGCGACCCGCACCTGGCGTACAAGCTGCACTGGCTGAACGCACTGCGCGAGGCGACCGCGGCCGAGACGGCGGCGAACCCCGACCTCCCGCTCGCCCTGGTCGGCGACTTCAACATCATCCCGTTCGACGAGGACAACGGCGACCCCGACATCGTCATCGGCCGGTCCACGCACGTCTCCCCCGAGGAGCGCGCGGCGTTCTTCGCGCTCGAGTCCGCGGGCGTCAGCGACGTGGTGCGCCCGCTGATCCCGGAGGGGTTCACCTACTGGGACTACCAGCGCCTGAAATTCCCCCGCAACGAGGGCGTCCGCATCGACTTCATCCTCGGCTCGAAGCCGTTCGCCGACGCCGTCACGGGCGCGACCATCCACCGCAACGAGCGCAAGGGCGAGCAGCCCAGCGACCACGTCCCCGTGGTCGTCGACCTCGACCTCGGCGGCACGGATGACGACGACGACATGCCGATGATCTTCGCCTGACCCGCAGGCAAGGCTCAGACCCGCAGGCAAAGCTCAGGGACCCAGATGATCCGGCTGATCGCGACCGACCTCGACGGCACCCTGCTGAACGAGGCCGGCACGGTCTCGCCTCGTACCAGGACGGCACTGGATGCTGCACGAGCGGCGGGCATCCGCACGGTGCCCGTGACCGCGCGGCAGCCGATCGGCCTGCGGATGGTCGCCGCCGGCGCGGGGTTCGACGACTGGGCGCTGTGCGGCAACGGCGCCTACGGCGTGCACCTGACCACGGGCGAGCACCTGTTCGCCGAGGAGATCCCGGTCCTCGTGCAGCAGCAGCTCGCCGAGGCGCTCGGCGCCGTCATCCCCGACCTCGTCTTCGCGAGCGTGCGCGACGCCGGTGAGAGCTTCGTGGCCCAACACGGCTACGCCGACCTCGCCCACCTCAGCGACCACAAGCGCGACCCGGCGACCATGGGTGGCGTGCCGCTCGACGCCGTGCTCGGCTCGCCGAGCCTGAAGCTCGTGATCCGGCATCCGTCGATGCCGATCCCGGAGATCTTCGCCGCCCTGCAGCGCCTGGGTCTGACGGGGTTCGAGGCCACGCTGTCGGGTGCTCCCTTCGTCGAGGTCATGGCCGAGGGCGTCACCAAGGCGACCGGCGTCGCACAGCTGTGCACGCACCTGGGCATCGACCGGTCGGAGGTGATCGCCTTCGGCGATGCCTTGAACGACCTCGAGCTGCTGCGCTGGGCCGGCCGCGGCGTCGCGATGGCGAACGCCGAGCCGGCCGTGCGGGATGCCGCGGACGAGCACGCCCCGTCGAACGCCGACGACGGCGTCGCCGCGGTGATCGAGCGGATGCTGGCGGACTGACTCCGTTCCGGCCCCTCGGGGAGAGGCCGGAACGGAGCGGGGTCAGCGGGTCGAGACGCTCTTCCTGCGGACGAGCACGCCACCGGCGGCCAGCAGCATCAGCGCGAGGAGCGCTGCGGACGCCGGGAGGCCGCCGCCCGTCGTTGCGAGTCCGCCTTCGCCTGACGCATCTCTCGCGCCGGAACCGCCGTCCGGCGCAGCAGCCGGAGTGACGGTCAGCGGCGCTGCCGCGAGCAGCGCCCCGTCCGGATCGGTCGCGACGAGCCGGTGCATCCCGGCCGCCGTGTCCGCGGGGATGGCGAAGGACGCGCTGAGGGTGCCGTCGTCGGCGACGGTCGCCGTGCCCAGCTCGACGGGCGTCGAGTGCAGCTCGAACGTCACCTTCTGGCCGGGCGTGAAGTGCGCACCGTGCACCGTCACCGTCGGAGCCGGGAGCGACCGACGACGCCGAGAGCGTCAACGCCGGCGCAGGCGCCGGGGGCGTGCTCTCACCCAGCGCGAAGTCGACACCGTCGTGCTCCTCGCCCGCGCCGACCATGATCGGCGTCGCCTCGTCGAGCGTCGCAACGTGGTCGAAGTACTGCGGAGCGACCGTGGTCCGGCCGTCGTAGAACACGGCCGACGCCCGCAGCGCGTACGTCCCCGCAGGGAGGAACAGCCGGAAGACGCCGTCCTCACCGACCCAGGACATCGCGACCCACTGCTCGCCGTCGAACGCCTCGACGTACAGGTCATGCGAGACATCCGTGTGCGAACCCAGCGTCACCCGTCCGGTGACGACCGATGTCGACTCCAGCTCCGCGTCGATGCCCGTGACCTCCTCGCCCGATCCCACCGCGACCGGCGTCGCCAGCGCGTAGTCGAGCACGTTCTGCCAGTACTCGGTGGTGAGAGATCCGTCGTTCGCCCTGAACTCCACGATGTACGTCCCCTCCGTGACGGAGAGCGTGTACGAGCCGTCCGCCTGCACCGATCCGCTGTAGGACTCGCCGTCGTCTCCGTAGGCGTTCACCGACACCGCGGTCAGATCCCCGCCGTCGGCGCGCGTCACCATTCCGCTGATCATGGCGGCCTGCTGCAGCGACGCGTCGATGCCGGTGACGGTCTCGCCCTGCGTGACCGTCACCGGGGTGGCGTCATCCACGTTTCGCGCGCCGTCCCACAGCTCGTAGACGAGCGTCGGATCGGCGTCGGGCGAGAACGTGACGGTGTAGACACCGCTGCGCAGCGAATCGATCCGGTACCTGCCCTCGGCATCCGTCCGTGCCGTGCCGCTCACGAAGCCGTCCTCACCGGCCACGATGACGTCGACGTCGGACACCGGTGAGCCGTCGCTCTCCCGAGTCACCGTGCCCTCGATCACGCCGCCCTCGTCCAGCTGCGCATCGATCCCCGTAATCGCACCGCCCGGTGCGAGCTCGACCGACGTCGCGGTCTCGACATCCGCCGCGTCCTCCCAGTACTCGGTGACATAGCCCTCATCCGGCGGCGAGTCGAACATGATCCGATACGAGTCCCCCGGCAGGCCGGTCATCGTGTACTCGCCGTTCTCGTCGGTGGACGCGGAACCGTACCCGCCGTTCTGGCCAGACGCAGTGATCCACGCGAACTGCAGCGGCGAACCGGCCGCGCTCGTGACCGTGCCGCTGATCGTGCCGCCCATGGCGAGCCCGGCATCGATGCCCTGCAGGTTCTGGCCTTCCGCGAGACCGATCGTCTGCGCGTCCCACGCGTCGGGGGCGTCCTCCCAGTACTCCGGGACGAAGCCGGTTCCGCCGCTGTCGAACTGGACGTGGTAGTCGCCCTCCGGCAGGCCCTCGATCTCATACGCACCATCGGGTCCGGTGTAGGCGGAGAAGTACGTCCAGTCGCTCACGTCGTAGGCGAGCGCCCAGACACCCTCGATCGGCGCGCCGTCGGCATCGCTGGTCACGGTGCCGCTGATCCGGGCCGTTCCGGCGGGCTGCTCCGGCTCATCGTCCGCCTGCCGTGCGACCGCGCGCTTCTCCGGTGCGGGCGCCGCGGGTTCAGCGGGCGCGGGCACTTCCTGCGGAGCCGGCTCCGCAGGATCGGCCGGCCCTGCGGCTTCCGCCGACTCGTCCTGACCCGAGGGCGCCGCCGTCTCGTCTTCGGCGGCGTCCTCCGCCGCTGCCGCGGGATCCGTCACCTCTGCATCCGGAGTCCCCTCCTCCGACGCGCCCGTCGTCGCAGCATCCGCCGCGACGGCATCCGTCGTCGTCTCCTGCACGACGGGCGGTGGGGCTTCCTCCGCGCTCGCCGCCCCGGCACCCGCCAGAACCATCACCAATGCCGTCATTCCGGCTGCAACCGCACGCATCCCTGCGTGCGAGCGCGATCGCGCCATCCGCACTCCTCCGAGCGAAAGCGCACGGCGACTCCGCCGTGCGCACCAACCAACGTCTCCGTCGCGGCCCACGACGCATCGGGATGAATCTATACGTCAGGAGGCCCGAGAGGAAGCATCGGAGCGCGACCCGCCGTCGCACTCACACAGGTCGGGTGGGCTCACGCCCCCATCACACCGGTGCGCACCTCACCCGGCAGCGGCGCGTAGCGCAGCAGCAGGGCACCGCCGTCTCCGGATTCGGCGCTCAGCAGCTGCATGTTCGCGGGCGCCGCGCCGTCGGGGAACACCTTCTTGCCCTGCCCGAGCACCACCGGGTACACCCAGAGCTGCAGCTCGTCGTAGAGCTGCTCGGCGAGCAGCGTCTGCACGAAGTCGATGCTGCCGATCACGTGCACGTCGAGGTGCTTCTCGCGCATGGCCGCGATCTCGGATGCCAGGTCGTCGCCGACGCGCGTCGATCCCTGCCAGTCGAGCTCGATGCCGGCATCCCGCGAGGCGACGTACTTCGGCACCCGGTCGAACAGCTGCCCGATGAACCCCTCCGGTCCGGTGGTGTGCAGCGGCCAGTACCCGGCGAAGATGTCGTAGGTGCGCCGGCCCAGCAGCAGCGCGTCGAGGGTCTGCATCCCCGCGCTCACGCTGCGCATGACGGCCTCGCTCGGATAGCCGGCCTGCCAGCCGCCGAACGGGAAGGCGCCCGATTCGTCCTCCTCGGGCCCGCCGGGCGCCTGGGCGACGCCGTCGAGCGTGGTGAACAGGTCGATGATGATGCGTCCGGTCATGAGAGAACTCGCCTCGGTATCGGTGCGATGTGGAAGGCGGATGCGAACTCCTCCAGCATCCGCTCGTCGCCGCGCACCACGGCGACGAGATTCTGGGCGATCGCCTCGGCGGCGGTCACCTCCCCCGCGATGAGACGACGGATGCCGGGGCCTGCGACGATCACCGCGTCGGCCTCTCCGTCGGGGAGCCGGCCGCCCACGGGCGGAGCCGGCGGGGCGAGCTGCGCGATGCCGAGCTCACCGTCGGAGACCTGCACGCGCAGCGCGACCTCGCCGACATGCAGTTCGACATCGAGGTCGCCCGCATCGTGCGCGACCGCGGTGCGCAGCGCCACGGTGAGCGAGTCGGCGGTGACCACGTCGCCCTCGTCCGGGTCGCCCATGGCCTGGAAGCCCCACCGCGCAAGGGCGAGCACGATCGGCTCCAGCGCCCGCCCGTAGGGGGTCAGCTCGTAGACCAGGCCGCAGTTCAGCAGCGGCACGCGGCGCACGACGCCGCCCTCCTGCAGCTCCTTCAGCCGGGTCGACAGGATGTTGGTGGGAATGCGCGGCAGTCCCTGCTTCAGATCGGTGTAGCGCCGGGGGCCGACGAGCAGGTCGCGGATGATGAGCAGAGCCCACCGCTCCCCGACCAGCTCGACGGCCGTCGTCACACCGCAGTACTGGCCGTAGCTGCGTGCCGCCACGTCAGGCCGGCGCGTCGGCCTGCGAGGCCAGGTACGCGTCGGGACCCTGCTCGACGGCGGCGGGCTCCATGTAGAGGAAGCCCAGCGAGTTGCCGTCGGGGTCGTCGAGGTCGCGAGAGTACATGAAGCCGTAGTCCTGCGCGGGCTTGGGCTCGGCACCGCCGGCGGCCAGACCCCTGGCGAGGATCTCGTCGACCTCTTCTCGGGAGTCTCGGCTGAAGGCGACCGAGACCTGAGCGACCTCGTTCGGGTCTGCGATGGGCTTGTCCGTGAACGTCGCGAAGAACTCGCGCCTGAGCACCATGAAGTAGATGTCGTCGCTCCACACAATGCAGGCGGCGTTCTCGTCGGTGAACTCGGGGCTGATGGTGCAGCCCAGCGCCGTGTAGAACGCCTTGGCGCGCTCCAGGTCGGTGGTGGGCAGGTTGACGAAGACCTTGGTCATGATGACTCCTCTGTCGATGACGGTCGGCCAGCGATTGCTGAGCCCGTCGAAAGCAAGCTTGCAAAAAACAACCACGCTTGTCAATAGCAAGTCACTCATGCGCATCCCCCGCTGGAGGGATGCCGGCACCGGCGGCGTCCCTCTAGCGTGGTGAGCATGTCGTTCACCCGAACCCCCTCCGAGCGCGAGCTGCGCGGCGATCTGCTGCTCGCGGGCGTGCTCTTCGTCGGCGGCATCCTGAGCGCGGCACTGAGCACGATCGCCGGGATCTACGGAGACGCCCAGGCCGAGCCGTGGACCGCGCTCCCCTACGTGCTGATCGTCACCGCGCCGCTCGCCCTGCGGCGCCGGCGCCCTGCCGCAGTCGCGATCGTCGTCTCGCTGGCCTACTTCATCGCCGTCACGCTGCGCATCCCTGAGATGTACGTCGGCAACATCGCGATGTTCATCGGGCTGTACACGGTGGGCGCGTGGATGAACGACCGGCGACGCGCCCTGTTCGTGCGGGTCGGCATCATCCTCGGCATGTTCGTCTGGCTGATCATCGTGATGTACCGCGACGCCATCCAGGAGGCCGAGAAGGCGGACGTCGCGGCCGGCCTGTTCTCGTCGTACGTGGCGATGATGATGCTGAACCTGCTCATCAACGTGCTGTACTTCGGCGGCGCCTACTACTTCGGCGAGCGCTCCTGGCTCGCCGCGCAGGAGCGCGACACGCTGGCGCGCCGCACGGCGGAGCTCGAGGCCGAGCGCGAGGTGTCCGCCGCGCAGGCCGTGGCCCTGGACCGGGTGCGCATCGCCCGCGAGCTGCACGACGTGGTCGCCCACCACATCTCGGTGATGGGCGTGCAGGCCGGAGCCGCCCGGCTGGTCATCGATCAGGACCCGCAGCAGGCGAAGCACCTGCTGGGCGGCATCGAGGAGGCGTCCCGCGCGGCGATCGGCGACTTCCGGCAGCTGCTCGAGACGCTGCGCGCGCCCGGCGGAGAGTCCGACGAACCCGCGTCCACCCACACGCTGGACGACATCGCACAGCTCGTCTCATCGTCGGCGGATGCCGGACTGCCTACCGCGTACACCGTTGTCGGCGATCCTGCTCCGGTGCCGGGCATGGTGGCGGTGAACCTGTACCGCATCGCCCAGGAGGCGCTCACGAACGCGCGCCGGCACGCCGGCGCCGGGGCCACCGCCGATGTGCGGGTGCGATACGAGCCGGATGCCGTCGAGCTCGAGGTCGTGAACACCGGGCGAGTGATCGCCGCTCTCCGCCCGGGCCTCGGCCAGCTCGGCATGCGGGAGCGCGCTCACGCCTCGGGCGGCACGATCGAGCTCACACCTCGCCCGCAGGGCGGCTTCCGGGTGCGGGCGTCCGTTCCGCTGCACGTCCTGGAGGGAGCCCGATGATCCGGGTGCTGCTGGTCGACGATCACGCGATGCTGCGCGCGGGGTTCCGCACCATCCTCGGCACTCAGCCCGACATCGAGGTGGTGGGAGAGGCCGCGACGGGAACCGAGGCCGTGACCGGCGGCATCCGCCCTGCAGCCCGACGTGATCACGATGGACGTGCAGATGCCCGACATGGACGGGCTGGAGGCGACACGGCGCATCGTCGCCGACCCCGCCGTGGCATCCGCCGTCGCGATCGTGACGACCTTCGACCGCGACGACTACCTCTTCGACGCACTGGACGCCGGCGCGAGCGGCTTCCTGCTGAAGAACGCCGGACCGGAGGAGCTGCTCACCGCCGTGCGCGCCCTCGCCGCCGGCGACGGGATGCTCGCGCCGGAGGTGACCAGGCGCGTACTGACGCGGTTCGCCCGCGCTTCGACAGGCTCAGCACCCCAGGGCTCGACCCCTGAGCCTGTCGAAGGGCCCGACACGAGCATCCTCGCTGAACCGCTCACCGAGCGCGAGAGCGAGGTGCTGGCGCTGATGGCCGACGCACGCAGCAACGGCGAGATCGCATCCGAGCTGTACATCGGCGAGGCGACTGTGAAGACGCACGTCTCGCGCATCCTGCAGAAGCTCGGTGCGCGGGATCGGGTGCAGGCGGTCGTGCTGGCGCATCGGCACGGGCTGGCGTGAAGTCCTCCCGCAGGGGACACCGCACGATCCCCCTGCGGGGGATGCCCGACGCCGTGCGTCGTCAATAGCGTGGGGGGCATGCGACGTACTGAGCGAAGGGACTGAGCCGAAGTGACCACAGGAACGCTCCACCTCGAGGGCATCACCAAGAGCTACGGCTCGCGACGCGTGCTCGACGACATCGGCTTCGACGTCGCCCCCGGGCGCCTCACCGGCTTCGTCGGCGGCAACGGCGCCGGCAAGACCACGACCATGCGCATCATCCTCGGCGTGCTCGCCTCGGACGGCGGCACGGTCTCGCTCGGCGGCACTCCGGTCGGCACGGCCGACCGCCGCCGGTTCGGCTACATGCCGGAGGAGCGCGGGCTCTACCCCAAGATGAAGGTGCTCGAGCAGGTCGTCTACCTCGCCCGGCTGCACGGCTTCGACAAGGCGGATGCCACGACCAGAGCAACGGCGCTGCTGACTGAACTGGGCCTGGGCGAGCGCCTGAACGACCTGATCGAGTCGCTCTCGCTGGGCAACCAGCAGCGCGCGCAGATCGCCGCGGCCCTCGTGCACGACCCCGAGGTGCTGATCCTCGACGAGCCGTTCTCGGGCCTGGATCCTCTCGCGGTCGACGTGGTCGCGGGCGTCCTGCAGACCCGCGCGGCGCAGGGCGCCGCGATCCTGTTCTCGTCGCACCAGCTCGACGTCGTCGAGCGGCTCTGCGACGACCTCGTCATCATCGCCGGGGGCACGATCCGTGCCGCCGGCTGCCGCGACCAGCTGCGCGCGGCGCACTCCGCCCCGCGCTACGAGCTCTCGACCAGCGCGGATGCCGGATGGCTGCGCACCGAGTCCGGCGTGACCGTCATCGACTTCGAGGGCGGCGACGCCGTGTTCGACGTCGACCACCCGGACACCGCGCAGCGCGTGCTGCGCACCGCCGTCGAGCGCGGCCCGGTCACGAGCTTCGCGCCGCAGCATCCCTCTCTCGCCCAGATCTTCAAGGAGGTCATCCAGTGAGCACTCCCTCACCGGCATCCGCCGCATCCGCCGTCTGGCTCGTCGCCGAGCGCGAGATCGCGTCGAAACTGCGCAGCAAGGCGTTCATGATCTCGACCGGCATCCTGCTGCTGATCGCGCTCGCCGGGGTGCTGATCGGCGGCTTCACGAGCAAGTCGCCGGCGCCCGACCAGATCGCCGCGACCTCGCAGACCTCGGCGGTCGTCTCGGCGCTGCCGAACGTGAAGGTCGTCGAGGTGGCCGACCGTGCCGCGGCCGAGAAGCTCGTCACGAGCGACGAGGTGAAGGCCGCGGTCGTGCCCGGCGAGGACGACGGCTTCGGCTTCGTCGTGCTCGCCAAGCAGGATGTTCCGCAGTCGATCGTCGCCGGCCTCTCGAAGGCCCCGCAGGTCGTGATCCTGGAGCCCGCCGACACCAACCCGCTGGTCCGGTACCTGGTGGCGATCGGGTTCGGCGTGATCTTCCTGATGGCGGCATCCACCTTCGGCGGCACGATCGCGCAGAGCGTCGTCGAGGAGAAGTCCACCCGCGTCGTCGAGCTGCTGATCTCTGCCATCCCGACCCGGGCTCTACTGGCCGGCAAGGTGATCGGCAACACCGTGCTCGCGATGGCGCAGATCCTGCTGCTCGCGGCGATCGCGGTGGTCGGCCTGATCATCACCGGGCAGAATCAGCTGCTCGGCGGCATCGGCGCACCGATCCTGTGGTTCGCGGTGTTCTTCCTGTTCGGATTCATCCTGCTCGCGTCGCTCTACGCCGCCGCCGCCTCGATGGTCTCGCGGCAGGAGGACATCGGCTCCACGACCATGCCGCTGATCATGCTGGTCATGGCGCCGTACTTCCTGGTGATCTTCTTCAACGACAACCCCGTCGTGATGACGATCCTGTCGTACGTGCCCTTCTCCGCCCCGGTGGCGATGCCGGTGCGGCTGTTCGTCGGCGAGGCGCAGTGGTGGGAGCCGCTGCTGAGCCTGGTGATCCTCATCGCGACCTGCATCGGGGCGATCCTGGTCGGCGCAAAGATCTACGAGAACTCGCTGCTGCGGATGGGCGCGCGGGTGAAGCTCGGCGAGGCGCTGCGCGGCTGACGCGACACGTCGACAGGCTCAGTGGCCCCACGGCCCCTGAGCCTGTCGAAGGGCTCCGGGGCATCCGTTTGCGCGGAATATCCATTCAGTCGCATGAGTTAGAGTGTGCTGAGCGCGGACGACGGGGTACCGACGGAGCTTGAACGCCTGAAGGACCCCGCATGACCACCACCGCCACCGTCTCCCGCACCGCTCCCACCGAGCACGACGTCCTGGACGTCCTGGCCGGACGCTGGAGCCCCCGCGCGTTCGATGCGCAGGCCCCGATCGACGAGGCCAAGCTGGCCTCCGCCCTGGAGGCGGCGCGCTGGACGCCGTCGGCCAACAACACCCAGCCCTGGCGCTTCATCGTCGCCCGCCGCGGGTCCGCTCTGCACGACCAGATCCACGCCGCACTGATGGGCTTCAACCAGGTCTGGGCCGGCAACGCGGCAGTGCTGATCGTCGCCGTCGCCGAGACCGCGGACGCGCAGGGGACTCCGATGACGCACGCCGTGTACGACCTCGGCCAGGCCGTCGCGCACCTCTCGGTGCAGGCCCACCACGACGGGCTCGTCGTGCACCAGATGAGCGGCTTCGTCGCGGAGCAGATCCGCGAGTTCGCCGACCTCGAGGAGCGTTTCGCCCCGACCACGGTCATCGCACTCGGCGAGCTCGGCGACGCCGGCACTCTGCCCGAGCCGCTGCAGGAGCGCGAGGTCGCCCCGCGCGTGCGCCGCTCGCTGGACGAGACGGTGCTGCTGAGCGCCTGACCCGGACTGTCACCCGGGCGGCTGTCGCCCCGGCACGCCCCCGCGTACGCTACCGGGATGAGCAGTACGCGCAGGATCAAGACCGTCGAGCAGTCCATCGCCGAGACGCATGACGAGAAGCGCTCGCTGAAACGGGCGCTGAACACCTGGGACCTCGCGGTCATGGGCGTCGCCGTCGCCGTCGGCGCGGGCATCTTCTCGGTCGGCGCCGAGGCGTCGGCGCACCACGCCGGTCCCGCGGTGATCGTGTCGTTCATCATCGCCGCCGTCGTCTGCGGTCTGGCCATCCTCTGCTACGCCGAGTTCGCGTCGTCGATCCCGGTCGCCGGCTCCGCCTACACCTTCACCTACTCCACCCTCGGCGAGTTCCTGGCATGGATCATCGGCTGGGACCTCATCCTCGAGATGCTCATGGCCGCGGCCGTGATCGCGAAGTACTGGGGCGTGTACCTCGGCGACACGGTGTCGCTGTTCGACCTGAACATCCCGATGACCATCCCGATCGGTCCGCTCGAGTTCGAGTGGGGACCGGTGGTGATCGTCGCGATCTTCACCCTGCTGCTCGCCCTCGGCACCCGGCTGTCCAGCCGCGTGAACGCCGTGTTCACCACGATCAAGGTGGCGATCGTGCTGTTCGTGATCGTCGTCGGGCTGTTCTTCATCAACCCCGCCAACTTCACTCCGTTCGTGCCGCCGGCACAGCCCGGGCCCGCCGCGGACAGCGCCTGGACGCAGTCGTTCTTCTCGCTGCTCACCGGCGCATCACCGCAGGTGTACGGCGTCTTCGGCATCCTCTCCGGCGCCGCGCTGGTGTTCTTCGCCTTCATCGGCTTCGACGTCGTCGCGACCAGCGCCGAGGAGGCGAAGGACCCCAAGCGCACGGTGCCCCGTGGCATCCTGCTCGGTCTCGGCATCGTGACCGTGCTGTACGTGCTGGTCGCGATCACGATCACCGGAATGGTGTCGTACACCGAGCTGGCGGCGCTCGATGAGCCTTCGCTCGCGAGCGCCTTCGAGATCGTCGGAGCGACCTGGGCGGCGAAGATCATCTCGATCGGCAGTCTGGTCGGCCTCACGACGGTGGTCATGGTGCTGCTGCTGGGCCTGGCCCGCATCGTGTTCGCGATGAGCCGCGACGGACTGCTGCCGCGATCGCTGAGCGTCACCGACGCCAAGCGCGGCACGCCGATCCGCATCCAGATCGTCGTGGGCGTGATCATCGCCCTGATCGCCGGCTTCACCGACGTGCAGGTGCTCGGCGACATGATCAACATCGGCACTCTGTCGGCGTTCGTGCTGGTCAGCGTCGGCGTGCCGATCCTGCGCAGGACGCGCCCCGATCTGCAGCGCCCGTTCACCGTGCCGCTGTCACCGTGGCTGCCGTGGATCTCGGCGCTGGCCTGCTTCTGGCTGATGCTGAACCTGTCGACCGAGACGTGGCTGCGATTCGTGATCTGGCTGCTGATCGGCTTCGTGATCTACTTCGGGTACTCGCGCCGGCATTCGCTGCTGGGCAGGCAGCTCGAGGCGGATGCCGCAGCGGGCCCGCGCACGATCGGCGACCAGCGCTTCTGAGAAACACCCGCAACCGCTGAGACCGGAGCAGCAGGAGGTTCACCCTTCGGAAGCTCCGGTCTCACTCGTTGCGGGTCAGGGCCGGCCGTAGACCCGCATCCGTTGAGACCGGAGCCGGAGGAGCGTCAGCGCTCCCGCTGCGCGGCCGTGGCGAGCGCATCGGCCGCGCGCACCAGCGCGAGGTGCGAGAACGCCTGCGGGGTGTTGCCGACCTGGCGCCGCCCGGCCACGTCGTACTCCTCCGAGAGCAGACCGACGTCGTTGCGGAACGCGCACAGCCGGTCCATGAGCGCGTGCGCCTCCTCGAGGCGGCCGGTCGCCGCGTACTGCTCCACGAGCCAGAACGAGCACGCCAGGAACGGATGCTCGCCACCGGCGAGTCCGTCCACCCCGGTGCCGGTGCGGTAGCGCATCAGCAGTCCGTCGCGCATCAGGGTCTGCTCGATGCGGGCGACCGTGGCGAGCATCCGGGCGTCGTCCGGCGGGCAGTAGCCGACCTGAGGAAGCAGCAGCAGCGAGGCATCCACCTCGTCCGTGCCGTCGTGCTGCACGAAGCATCCGTTGCGGACACCGCGCTCATCGATCTCCGTCCGCAGACGGTCACGGGCATCCCGCCATCGATCCACCGGTCCTGGCATGCCGTGCTCCTCGATCGCGCGCACCCCGCGATCGAACGCCGCCCACAGCATCACTCTGGAGTGGGTGAAGTAGCGCGGTTCCCCGCGGATCTCCCAGAGCCCGTTGTCCGCACGATCGAGCTGCGTCAGGGTGTGCTCGAGGAGCGCGGTCTCCAGGCTCCATGACTCCCGCGGTGCGGCGAGGCCGGCTCTGCGCGCCGCGGCGAGGGTGACGAGCACCTCACCGACCACATCGGCCTGATACTGCAGCGAGGCGCCGTTGCCGATGCGCACGGGGGCCGAACCCGCGTAGCCGGGCAGCGACGCGAGGGTGCGCTCGACGAGATCGCGCTCGCCCGCCATGCCGTACATGATCTGCACGTCGGCGGGGTCGCCGGCGACCGCTCGCAGCAGCCAGTCCCGCCAGTGCGCGGCCTCGTCGGTGAAGCCGTGGTCGATGAGCGCCTCGAGGGTCAGCGCGGCGTCGCGCAGCCACACGTAGCGGTAGTCCCAGTTGCGCGCCCCGCCGAACTGCTCGGGCAGGGATGTGGTCGCAGCAGCGGCGATGCCTCCGGTGTCGCGGTTGGTGAGGGCGCGCAGCAGCAGCAGCGACCGCTGCACGGCGTCGTAGTGCGGACCGGCATGCTCGATCCCGCCGGCCCACTCGTGCCACCACCTCCGGGTCTCGTCCGCAGCATCCGCCAGGTCGAGCGCTTCGGGCGCCGGGCGGTAGGAGCGGAACCAGGTCAGCGTCAGCGCGGCGCGCTCCCCTTCGCCGACATCCACCTCTCCGGTGTGCCGGCGCCCGTCGGATCGCAGCGGTGCGCCGCGCAGCACGAGCGCGTCCGGACCCGCCGCGGCGATCATCTCCGGCGCCGCGGCGGTGCCGGTCTGACGCACCCAGGGGATCGCCCTGGCGTAGTCGAACCGCATCCGCAGCTCCTGCCGGAACACCACCCACCCCCGCACGCCGACGATCTCGCGGATGATGTCGGTGCGGTCGGTCGGGTCCTCGACGACCGGCATCCAGTCCCGCACCTCGGCGACGCCGTCCGCCGTCTCCCACCTCGTCACGAGGGTGAACGTGTCGTCGTCGTAGGCACGCGTCGCCACGGCGTCGGGATCGGCGGGCCGCAGAGACCAGTGCCCCTGCTCCGCGTCGCCCAGCAGGGCTCCGAAGACCGACCCGCCGTCCAGCCGCGACGGGCAGAACCAGTCGATGCTGCCCTCGCGCGAGACCAGCGCCGCCGTCCGGCAGTCGCTCAGCAGCGCGTAATCCTCGATCGGCACAGACATGCTCGCAGTCTTCCACCCGCGCGGCCTATCGTGAAGGCATGTCCAGGGACACAACGCTGCTCATCCTCGGCGCCTCCGGCGATCTCACCTCGCGGCTGCTGCTGCCCGCGATCGGCCAGCTGCTGCGCCGCGAGCCGGGCCGCACCCTCACGCTGCACGGTGCCGGGTCGGATGACTGGAGCGCGAAGCGCTGGCAGGAGACGGTGCACACGGCGTTCGCGTCATCGGATGCCGCGGACCAGGTCGCGCGGATCGCCGGCACGACGTACACCAAGGCGGATGTCACCGATCGGGATGCCCTCGCGGGGCTGATCGAGGGCATCGAAGGGCCACTGGTCATCTACTTCGCGCTGCCGCCGGCCGTGGCCGTCGCCGCGTGCGAGGTGCTGCGCGACGTGAAGCTGCCCGAGAACACGGTGCTCGCGCTGGAGAAGCCGTTCGGCAGCGACCAGAAGAGCGCCCGCGAGCTGAACACGCTGCTGCAGCAGCTGGTGCCCGAGAAGCGCATCTTCCGCGTGGACCACTTCCTGGGCCGATCGACGCTGCTGAACGTGATCGGGGTGCGGTTCGCGAACCGGCTCGTCGAGCCGGTGTGGTCTGCCGACCACGTGCAGTCGGTGCTCATCCGGTACGACGAATCGCTGGCCCTGGAGAACAGGGCGCGCTACTACGACAGAGCCGGCGCGATGGTCGACATGATCCAGAGCCACCTGCTGCAGGTGCTCGCGATCCTCGCGATGGAGCAGCCCGCCGACCTGGACGAGATCGACCTGCGTGACGCGATGGCGGCGGCGCTGCGCGCGACGGTGATCTGGGACGACAACCCGGTGCGCTCGTCGCGGCGCGGCAGGTACACGGCCGGCTCGATCGGCGATCGCGAGGTGCCGGCCTACGTGGACGAGGACGGCGTCGACCCCGACCTCGGCACCGAGACGCTCGCGGAGATCACCTGCGAGGTGCGCACCGCGCGCTGGGCGGGCGTGCCGTTCACGCTGCGCAGCGGCAAGGCACTGGCGGATCGGCACGCGGAGATCGTGGTGACGTTCCGTCCGGTGCGGCACATCCCCGAGGGACTCACGGGCAAGCCCGACGACGGCGGCGTGCTGCGCTTCGTGCTCGGCCCCGACCGGATCGACCTCGAGCTCAACGTGAACGGCGGCGACGATCCGTTCGCGCTGCACCGTGACGTGCTGTCCACGAAGCTCGGCAAGGGCACGCTGCTGGCCTACACCGAGGTCATCAGCGACATCCTCGACGGCGACGTCGCACTGTCGGTGCGGGCGGATGCCGCAGAGCAGTGCTGGCGCATCATCCAGCCGGTCCGCGACGCCTGGAACCGCGACGACGTGCCGCTGGAGGACTACCCGGCCGGCTCGCACGGACCGGAGGACTGGGCGACCTCCAGGCCCGCCGGGTCCTGAGCATTCCGCGCTTCGCCCTCGACATCCGCGTAGACACCGAGTTCTGCACGAGACCCACGCCTGGAACGTGTGTCTCATGCAGAACCGGCAGTCTCGCGGGGATCTCAGTGCTCCGGTCGGTCCAGCGCGACGTCGTTGCCGTCGCGGTCGACGATCCGGCCGTCGACGATCGAGTCGCCGTCCTCGAAGGCCTCCAGATACGCGACCGGGATGGTCCGCGTGGGTGCGGCGGCCAGCACCGAGGCATCCTTCCCCGGGCGTGCGCCGAGGTGGTTGAACAGCAGGTTGAGCAGGATCGCGGTCACCGCGGCCGAGCTGATGCCGGAGTGGAAGATCGTCACGAACCAGGCCGGCATCTGTTCGTAGATCGTCGGGACGGCGATCGGCAGCATGCCCACCGCGATCGATGTGGCGACGATGACGAGATTCATGTTGCCCCGGTAGTCGACCTTCGCGAGGGTGCGGATGCCGGATGCCGCGACCGAGCCGAACAGCACCAGGCCGGCACCGCCGAGCACCGGCGACGGGATGGCGCCCACGACGCGGCCGAGCACCGGCAGCAGGCCGAGGATGACGAGCACGCCACCGCCCGCGGTGACCACGAAGCGGCTCTTCACGCCGGTGATCGCGACCAGGCCGACATTCTGCGCGAACGCGGACTGCGTGAAGGTGCCGAAGATCGGCGAGACCGCGCTGGAGAGCATGTCGGCGCGCAGGCCGGCGGCGATGCGCTTCGAGTCCACCTTGGTGCCCACGATCTCGCCCACGGCGAGGATGTCCGCCGTGGTCTCGGTCAGCGTCACCAGGATCACGATGAACATCGAGATGATCGCCGCGAGCTCGAAGGTCGGCAGGCCGAACCCGAACACCTGCGGGAATGCGAAGATCGGGCCCTCGCCGACCGTGCTGAAGTCGGCCTTGCCCAGGATGACCGCCACGATCGTGCCGAGCACGATCGAGAGCAGGATCGCGAGCCGTGAGACGGCCCCCACCGGGACCTTGCTGAGCACCAGAACGATCACGAGGGTGATGCCCGCGAGCAGCAGATTGTCCGCGGAGGCACCCTCGGCGGCATCCTCTCCGGAGCCGATGATCCAGCCGGCCGCGACGGGCAGCAGCGTGAGACCGATGGTGGCGATCACGGTGCCGGTCACCACCGGCGGGAAGAACCGGATGACGGTGGCGAACACCGGAGCGATCAGCAGGCCGATCACCGACGCGGCGATCACCGATCCGAACACCGCCGGCAGTCCGCCGCCGCTCGTGACGATGGCGCCCATCGTCGCCACGCCGGCGAACGAGACGCCCTGCACCAGGGGCAGCTGAGATCCGAAGAACGGGATTCCCACGGTCTGCAGGATCGTGGCGAGGCCGCCCATGAACAGGCACGCGGCGATGAGCACGCCGATCTCGCCCTGCGACAGGCCCGCTATCTGCCCGATGATCAGCGGCGGGGCGATGATGCCGCCGTACATCGTCAGCACGTGCTGGATGCCGTAGCCGATGGTCGGCCCGATCGGCAGGCGCTCGTCCTCCGGTCGCGCGGCGACCGTCTTCGTCCTCTTCGACATTCTTCGACCTCTTCGTCGTGTGTGGGTGGTTTCGTTGTGTGGTGGATTCGGGGTGGTCAAGAGTGGCGGGCGAGAAGGCTCCGGGCCGCCTCGCTGTGGTGGGCGATCAGCTGCGGCACATCCAGCCCGACGATCTGCCCGTCGAGCACGCGCCAGGTGCCGCCGATCATGACACGGTCGGCTCGCTCCGCGCCGCAGAGCAGCAGCGCGGCGACCGGATCGTGGCTGCCCGAGAACCGCAGCTCATCGAGCGTGAACATGGCCAGATCGGCCTGCCGGCCCGGGGCGAGCACTCCGAGGTCGGGACGACCGAGAGCGCGGGCCGAGCCCGCGGTGGCCCAGTCCAGCGCGCGTTCCGGTGTGACGGATGCCGCGCCGTAGCGCAGCCGCTGCAGGTAGAGCGCCTGGCGCACCTCCTGGATCATGTTCGATCCGTCGTTGGAGGCTGACCCGTCGACCCCGAGTCCCACCGGGGCGCCGGCCTGCTCGAGCTCGACGGCCCTGGCGATGCCGGATGCCAGGCGCATGTTCGAGGTGGCGCAGTGCGACACCGCGGTGCCGGCCGCACCGAGGCGAGCGATCTCCGCATCGTCGAAGTGGATGCCGTGCGCGAGCCAGGTGCGGTCCGAGAGCCAGCCGACGCTCTCCAGGTAGTCGACCGTGCGCAGGCCGAACATCTCCCGGCAGAAGTCCTCCTCGTCGAGCGTCTCGGCGAGGTGGGTGTGCAGCCGGACGTCCAGCTGCTCCGCGAGGGCGGCGGTGTCGCGCATCACCCCCGTGGTGACCGAGAACGGCGAGCAGGGGGCCAGGCCGATCTGCACGCGGGCACCGTCACCGCGCTCGTGGTAGGCCTCGATGAGCCGCTCACTGTCGGCGAGGATCGTGTCGGCGTCCTGCACGGTGCTCTGCGGCGGCAGCCCGCCGTCCTTCTCACCCAGAGACATCGAGCCGCGGGTCAGCGTGGCCCGCATGCCGAGCCGGCGCACGACGTCGACCTGGACGTCGATTCCCTCCTCCAGCCCGTTCGGGAACAGGTAGTGGTGGTCGGCGGCGGTCGTGCATCCGGAGAGCAGCAGCTCGGCGAGCGCGGCGGTGGTCGCGAGCTCGAGATCACGCGGGGTCAGCCCGGCCCAGACTGCGTACAGCCCCTTCAGCCAGGGGAACAGCTCTGCGCTGACGACGGGCCGCCAGGCCCTGGTGAGGGTCTGGTAGAAGTGGTGGTGCGTGTTGATCAGACCGGGGATGATCACGTGCCGGGAGGCGTCGAAGGTCTCGTCGACCGGCTGCGACGGCTCGCCCCCGAACGGGACGCTCTCGAGCACGCGGTCACCGGCGATGACGACGCCTCCGCGGGCGTCTGCGGTGTCGCCGGTGTGGATCCCGAGCGGGTTCTTCAGCCAGGTGGTGTGCTGCGGTGCGGACATGCGGTGGCTCCATCGTCGGATCGGCGGAGCCAGGCGCGGCTCCTTGTCGAGCCAGCTCAGTTCGCCTGTCTGCTGATCCAGGTCCTTCGGCTCTGAAGGCATCTCCGATGATGGCCGATGCTCGGCGTCAGGTCAAGACTTTTTCCGAAATCCGGATGAGAATTTCCATGATGCGAGACGGCATGCCGAGACCCCGCCTGAGTCACGTTGTCCAGGCGGGGTCTCGACGACGAGAGTTTCAGGCCGCGGCGCTGGTGAGCACCAGGCCCGATCCGTCGGCCGCGACATCCACCCGCACCGTGTCACCGTCGTGCACGTTGCCCGACAGCAGTGCGGTGGCGAGGCGGTTCTGCACCTCGGTCTGGATGAGGCGACGCAGCGGCCGGGCGCCGAACACCGGGTCGTAACCTCGCTCGGCCAGCCACGACCGGGCATCCGGCGTGACGGCGAGCGAGAGGCGACGCTCATGCAGCCGCTTCTGCAGCTGGTCGACGGACAGCGACACGATCTGCGCGAGATCGTCCTCACTGAGAGCCTGGAACATCACGATGTCGTCGAGGCGGTTCAGGAACTCGGGGCGGAACGACTGCCGCACCAGCGCCATCACCTGCTCGCGCTTGACCTCGTCGGGCAGCGTCGGGTCGATGAGGATGGGGGATCCGATGTTCGACGTGAGGATCAGGATGACGTTGGAGAAGTCCACCGTGCGGCCCTGGCCGTCTGTGAGCCGGCCGTCGTCGAGCACCTGCAGCAGCACGTCGAAAACCTCGGGATGCGCCTTCTCGACCTCGTCGAGCAGCACCACGCTGTACGGGCGCCGCCGCACGGCCTCGGTGAGCTGGCCGCCCTGCTCGTAGCCGACGTACCCGGGAGGGGCGCCGACCAGTCGCGAGACGGAGTGCTTCTCGCCGTACTCCGACATGTCGATGCGCACCATGGCGTGCTCGTCATCGAAGAGGAACTCGGCGAGCGCCTTGGCCAGCTCGGTCTTTCCGACGCCGGTGGGGCCGAGGAACAGGAACGATCCGGTGGGGCGACCCGGATCGCTGATGCCGGCGCGCGAGCGGCGCACGGCGTCGGAGACCGCGCGAACGGCGTCCTTCTGCCCGATCAGCCGTCGGCCCAGCTCGTTCTCGAGGTGCAGCAGCTTCTCGCTCTCGCCCTGCATCAGCCGGCCGACCGGGATGCCGGTCCACGCGGCGATCACGCCGGCGATGTCCTCGTCGGTGACCTGCTCGTTGACCATGCGGCCCTCGCTCGACACGGCCTGCTCGGCCGCCTCGGCCTCGGCGATGTCGCGTTCCAGGCGCTTGATGGTCTCGTACTCGAGCTTGGACGCCTTGGTGTAGTCGGCGTTGCGCATGGCGAGGTCACGCTGGGTCACCGCGTCGTCGAGCTGCTTCTTCAGCTCGCCCACGCGGTTCAGGCCCTGACGCTCTCGCGACCAGCGCTCCTGCAGCACGGCGAGCTCCTTCTCGAGGTCGCCGAGCTGCTCGCGCAGCGTGGCCAGGCGCTCTTTGGAGGCGTCGTCCTTCTCCTTCTTCAGGGCGAGCTCCTCGAGCTTCATCCGATCGACCTGGCGCTTGAGCTCGTCGATCTCGACCGGGGAGGAGTCGATCTCCATCTTCAGCCGCGACATGGCCTCGTCGATGAGGTCGATGGCCTTGTCGGGCAGCTGGCGGCTGGGCAGGTAGCGGTTCGAGAGCGCCGCGGCGGCGACGAGCGCGCTGTCGGCGATCGTCACGCCGTGGTGCGCCTCGTAGCGGCCCTTCAGTCCGCGCAGGATCGCGATGGTGTCCTCGACACTCGGCTCGCCGACGTACACCTGCTGGAAGCGCCGCTCGAGAGCGGCATCCTTCTCGATGAACTCGCGGTACTCGTTGAGCGTGGTGGCGCCGATCATGCGCAGCTCGCCGCGGGCGAGCATGGGCTTGAGCATGTTGGAGGCCGCGACCGACCCCTCGCCGCCGCCGGCGCCCATCAGCACGTGCAGCTCGTCGATGAAGGTGATGACCTTGCCGTCGGACTCGGTGATCTCCTTGAGCACGCTCTTCAGGCGCTCCTCGAACTGGCCGCGGTACATGGCGCCGGCGACGAGGGCGGAGATGTCGAGGCTGATCAGCTCCTTGTCCTTGAGTGACTCGGCGACGTCGCCCGCGACGATGCGCTGGGCGAGGCCCTCGACGACGGCGGTCTTGCCGACGCCGGGCTCTCCGATGAGCACCGGGTTGTTCTTGGTGCGACGGGTGAGCACCTGGCTCACGCGACGGATCTCACCGTCACGTCCGATGACGGGGTCGAGCTTGCCCTGCCGGGCGCGATCGGTGAGGTTGATGCCGAACTGCTCGAGCGCGCTCTGCTGCTCTTCTTGCTGCTGACTGGGGTTGGTCATTCGTTCCTCCTGAGGAGACTCCTTATCAAAGTTGAGTTAAGACGACTCAAGTTTAACGCGCGCCGTCCCGCATATCAACCGTTGACAGTTCGTCATACACCTGTATGCTTACTCTCATACACTCGTATGGAGGCGTGGATGTCGAAACTGATCGAACTGGTCGGGATGCTGGCGCCGTTCGCCGCACTGGTGCTGCTGTTCTTGCACCGGCGGCGAGCCGCGGGCCCGGCCTGGCTCGGCATGATTGGCGCCGCCCTCGCCGGGTGCGGCTCGGTCGCGGAGCTGATCGGATCGCGAGTGAGCTGGATCGGGGTGTCCGACATGACGGAGGGACTCGAGCGACTCGAGGGCGCGAGCCTGGTGCGATTCGCGCTGGTCGTCGCCGGCATCCTGCTGCTGCTGGTCGCCGCGCTCATCGGAGGAGGACGCACGGTCCCCCGCATCCCGCTCGCGATCGGAGGCGTCGTCGCGGCGGCGGTGGGCGGCGCGATGCGGTTCGTGCACCTCGATCTGGGCGACGGTGGCTTCGCACGGTTCGTCGCCATCACGGCCGTCGACCTGGCGCAGTTCGGGCTTCTCGGATTCGGCGTGCTGCTGCTCGGCATCGCCGTGATCAGCGGCCGCGACGACGGGCCGGAGCCGCTCGACGACGCGGTCCGCTGGGCCGGTGCCATCGCCAGGCGCGTGCAGAGCGCGCACGAGCTCCGTCGGTAGCATCGGAGGATGTCCCGCGAGAGCCTGCTCGATCACGTCGTCGACGTGATCGCCGACGACGGCATGGGCGGCCTCAGCGTCCGCGCGGTCGCCGCCAGAGCAGGCGTCGCGATCGGCACCGTGCAGCACTGGTTCCCCACCAAGAGCGCCATGCTGCTGGCCGCGATGGACCGTATCGGCGGCGTCGCCGACGACGCGCACCGGCACGCCGTCGTGGCGGATGATCCGGCCGAGCGCCTGCGCGAGACCGTGGCACTGCTCGTGCCGGCCGACCGCGAGAGCAGGGTCAGCAGAGTCTGGCTGGCCTTCGCCGCGCAGGCCGTCGCCGACGACGAGGTGCGCGCCCGGTACGAGCAGCTCTGGTCCGGCATCCAGCGCGGTCTTGCCGGCCGGCTCGCCGCCGCCGCGCCGCAGGCGACGGCGGCAGCGATCGACGACGCAGCAGCCGAGCTGCTCGCGCTGAGCGACGGTCTCGCCGTTGCGGTGCTCGACGAACCCGGACGGATGCCGGCGGAACGTGCGCGCGCGATGGCGCTGCGCCGCACCGACGAGATCGTGACGGCCCTTCTCGACTGAGCACGGGAGGGTTGACCGGCGCGCATCCCTCCGCTTACGATGTCCATTGGTCAGAACTGACCTTCCATATCCTGGAACTCGACGAAGAGAGGGAGAGTCATGCCGCGCATCGATGCCGCAGCCCCCTCCTCCGAGCGCCCCTTCGCGTGGGGCAACTGGTACGCACACGGCGCCTGAGCAGGCCCGGAATCCCCACGATTCCGAGGCCGCCCCCACTGCGCCGAAGCGGCGTAGACTCACCGCATCCGCGCGCGCCGTCTGATCAGCCCGCCGGAGCGGGACCTCGGGATCTCCAGATGGCACGTGTGGACGTGCCGCCAGAGCGCTTCGGCGCAGGACCTGAGGAGACACAGAATGACTGACATCGCTGTCACCGTTCCCGCCGTGACCGTCAACGGGCGCCCCCGCCCTCTCGACGGGGTCGCGACGCATGCGACGGCGCTGGACTGGCTGCGCGACACGGGCCTGTCCGGAAGCAAGGAGGGCTGCGCCGAGGGCGAGTGCGGCGCGTGCGCGATGCTGCTCGCGACTCCGGATGCCGCGGGCGGCACCACTTGGACTCCGGTGAACGCCTGCCTCGTGCCGGTCTACGCGCTGGACGGCCAGGAGATCGTCACCGCCGAGGGTCTCGGCACCGTCGAGGATCTGCACCCGGTGCAGGAGAAGCTCGCTGAGGCGGGCGGCTCGCAGTGCGGCTACTGCACCCCCGGCTTCGCCTGCTCGATGGCCGGCGAGTACTACCGCGCCGATCGCACCCCCTTCGACAGGCTCAGGGACCCAGCGATGGCGACTGCCCGGTCCACGACGCCGAGCACGGCCCGAACGGCTTCGACCTGCACGCGCTGAGCGGCAACCTGTGCCGCTGCACCGGCTACCGCCCGATCCGGGACGCCGCCTACTCGCTGGGCTCCCCCGAGGCGGACGACCCGCTGCTGCAGCGCCTCGCGGCGCCCGCCCCCGCACCCGTCGCGACCGACGCCCTGATCGACGGCGCCCGCTTCCTGCGCCCCTCTTCCCTCGCCGAGACCCTGCAGGTGCTGCATGACGAGCCCAGCGCGCTCGTCGTCGCCGGATCCACCGACTGGGGCGTCGAGGTGAACATCCGCGGCAGCCGCGCACCCTTCGTCGTCGCGATCGACCAGCTCGACGAGCTGCGCGGCCTCACCGAGACCGCCGAGTACATCGAGATCGGCGCCGCCCTGCCGCTGTCCGAGGTGGAGCGCCGGCTGAACGGACGCATCCCCCTGCTGGCGAAGCTGTTCCCGCAGTTCGCCTCGCGCCTGATCCGCAACCGCGGCACCATCGGCGGCAACCTCGGCACCGGATCTCCGATCGGCGACACCCCGCCGGCGCTGCTGGCCCTCGGCGCGCGCCTCGTACTGGCATCCGCGTCCCCACTCTCGAGACTGCAAGCCCGCGCCGAGACGGGGGCGTAGCACCCAGTCTCGGCGCGGTGGTGCGGTTTCGGAGCGCGAGGTCGACCTCGCCGAGTACTTCACCGGCTACCGGCAGACGGTGCGCGCGAAGGACGAACTGATCACCGCCGTGCGCATCCCGCTACCGCTCGCGCAGGCCACCGCCTTCCACAAGATCGCGAAGCGCCGCTTCGACGACATCTCGTCGGTCGCGATCGGCTTCGCCCTCGACATCGACGGCGGCGTCGTCACCGCGGCACGGATCGGACTCGGCGGCGTCGCCGCAACGCCGATCCGCGCCTACGCCACCGAGCAGGCCCTCATCGGCCGACCGTGGGACCTCACCACGGTGAAGGCGGCATCGGCCCTGCTGCAGGGAGAGGAACCCCGATGTCCGACCACCGCGCCAGCTCCGACTACCGGTCCCACATGCTGGGCACCGCACTCCTGAAGTTCTACAGCCAGACCGTCATCCAGTCGAAGGAGGTGTCGGCATGAGCACTCTCGCCGACCGCCCCGAGAACCCCGTCGTCGGCCGCAGGGCCGCACACGAGAGCGCCGCCCTGCATGTCACGGGAGCGGCGATGTACACCGACGACATCGCCGAGCAGACCGCCGGCGTGCTGACCGCCTGGCCCGTGCAGTCGACGAACGCGCATGCGCGCGTCACGGTCGACGTCTCCGGCGCCTACGACGTGCCGGGCGTCGTCCGCGTGCTGACCGCCGACGATGTGCCAGGACTGAACGACGCCGGCATCCGCAATGATGAGCCGCTGTTCCCGAGCGAGGCCATGTTCTACGGCCATGCGCTGGTGTGGGTGCTGGGCGAGACGCAGGAGGCCGCACGCCTCGGCGCGGCGGCCGTCACCGTCGAGTACGAGCCGCTGCCCTCGCTGATCACCGTGCAGGATGCCCTCGAGGCGCAGTCCTTCCAGGGCACTCCGCGCACCGTGCAGCGCGGCGACGCGGCCGCCGGTCTCGCCGCATCCGCGCACGTCTTCGAGGGCGTGACCGAGTTCGGCGGCCAGGAGCACTTCTATCTCGAGACGCACGCCTCGTTCGCCGTCCGCGACTCCGAGGGGCAGTACTTCATCCAGTGCTCGACCCAGCACCCCACCGAGACGCAGGATCTGGTGTCGCACGTGCTCGGGATCCCGGCTAACGAGATCACCGTGCAGTGCCTGCGCATGGGCGGCGGCTTCGGCGGCAAGGAGATGCAGCCGCACGGGTTCGCCGCGATCGCGGCACTGGGCGCGAAGCTCACCGGACGCCCGGTGCGACTGCGCCTGAACCGCACGCAGGACATCACGATGACCGGCAAGCGGCACCCCTTCCACATCGCGTGGAAGGTCGGCTTCGACGAGAACGGCCTGCTGCAGGCCCTCGACACGACACTGACCTGCGACGGCGGATGGTCGATCGACCTGTCGGAGCCGGTGCTGGGCCGCGCGCTCTGCCACCTGGACAACTCCTACTGGATCCCGAACGTGCACGCCTACGGGCAGATCGTGAAGACGAACAAGACCTCCAACACCGCGTACCGCGGCTTCGGCGGCCCGCAGGGCGTCTTCCTCATCGAGGACATCCTGGGCCGGGTCGCGCCGACCCTCGGCATCGATCCGCTCGAACTGCGCCGGCGCAACTTCTACAAGCCCGGCCAGAGCACCCCCTACGGCCAGCTCATCAAGGACGCCGACCGCCTGGAGACCATCTGGGGCCAGCTCTCGGATGAGGCGGATGTGGCAGCGCGCCGCGACGAGATCCGCTCGTTCAATGCCTCGAGCCCGCACGTGAAGCGTGCCCTGTCGATGACGCCGATCAAGTTCGGGATCTCGTTCAACTTCGCCGCCTTCAACCAGGCGGGCGCCCTCGTGCACGTCTACAAGGACGGCTCGATCCTCGTCAATCACGGCGGCACCGAGATGGGCCAGGGTCTGCACACGAAGATGCTGCAGGTCGCGGCGACCGCGCTCGGGGTCGAGCTGCACCAGGTGCGCCTCGCCCCGACCCGCACCGACAAGGTGCCGAACACCTCCGCCACGGCGGCATCCTCCGGCGCCGACCTCAACGGCGGCGCGGTGAAGAACGCGTGCGAGCAGATCCGCGAGCGGCTCGCGAAGGTCGCCGGACGCATGCTCGGCGTCGACGAGCGGGACGTCCGCTTCGGCGGCGGCTTCGCGACCGCTCTCGGCGCACCGGTGAACCGCGTCTCCTGGGCAGAGGTCGTCAAGGCGGCGTACTTCCAGCGGGTGCAGCTCTTCGCGGCCGGGTACTACCGCACGGAGGGCCTGCACTGGAACCCGGAGATCATGCAGGGCTCCCCGTTCAAGTACTTCGCGTACGGCGCGGCGGCCACTGAGGTGGAGGTCGACGAGTTCACCGGTGCCTACCGGGTGCGCAGGGTCGACATCGTGCACGACGTGGGCGACTCGCTCTCGCCGATGCTCGACATCGGACAGATCGAGGGCGCCTATGTGCAGGGCGTGGGCTGGCTCACCCTGGAGGAGCTGCGCTGGGACGAGAGCTCCGGCCCGAACCGCGGCCGCCTGCAGACCCAGTCCGCATCGACGTACAAGCTGCCCAGCTTCTCGGAGATGCCCGAGGAGTTCCACGTGCGCCTGTTCGAGAACGCCAGGGAGGAGGGCGCCGTATACGGCTCGAAGGCCGTCGGCGAGCCGCCGTTCATGCTCGCGTTCAGCGCCCGCGAGGCGATCCGTGACGCCGTGGCAGCCTTCGGTCCCGTCGGCCACTCGGTCGAGTTGGGCTCGCCGGCGACCCCCGAGGCGGTGTTCTGGGCGGTCGAGGCCGCGCAGGCCGCCGCGTCCGCGGCATCCGACGACGACTCGGCCACGGCCACCGACGCTCAGGTCGCAGTTGCTCCCGCTCTGACGCGCGCATAGCGGGACAGACTGCGACCCGACCGGAAGAGGAAGCCCATCATGGACTGGCTGGACGCCCTGCGCGAGCTGCGCGAGGACCGCATCCCGGCGGTCATCGTCACGCTCGCCATGGTGCGCGGGCACGCGCCACGCAACGGCGGCGCGAAGATGGTCGTCTCTCCGGAGCGGATGTTCGGCACGATCGGCGGCGGGAACCTGGAGGCGACCGCCGCCGACCGAGCCCGCGCGATGCTGGCCGCCGGCTCCGCCGAGCCCGAACTGCTCACGCTCACGCTGAGCGACAAGGCGACGACCGAGTACGGCGTGCAGTGCTGCGGAGGAGAGGTGACCATCATGCTGGAACCCGTCCGCGTCGTGCCCTCGGTCGCCGTCTTCGGCCTGGGGCACGTCGGCGTCGAGCTGGCCCGCATCCTGTCCCGGCACGAGATCGACCTGCACCTGGTCGACTCGCGCGCGGAGATGCTGGATGCCGCGCGCCTCGAGCCCGTGCGCAGCGGTGCAGTCGCCCGCGTGCAGGTGCACCACTCCCCCGTTCCTGAGGCCGCCCTCGCGCAGCTGCCGGCCGGGTCGCATGTGCTGGTGATGACGCACGATCACGTCGAGGACCTCGCCATCGTCGATCAGGCGCTGCGATCGGATGCCCCTGCGACGATCGGGCTGATCGGCTCGGCGTCGAAGTGGGCCCGGTTCCGCAAGAAGCTCGACGAGGCGGGACACTCGCCCGAGGACCTGGAACGGGTCACCACGCCGATCGGCATTCCCGAGGTGTCAGGAAAGCAGCCGGCGGTCATCGCTGTCAGCGTCGCCGCCAGAATTCTTCAGCTGATTGAGGAGTCCGCGCCGGCGGCATCCGCCTGAAATCCCATTCCGGCTCATCCAGCGGTGAATTCATTGCGGGATATCTGCATTTCTTCTTTCCGCAGAATGTGGACACGAATAAGGCCCGCCCCTTTTTCGGGAGCGGGCCTCATACGTGATATCCGCTAATTCCCCAGCAGCGCCTCGATCGGGCCCCGGACGAAGTACAGGGCGAAGCCCGCCGCCACCACCCACATCAGCCAGTGCACCTTGCGGGCGCGGCCCGAGAACGCGTTCACCAGTGCCCACGAGATGAAGCCGATGCCGATGCCGTTGGCGATCGAGTAGGTCAGCGGCATCGTGACGATCGTGAGGAACGCCGGCAGCGCGACGGCGAACTTGTCGAACTTGATCTCGCGGATCTGCGCCATCATCATCGCGCCGACGACGACCAGCGCCGCCGAGCCGACCTCGATCGGCACCACCAGCGTGAGCGGGGTGAGGAACATCGACAGCAGGAACAGCACGCCGACCACGAGCGAGGCGACACCGGAGCGCGCTCCCTCACCGATGCCCGAGGCGCTGTCCACGTAGACCGTGTTCGACGACGTCGAGGTCATGCCGCCGGCGACCGCGCCGAAGCCCTCGACGACGAAGGCCGAACGCAGGCGCGGGAACGTGCCGTCCTTGTACGCCAGGCCGGCGTTCTTGGCCAGGCCCGTCATGGTGCCCATCGCGTCGAAGAAGTTCGAGAACACCAGGGTGAACACCAGCATCGTCGCGGACAGCACGCCGACGCGGCCGAAGGATCCGAACAGGTCGAACTGACCGATCAGGCCGAAGTCGGGGACGGTGATCCACGAGGCCGGCAGCTCGGGGATGGTCATGTGCCAGCCGTTCGGGTCCTCGAAGGAGGGACCGAGCTTGAGCACGGACTGCGCGATCAGCGCCACGACTGTGGTCACCACGATGCCGATCAGGATGCCGCCGGGCACCTTCCGCGCGACGAGGATGCCGATGAGCACCAGGCCGAGCAGGAAGATGAGGGTCGGAACCGAGGTGATCGAGCCGTCCGCGCCGAGCTGCACCGGGGGCCCGGCCTCGGTGCGGTTCACGAAGCCCGAGTCCACGAAGCCGATGAACGCGATGAACAGGCCGATGCCGACCGTGATCGCGGCCTTCAGCGCCTGCGGCACGGCCTTGAAGATCGCGGTCCGGATGCCGGTGGCACCGAAGATCACGATCAGGATGCCGTTGATCACCACCAGGCCCATGGCCTCCTGCCAGGTGACCTGTCCGACGACGGACACGGCCAGGAAGGAGTTGATGCCGAGGCCGGCGGCGAGCGCGAACGGCAGTCGGGCGATGACGCCGAACAGGATCGTCATGACGCCGGCGGTGAGGCCGGTCGCCGCGCCGATCTGCGCCGCGTCGAGCGCGTTCCCGGCGACGTCGTCGACGCCGCCGAGGATCAGCGGGTTGAGGATCACGATGTAGGCCATCGTCACGAAGGTGACGATGCCACCGGCGGATCTCACGCCCCAGCGTGGAGCCGCGGCGGGTGATCTCGAAGAAGCGGTCGAAGGCGTTCTTCGGCTCCCCCTCGACGGTCGTGGTCGCCCCTGTCGAGAGGGGCGGCAGCTCCTCATCGCTGCGGGTGAACAGGCCCGTCGCGCCGCCTGCGGCTACGGCGTTCGATGACGTGTCGGGGGCGGATGGGCGTGCGGAAGCAGGGCGTTGTGAAGACATCTTCGGCTCCAGGGTCAGTACGTTTCGATGACGCGTCAGTACTCGACGCGGGTGGTTGTGGTGGTGCGGTGACGCGTCAGTACTCGACGCGGGTGGTGGTGAGGCTCCACTCGGTGAAAGGCGCGACGCGCTCCTCCGCCGGCAGGGCGATGTCGGCGACCGGCATGATCTCGCGGTCGGCGTCGTCGCCCTCGAAGTAGCGGTAGAACACCGCGTCGTCGAAGCCGGCGTCTGCCGCGTCGTCGCGGTTCGCGGCGAAGTAGACCTTGTCGATCCGGGCCCACAGCGACGTCGCGAGGCACATCGGGCAGGGCTCGCAGCTCGTGTAGAGCGTGGCTCCGGAGAGGTCGAAGGTGCCGAGCCCCTGGCAGGCGTTGCGTATCGCGGTGACCTCGGCGTGCGCTGAGGGATCGAGGTTGGCGGTCACCCGGTTGACGCCTTCGAAGACCTGTCCATCTGCCGTGACGACTATGGCGCCGAACGGGCCGCCCTCGTTGCGGACGTTGTCCACGGCTATGCGGACCGCGGCGGCGAGGTATTCCGCCGGCGTGGCCTGAGTGGCGGAATCGGATATAGCGGTGCTGTGCACGGAGAGCTCCCTTGCTGTCGTCGCAGTGATACGGCTTATCGGGTCGGATCCGGATCGGATCGTTCCACGAGATATACGTCGAACCGCTAGGTTGTGCTTCTCGCCGGGCGCAATTCGTGAGCGCGACGGCGTGATGAGCATAACAATTGTTTCCGCTCTCGTCCAGCGATTTTGAAAGGCGAATACCGCGATGCGATATTCGTCTTTGCGCTTCCGCATCTGCGGAGATAGAGTCGCTCTCATGACGCATTTTCGGATCGCTGAGGCGGCGACACTTCTCGGAGTGAGCGACGACACCGTGAGGCGTTGGGTGCGCGACGGGCTGCTCACGGTGTCGCACGACGCCGCAGGGCGGCAGGTCGTGCCGGGCGACGAACTGGCCGCGCACGCGCAGGTACTCGCCGCCGGGGTGAGCGAAGACGGCGATCGGCAGCTCAGCGCCCGCAACCGGTTCGTCGGCCTGGTCACCCGCGTCGAGATCGAGGGGTTGATGGCCCAGGTCGAACTGCAGTGCGGACCGTTCCGGGTGGTGTCGCTGATGTCATCCGAGGCGGCGCGCGACCTGCACCTCGAGGTCGGGGATCGCGGCGTCGCGATCGTCAAGGCCACCACCGTCATCATCGAAGCCACCAGCAAGGAGACCCCGTGAACACCCGCCGAAGCGGCATCCTCGCCATCGCCGTGACCGCCGTCCTGCTGCTCGCAGGCTGCTCCGGCCCGGCGCCCGCGGCGCCGTCCTCGTCGGCCGATGCGCTCTCCGGCGACCTGACGGTCTACGCCGCGGCATCCCTCTCCGGCGCCTTCGACGAGCTCGCGAAGGAGTTCTCCGCGGAGCACCCCGACGTCACCGTCAAGCCGATCAGCTACGACGGCTCGTCGGTGCTCGCCACCCAGCTGATCGGCGGGGCGCCGGCCGACGTCTTCGCCTCGGCGGACGAGAAGAACATGGCGAAGGTCACGGATGCCGGGCTCGCCGCCGACCCGGTGGACTTCGCCGCCAACGTCATGCAGATCGTGACGGCGCCGGGCAACCCGAAGGGGATCACCGATCTGGCGTCGCTGACGGCGGAGGACCTCACGGTCGTGCTGTGCGCACCCGAGGTGCCCTGCGGCACTGCCTCTCAGACGCTGCTGAAGAACGCCGGCGTGACCCTCACGCCGGCCAGCGAGGAGCAGAACGTCACCGCCGTGCTCACCAAGGTCTCCAGCGGCGAGGCGGATGCCGGGCTCGTGTACGTGACCGACGTCAAGGCCGCCGGCTCCGGCGGTGCAGGGCACCCCGATCGACGGGGCGGATGCCGCGACGAACGTGTACCCGATCGCTGCGCTGAAGGATGCCCCGAACCCCGAGGCGGCCGCTGCGTTCGTGGACTTCATCACCGGCGCGAAGGGCCGCGCAGTGCTCGCGGAGTTCGGATTCGAGGCGCCGTGAGTGCTCTCACCGCACGCCGGAGCCCGGCTCGGCTGGCAGCCCGGCGCGAGGCCGGCCCTGGCCGGTCCCTGTCCGCCCGCCTCGAGGGTCCCGTGGGACGCGCGACGTTCGGAGGCGAGGCGTCATGAGCACGGTCGATGGCCCGATTAACCCGGTTGATTTCGGGGCCGGCCGACGGCTTCCCGTGTGGCTGATCGTGCCTGCGACACTGGGCACGGCGTTGCTGGTGCTGCCCTTCGTAGCCCTCCTCACCCGGCTCGACTGGGCGGGCGTGCCGGCGGCGATCACGTCGGATGCCGCGCTGCAGGCGCTCGTCCTGTCGCTCTCGACGGCGGCGATCGCGACTGCGCTGTGCCTGCTGCTCGGCGTGCCGCTCGCGATCCTCATCGCCAGGGCTCCGGGTTGGCTGGCCGCGGTGCTGCGCACCCTGACCACCCTGCCGCTCGTGCTCCCGCCGCTCGTGGGCGGCATCGCGCTGCTCTCCCTGCTCGGGCGGCAGAGCGTGCTCGGCGATCTGCTCGGCGAGATCGGCATCCGCATCCCGTTCACGACCGCCGCCGTCGTGATCGCGCAGACGTTCGTCGCGATGCCGTTCCTGGTGATCTCGGTCGAAGGCTCCCTGCGCACCGGCGGCGACGCGCACGAACTGGTGGCGGCGACGCTCGGCGCTCGGCAGTTCACGGTGTTCCGCCGGGTGACCCTGCCGCTGGTCGCCCCCGGCCTCATCGCGGGCACGGTGCTGTGCTTCGCCCGGGCACTCGGCGAGTTCGGGGCGACCGCCCTGTTCGCCGGCAACGCCGCGGGGTCACGCGCACCATGCCGCTCGCGATCTACACGGCGTTCAACGGCGCGGGCGTCGGGGAGGACACCGCGATCGCCCTCTCACTGATGCTCATCCTGGTCGCGATCGCGGTGCTCGTGCTGATGCGCGGCTGGCGAGCGGATGCGGTGCGATGACGCTCACGGCAGAATCTCGCCCGCCCGCTTCGCAGGCCGAGAGCACCCGACGAGTGCACGAGGTATCGACGTCCGCAGGTGGTTCACTCGACGGCACGTGGTTCCGTCGGCGGCGCCTGGTTCGCTCGGCGCGGGTCGGAGGCGCTCGATGACGCTCTCCGCCGACTTTCGGGCACGTGCCGGCGTGTTCCACGTGGACATGGCGCTGGATGCTGCGCCCGGCGAGGTGCTCGCCGTGCTCGGACCCAACGGCTCCGGCAAGTCCACGCTGCTCGCCGCGCTCGCCGGGCACCTGCCGATCGACGACGGGCGCATCGCGCTCGACGGACGGATGCTCGACGACACGGCTGCCGGCGGCCGCGCCGTGCACGTGCCGCCGGCACAGCGCCGCGTCGGCCTGCTCGGCCAGCGCGCGCTGCTCTTCCCGCATCTGTCCGCCCTCGAGAACGTCGCGTTCGGTCCACGCGCCCAAGGGGTGTCTTCCGCGGCAGCGCGCCGGGATGCGAAGGGCTGGCTCGATCGGGTCGGCCTCGGCGACCTCGCCCCGCACCGGCCCGCGCAGCTCTCCGGTGGGCAGCAGCAGCGCGTCGCGCTGGCGCGGGCGCTCGCAGCGCGACCGGACGCGCTGCTGCTCGACGAGCCGTTCGCCGCGCTCGACGTCGAGACCGCTTCCCAGGCGCGACGGCTGGTGGCCGAGCAGCGCGACAGCGCCGGCATCCCGCTGGTCCTGGTCACGCACGACCCGCTCGACGCGGTCGTGCTCGCCGCGCGGACCGCGATCGTGCACGACGGCCGGATCGTGCAGGAGGGCCCGACCACGGAGGTGCTGGGGCATCCTCGGTCGACGTTCGTCGCCGCGCTGGCCGGGGTGAACCTGGTGTCGGGAGACGGTTCCGCGGACGACACAGTTCGCGGTGATGACATCCTCTGGTGCGGCATCGGCGATGCCGTGCCGACGGGAGCCGCCGGGACCGTCGCGTTCGCGCCTGGCTCCGTACGGATACAGCGAGCCGATGCCCCGGCATCCGCAGCATCCGTCGGTTCGAACGCGTGGGAGGGCACCGTCGTGACGCTCGAACCGTTGCCCGGCGGCATGCGGCTGCGCACCGTGGAGCATCCGGAGATCGCGGTGGACTGCCCGTCAACCGTGGCCGTCGCCGCCGGCGTCGCCCCGGGAGTGCGTCTGCGCTTCACCGTGCATCCCGACGACGTCTCGGTGCGCCGGGCCTGACCCGCCCGGCGGAGAAGATCCGGCCGCCGGCGCATCCGACATCCACCAAGCGGTGCTACCGTTGCGATCCGTAAGGGGGTGACGGATGACGATCACGCGCATCGACGGGCCGAGCGGCGCCGCGAGGCTGCCGTCCACCGGCATGCCCATCGCCCTCACCGACCGCTTCCGCCGCCCGCTGCGCGACCTGCGGATCTCGGTCACCGACCGCTGCAACTTCCGCTGCGTGTACTGCATGCCCAAAGAAGTATTCGGTCGCGACTACGCATTCCTCGATCGGAATGAACTGCTCTCTTTCGAGGAGATCACCCGCATCGCAAGGATCTCCGCGGCCCATGGCGTGCACAAGATCCGCCTCACCGGGGGCGAGCCGCTGCTGCGCCGGCGGCATCGAGGAGCTCATCGCGCAGCTCGCCGAGCTGCGCACGCCCGAAGGCGACCCGCTCGACATCGCCTTGACCACGAACGGTTCCGCACTGGCGGTCAAGGCTGCGGCGCTGAAGGCTGCCGGCCTCACCAGGGTGACCGTGTCGGTGGACTCCCTCGACGACGAGCTGTTCCAGAGGATGAACGACGTGCGGTTCCCGGTCGACCGTGTGCTGACCGGCATCGATGCCGCACACGAGGCGGGCCTCGGGCCGATCCGGCTGAACATGGTCGTCAAGCGCGGACTCAACGACGGCGAGATCGTCGACATGGCCCGCCGGTTCAAGGGCACGCCGTACACGCTGCGGTTCATCGAGTACATGGACGTGGGCAACACCAACGGCTGGTCGCTCGATGAGGTCGTGCCGTCGTCCGAGGTCGTGGCACGTATCAATGAGGTGTTCCCGCTCGAGCCACTCGACGAGGCGGTGCACGGCGAGACGGCCAAGCGTTGGCGGTACGCCGACGGTACCGGCGAGATCGGCCTGATCTCCAGCGTGACGAACGCCTTCTGCGGAACCTGCAACCGCGCGCGCATCTCCACCGAGGGCAGGCTGTTCACCTGCCTGTTCGCCTCGGAGGGGCACGACCTGCGCGCGCTGCTGCGCGGCGGAGCATCCGATGACGAGCTGTCCACCGCGATGGCATCCATCTGGGTGCCCGCGAGGACCGCTACTCCGAGATCCGCTCCAGCCTCACGCCAGAACTGCGCGAGCACCGCAAGCGCATCGAGATGAGCTACATCGGGGGCTGAGGCCCGGTCAGAGCCCGACCCACTCCGAGACGCCGTCGTCGTAGTGCTGGCGCTTCCAGATCGGCACCTCGTGCTTGATGATCTCGACCAGGCGCTCGCACGCGTCGAACGCCTCGGCACGGTGCGGGGCGGATGCCGCGGCGAACAGCGCCACATCGCCGACGCGCAGGTCTCCCACGCGGTGCGATGCCGCCACCGCGAACCCCGTCTCCTCGCGGATCCGGGTGACGCACGCCTCGAGGAAGCGCGCCGCGTCCGGGTGCGCGCGGTAGTCCAGCGACCTGACCGGCCTTCCGCCGTCATGATCACGCACCACACCGCAGAACATCACGACCGCGCCGCTGGCATCGGCCTCGACGGCCCGCCGGATGGCCGCCTCGTCGAGGGGGTCTCGGAGATCAGGTCGAAAGTCACAGTGCCTCCCGCACGCTGGATACGGTGTCGCCGCCGACAGAAGCGAAGGCCTGGATGCCGCCGGCGAGGTAGACCACGTCGTCGACGCCGCTCTCGAGCAGGATGCGCGCGGCGCTGCGCGACCGCGGATCCTTCTCGCAGTAGACCACGAGGGTCCCGTCTCCGGCATCCGGCTGCGCACCACCACGCAGGTCGCCGATGGGCAGCAGCGTGCTGCCGTCGATGCGGCGGCCGTCGGCCTCGTGCGGCTCGCGCACGTCCAGCAGGCGCAGCTGCTCGCCGGCACGGAGGCGACCGAGCAGCTCGGCAGCCGAGACGGATGCCAGGTCATCGTCGTCCTGCATTCCGCAGAACAGGTCGTAGTCGATCAGCTCGGTGATCTCAGGAGCGTCGTCAGATGCGCCGTACGGGATCTCGCGGGTGCGCGCTGTCAGCGCGTCGTAGAACAGCACCCTGCCGAGCAGCGGCTCGCCGATGCCGGTGATCAGCTTGATCGCCTCGGTCGCCATGAACGAACCGATGGCGGTGCACAGCGTCGGCAGCACTCCGCCCAGTTCGCACGACAGCGCCTCGTCCGCGGGCGGAGGTGCGGGGAACAGATCACGATAGGTCGGGCCGTGTCCCTGCCACGAGACACCGACCTGGCCGTGGAACCGCAGGATCGAACCCCAGACGAGAGGAATGCTCTCGAGCACCGACACATCGTTCGTCAGGTAGCGGGTGGGGAAGTTGTCGCTGCCGTCGATCAGCAGATCCCACCGCTCGGCGCCGTTCATGATCAGATTCAGCTGCGGGCTGCGCACCCGCATCGAATAGGTGATCACCCGGCATTCCGGGTCGATCGCGGCGACCGTCTCTGCGAGCGAGTCCACCTTGGGCCTGCCGATGTCGGCGACGCCGTGGCTGAGCTGACGATGCAGGTTGGACAGTTCGACGTCATCGTCGTCGATGATCCCGATCGTGCCGATGCCGGCCGCAGCCAGCGACGGGACGACTGCGCTGCCGAGCCCGCCGGCGCCGATCACCAGCACCCGGGCGCTCTGCAGCCGCCGCTGCGCGCTCTCGCCGAACCCGGGCAGCATGAGCTGACGGCTGTAGCGGGAGACCCGATCGGGGTCCAGCGGCGGACCCGGCTCGACGAGCGGAGACATGGTACCAGTGTACGCTTTCGCTGTCCGTCAGGCGGATATTCCCTTCCACCACTCGGATGCTGGATTCCGCATCGCGGGTAGCATGGGAGACATGGCGATGGTGACGGTGCGGTACTTCGCGGCGGCGGCAGATGCCGCGGGCTGCGAGCAGGAGCAGCTCGATCTCGACGCCGGCGCGACCGTCGGCGCGCTGCGCGACGCCCTGCAGGAGCGCTACGGCACTGCGATGGAGAAGGTGCTGCGCTCAGGGTCGTTCCTCGTCGACGGGGTCGTCCGCCGCGATCCCGCCTCCCCGATCTCGGCGAGCGTCGACGTGCTGCCGCCGTTCGCGGGCGGATGACCGTGCGCACGCACCTCGAGCACGCCGCCGCGGCGGCGGAGCTGCTCGCACCGCTCGCTGAGCGGCTGGCTGATCCGGCCCGCTCCGGCATCTGGCCCGTCGATCCGGAGAACTTTCCGCTGGGCCGCCTCCTCGCCGAGGACGTGACCTCTCCGGTCTCGCTCCCCCGCTTCGCGAACTCTCAGATGGACGGCTACGCCGTGCGCGCGGCAGATCTCGCCGTCGGCATCCGTTGACAAGCCCGTGCGCCTGCCGGTCGGGCCGACCAGCGCCGCGGGCGATCCGGTCGGCACGCTCACTCCTGGTACGGCCTCCCCTGTCATGACCGGCGCCGCCGTGCCGGACGGCGCGGATGCCGTGGTGCCGATCGAGCAGTGCGACCCCGCGCACTTCGTCGGCATCGGAGGCGGTGCGCACGACGCCCCGGAGGGCACGACCGTCGCGTTCCGTGCGCCTGTCAAGGCCGGCACCTTCGTGCGGTCCGTCGGCACCGACATCCAGGAGGGCGCGCCGCTGTTGACCGCCGGCACCCGGCTGGGACCGGCGCAGCTCGGCTCGCTCGCGGCCGCGGGCGTGCCGCTCGTGCGCGTGCAGGATCCGGTCCGCGTACTCAGTGCTCTCCACCGGACACGAGCTGCGGATGCCGGGCATCCGTCTCGATCCGGTCGCGGACAGCGGTGCGATCTACGACTCCAATTCGGCGATGATGGCGGCGGCCGTCACGGCCGGGGACGCGACCGCCGTGACCGCGTCGGCACCGGACGACGCCGCGGCGGTCGTGGACGCGATCGAGCAGCATCCGGATGTCGACCTGGTCGTGACGACCGGCGGTGTCAGCGCCGGCGCCTTCGAGGTCGTGCGCGACGCGCTCGCGCCGCTCGGCGTGGAGTTCGGGCCCGTCGCGATGCAGCCGGGCGGCCCGCAGGGCCTCGGCACGGCCGCGTTGCCGAGCGGGAGACGGATGCCGGTACTGGCGTTTCCGGGCAACCCCGTGTCGGCGCTGATCTCCTTCGAACTGTTCCTGCGCCCGCTGCTGCGCGGATTCGCCGGGCTGCCGGCGCACCGCCGCACCGAGCGCGGCGTGCTCGCACATGCCGTCACGTCGCCGGCCGCGAAGCATCAGGTGCGGCGCGGCACGGTGCATCCGGACGGCAGCATCGAGGTCGGCGCGCCGAGCTCCCACCTGCTGCACGCGTACGCCACCGCGAACGCGCTGGTGCACCTTCCGGTCGGGGTGGACTCCCTGCCCGCCGGCGCCGAGGTCGACTACTGGAGGATCGATGACTGAGACCGAGCCGAAGCTCACCCACCTGCGCGCCGACGGCTCGGCGCACATGGTCGACGTGACCGCGAAGGCGGTCACCCGCCGTGAGGCCAAGGCACAGGCCGTGCTCATCACCACGCCCGAGGTCGTGGCCGCGATCGCCGACGGCACGCTGCCCAAGGGGGAGGCACTGGGCACCGCTCGCCTGGCCGGCATCATGGGCGCCAAGCAGACCTCGAACCTGATCCCGCTGTGTCACCCGCTGCCGCTCACGAAGCTCGCCGTCGATCTCGAGCCCGGTCACGACCGCGTGCGCATCGTTGCGACCGCCGTGACCAACGGCGTCACCGGGGTCGAGATGGAGGCGCTCACCGCCGCGAGCGTCGCCGCACTGACCCTCTACGACATGATCAAGGCGGTCGACAACCGCGCGGTGATCACCGACATCCAGGTGCTCGCGAAGTCCGGCGGCAAGTCCGGCGACTGGTCCCGCGAATAGCCTCCCCCACTGCTCCGGTCTCAACGGATGCGGGTCCACGGGTGCCGACACCCGCAACGAGTGAGACCGGAACGGGAGAAGCGCACCCTCCGGTCGCGTCAGATCAGGATCGGGTCATATCAGGATCGGGAAGGTCAGCATGATGACGATCCCGGCGGCACCGACGACCATCGCCAGCGACAGCAGCGTCCAGCGCACCCACGGCACCAGGTCGCGCTGCGACATCGCGGTGAGGAACAGCACGAGCGCGAACAGCACGGTCAGCAGCGTGTAGTCGTCGCCGCGCTGGTTGCTCGCGAGCGCCTGTTCGAACTTCTTGTCGGCGTGCTGGGACAGCTTCTTCGCCTCGGCCGTTCCCGGCGGCACGTACTCCTTCATGGCGAACGGTCCCTGCTCGACCCGGTCGCCTGTGTTCCAGGCCTCGAACGCGGTGCGGAACTCCGGGGTGAAGCGCTGCTCGATGTACGTCATGAGCTGAGTGTTCCCGTCGGCCTCGGCAAGGACGTACTGCGTCCAGATCGTGAGGTCGTACTGCCGGGCGTCCCTCGCCTGTCCCTCGGCGGCGGTCGCCTGCACCCGGGCGCTGGACGCCTGGCTGAAGGCGATCGACATGTCACCGCCCCACTTGGACGCCTCGAACCCGCACCATGCGGTGACGACGGCCGTGATCGACAGCACGAACACCGCGATCACGTCGAAGACGTCACGCTTCTTCCTGGTCTGCGCCATCGCCGACCTCCTCGGCAACATCCTGGCATGCCGCCCCCGGTCGTCGAGCGAGCGATGGTCGTTGAGCGAGCGCCAGCGAGTCGAAACGCAGAGTCGATACGCCCACAAGCCCGCGAGACACGTCACCACGTTTCGTCTCGCTCCTTCGTCGCTCGCTCAACGACCCGGATGATCACCCGCGAGCGCAGCGAGACGAAACGCGTCCAGGTATCCCCGATGGCTTGACGTCGGATGCTCCCAGTACCGTCCGAGGATGAGAGGAGTCACCTACATCCTGCGGTGCGCCGACGGCACGTACTACGTCGGCAGCACAGTCGATCTCCAGCGGCGCCTCGAGCAGCACGCTGCAGGCATGGGCAGCGCGTACACCCGGCGGCGCCTTCCGGTCGAACTGGCCTGGTCAGAGGAGTTCCGCGACATCGCAGAGGCGTTCGCCTGGGAGAAGCGGATCCAGGGCTGGGGCCATGCGAAACGCGAGGCGTTCATGACCGGAGGTCTCGACGCGGTCGTCGGATGGAGCAGGCGGCAGAGAGCAGCGAGGGCGGGGCGCTGATTCCGAAACACGTCACCACGTTTCGTCTCGCTCCTCCGTCGCTCGCTCAACGACCGGGATGGTCACGCCTCCCTCGGTCGTTGAGCGAGCGCAGCGAGACGAAACGCGTCCACAAGCTCGCGAGACACGTCACGACGTTTCGTCTCGCTCGTACCTCGCTCGCTCAACGACCGGGCGGCGCAGATGAGGACGACGGGAGGCGGACGCCGTTGTCCCCGCCCCGCCGAGTCAGCGTCAGAAGAGGTCGGCGGCGATCCTGCGCCCGACGTCGACCAGCAGGCTCTTCGCGTTCGCGATGCTCTTCGCGGAATCCGGCTCGATCTCGCTCAGCGCGTAGACGCGTGCGAAACCGGCGGATGCCACGGCCCCGGCATCCAGGGTCGACCGGCCGCACACCGCGATGACGGGCACGCCCGCCGCGCGGGCGACGGCGGCCACGCCCAGCGGCGTCTTCCCGCCGAGGCTCTGGTCGTCCAGGCTGCCCTCGCCGGTGATCACGAGGTCGGCGCCGACCACGCGGTCGGCGAGACCCGTCAGACGCTGCACGACCTCGACGCCGGGCTCCCGCCGGGCGCCGAGCACGGCGAGCGCCGCATAGCCGACGCCGCCGGCGGCACCCGACCCCGCAGCGGAGATCGACGGCCGCACGCCCGGCTGCTGCTCGAGCAGCTCGGCGAAGTGCGCGAGTGCGGCATCCAGCTCGGCGACATCCGCGACGGATGCCCCCTTCTGCGGGCCGAAGATCGCGGCGGCGCCGCGCTCACCGAGCAGCGGGTTGTCCACGTCGCTGGCCAGCACGATCTCGGCCTCTGCGATCCGTCGGGTCCAGACCCGAGACGTCCACCGTCGCCAGGGATGCGAGCGCCGCGCCACCGCCGGAAAGCTCCTCCCCGAGGCATCCGTCAGCGAGACGCCGAGCGCCTGCAGCATCCCCGCGCCGCCGTCGGTGTTGGCGCTGCCGCCGATGCCCAGCACGATCGAGATGCAGCCGCGGTCCAGCGCGGCGCGGATCAGGTCTCCGGTGCCACGGCTGGTGGCCGCCCGGGCGGCGCGCACACCGCCCGGGAGGACATCCAGTCCACTCGCCGCGGCCATCTCGATGATGGCCTGCCGGCCGCGGACTGCGAACCGCGCGGTGACGGGGTCCCCCACGGGCCCCGTCACCTCTGCGGCATCCGCCGTGAATCCGGCGGCGAGGGCAGCGTCGACCGTCCCCTCGCCGCCGTCGGCGACCGGCACCTGCTCGATCACGGCATCCTCACGAACCGACCGGATCCCGTCCCTGAGAGCGGCGGCGACCTCGGCCCCCGTCGCGGATCCCTTGAACTTGTCGGACGCGATGAGAATGCGCATGATCAGAGCAGGCCGGGGTCAGTCGAGCAGCGCGTAGATCGCCGCGGGGCGTCCTGCGCAGTCGTCGCCAGGTCTTCGAACTCGTTCATGGTGTCGAGGTCGGCACCCATCGCGATGTTGGTGACGCGCTCGAGGATGACCTCGACGACCACCGGCACCTGGAACTCGTCCTTCAGTCGCTCGGCCTCGGCGAAGCCGGCGGCGAGGTCCTCAGGACGCTCGACGCGGATCGCCTTGCAGCCCAGGCCCTCGGCCACCTTGACGTGGTCGACGCCGTAGCCCGTGGCGATCGAGGACGAGTCCTGCGGGGTGTTGACGTTGTCGAACGCCAGCGACACCTCGTAGTCCATCTCGAAGCCGCGCTGCGACTGACGGATCAGGCCCAGGTAGCTGTTGTTCACCACGACGTGGATGTACGGCAGCTTGTGCTGCGCGCCCACGGCGAGCTCCTCGATCATGAACTGGAAGTCGTAGTCGCCCGAGAGCGCGACGACCTGCTCGCCCGGCTTGCCGCGTACGACGCCGAGGGCTGCGGGGCCGGTCCAGCCCAGCGGGCCGGCCTGACCGGCGTTGATCCACTTGCGGGGGCCGTAGACGTGCAGCAGCTGCGCACCCGCGATCTGCGACAGGCCGATCGTGGTCACGAAGGTGGTGTCGCGGTCGAACGCCGACAGCATCTCCTGGTAGACGCGGTGCGGCTTCATCGGCACGTCGTCGAAGTTGGTCTTGCGCTGCAGGCGCGCCTTGCGGTCGCGGCACTCCTGTGCCCAGCCGTTGTAGTCGGGCAGTTCGGCGACGCGATCGCGAGCGGCCTCGAGCAGCGCGTCGATGAACGCGCCGGCGTCGGAGACCACACCGTAGTCGGGCGCGAACACGCGGCCGATCTGGGTGGGCTCGATGTCGACGTGCACGAAGGTGCGGCCCTTGCGGTAGGTGTCCAGGCCGCCGGTGTGGCGGTTGGCCCAGCGGTTGCCGATGCCCAGCACGAAGTCGCTCTCCAGAAAGCTCGCGTTGCCGTAGCGCTGCGAGGTCTGGATGCCGACCAGGCCGGCCGCCAGCGGGTGGTCGTCGGCGATGGCACCCCAGCCCATCAGGGTGGGGACCACGGGCACGCCGAGGGTCTCGGCCAGCTCGACGAGCTTGTCGGATGCTCCGGAGTTCACGATGCCGCCACCGGCGATGATCACCGGGTGCTTCGACGCGGTCAGCATGTCGAGCACCTTCTCGGCCTGCGCGCGGGTCGCGGTGGGCCCCACCACCGGAAGCGGCTCGTAGGTGTCGATGTCGAACTCGATCTCGGTCATCTGCACGTCGAACGGCAGGTCGATCAGCACCGGGCCCGGGCGGCCGGAGCGCATGATCTGGAACGCGCTCTGGAAGACGCCGGGGACCTGCGCGCCCTCGAGCACGGTCTTCGCGAACTTCGTCACCGGCTTCGCGATCGACGCGATGTCGACGGCCTGGAAGTCCTCCTTGTCGAGCTTCGCCACCGGCGCCTGGCCGGTGATGCACAGCATCGGGATGGAGTCGGCGATCGCGGCGTAGAGGCCGGTGATCATGTCGGTGCCGGCGGGGCCGGAAGTGCCGAGGCAGACGCCGATGCGGCCGTCGCCGGTACGGCTGTATCCGTCGGCCATGTGCGAGGCGCCCTCGACGTGGCGGGCCAGGGTGTGCCGGATGCCGCCGTTGGCGCGCATCGCGGAGTAGAGCGGGTTGATGGCGGCGCCCGGCAGGCCGAAGGCCTCGTCGGCCCCCTCCTTGATCAGGATCTGGACGATGGCGTCCACTGCGCGCATGCGAGTCATTTTCGTGTCCTTAGAAAGTGTGCTGGAGATCGCGCTTATTCGCGACCGGAGAGCTCGGCGGTGAGCTTGAACAGACCGGAGTGGTCGAGCCCGCCGTCGCCGCGGGCGACGAGCGAGGTGACCAGCTGCGCGACGGCCGAGCCGAGCGGAACGGAGATGCCGGCCTGTCGTGCGGCGGCGGTGACGATGCCCAGGTCCTTGTTGTGCAGGGCCAGGCGGAAGCCGGGGGTGAAGTCACGGTCGAGGATCTTCTGACCCTTCTGGTCGAGCACCTTCGAGCCCGCCAGTCCCCCGCCGAGCACCTTGAGTGCGGCATCCGTGTCGACGCCGTAGGCCTCGAGAAAGAGGATGGCCTCGCTGAGCGCCTGGATGTTGACGGCGACGATGAGCTGGTTGGCGGCCTTGACGGTCTGGCCCGCACCGGCAGGGCCGACGTGCACGATGGTCTTTCCGACCGCGTTCAGCACGGGCTCCGCCTTGGCGAAGTCCTCGGGCGAACCACCGGTCATGATCGAGAGGACGCCGTCGATGGCCCCCTGCTCGCCACCCGAGACGGGGGCGTCGACGGCGCCGAAGCCGGCGGCCACGGCCTCCTCGGCGAGCTCCTTGGCGACGTCCGGCCGGATCGACGAGTTGTCGATCCACAGTGCACCGGCCTTGGCGTTGGCGAACACGCCGTCCGGGCCCTGCACGACGCCCGCGACATCCGGCGAGTCCGGGACCATCGTGACGATGACGTCGGCGTCCTTGACCGCGTCGGCGATGCTGGTGGCGCCCTTGCCGCCGGCGGCGACGAGCTTGTCGATCGCCTCCTGGCTGCGGTTGAAGCCGGTCACGTCGAAGCCGGCGTTCACGAGGTTCTTGGCCATCGGCAGGCCCATGATGCCGAGTCCGATGAATGCGATGTTGGTCATGTCTTCGCTCCTTCGCGGAAAGTGATGGGATCAGGCCTGCGCGGTGACCGCGGTCCAGGCGAACGGGTCGGCCTGCGTGGCCTTGTACTCCAGGCCGATGACGCCCTGGTAGCCGCCGGCCTGCGCGTCGGCGATCCACTGCGCGATCGGCAGGTCGCCGGTGCCGGGCTCGCCGAGGCCCGGAGCATCCGCGATCTGGATGTGACCGAACTCGGCGGCGTGGCCGGCGATCACGGCGGCGACGTCGTCGCCGTTGACGGCCAGGTGGTAGAAGTCGGCGAGCAGCTTCACGTTGTCGACGCCCTGCTCGTTCTTGACGCGCTCGATGATCGCCAGCGCGTCGGCGGCGGTCTTCAGCGGATAGGCGTCGGCGCCGGAGACGGGCTCGAGCAGCACGATGCCGCCCAGCTCGGCGACGGCGCGCCCGGCGATCGCGAGGTTCTCGACGGCAAGGTCGTCCTGCTCCTGCTCGGACACGCCCTCCTGGCGCAGGCCGTACAGGGCGTTGAAGGCCTTGGTGCCGGTGCGTTCGCCGATCGCGACGACGACGTCGACGTTCGCGCGGAACTCGTCCTCGCGGCCGACCCACGAAACCAGCCCGCGGTCGCCGGCAGGCATGTCGCCCGCGAAGAAGTTCAGGCCGGTGAGCTGCACGCCGGCGTCCTGGATCGCGGTCACGAAGGCGTCGACCTCGGATGCCGCCGGGACGGCGGTCGAGAAGGGCCACCAGAACTCGACGGCGTCGAAGCCGGCGGCCTTGACGGCAGCCGGACGCTCGTTCACCGGCAGATCGGTCAGCAGGATCGAGGCGTTGACGGTGTAGCTCATGTGATCACCCTTGATTCGTTCGCGGTTCGTCTTCCTGATCCTGATTTCGGATTATGGAAGAAAAGTTCTGTTGTATGAAATAGTACGCGCGGATGCCCGGGATGTCAACGGCTGCGACATCCGATCCCCGGCATCCGTTCACCGAGAACAGGACAACGTGCGAGAACAGGACGGATGCCCGGGATCTGTCCTGTTCTCGCGAGACGTCCTGTTCCCGCGCGCCAGCCCGCCTACGGCAGTAATGCGCCGATTCCGACACGTCGTACGGTGTCGGACCGTCGTGCCATCATGAACGCGTGCTCACGTTTCCTCTTCCGCCCGCGGTCAACTCGTCCATGGACCAGGCCGCGGCCGAAGTAGCGTCGATCTGGCGTCCTAACACCGGCCTCACGACCGACGTCATAGAACTCGCTCAGCACCGCACCGCTACGGTCGCTGCAACGTTGCGCACCGAGTATCGCCTCACTGGGTTGGATGATGACGAGCTCCAGATCCAGGTCTACGAGGAGTTGATCTCTCGGTCGCGACGGCTGCGCGACGAAGACGCAGCGCGCCGGGCGGCCGACCACGCCGAGGCAGCGGAACATCGCCGCTCTGAGCTTCAAACCGCTCTCGAGGCACGACACCATGCCGAGGACCTGAAACGGAAGAAGTATGGAGAACCTCCATACTCAGGAGCATTCCTCTTGGAACAAGTGGCCACAGTGTCGCCGACAGCGTCCAAGTCTGACGTCTTTTACCTCGTGCGAGCCCTCTCCGCGACTCTCTCTAGCTTCTGGATCAGAAGCGGTGGGCCAGTGTTGCCCCCATAGTCACCGAAGTGATCGAGAATGTCTGTGCTGCGGTTGCAGATGAACTAGACCTCGCTCGTGGCGACTGGGACTACGTCGACGGCAAGGGTCTCCCGCAGCGCCCTGCGAGATCGTCTATTCAGTCGGTCCTGCTCGACACGGCGATCGATGATGCCCTTGAGATCGCGGCCGGCGCAATCCCTTTCGATGGGCAGGGTTGGGCTGACTTCTCATCAGCCTCGTTCTTGACCGAGACTGCGGACGCCTACTTGGCCGCGAAAGACGACCAGTCGAGACAGAGCGCTGGGATGCCTCCGTATTCAGGCCAGTACCTGCTGGTTCGACTCGACGAAGTCGGGTTTCCCCCGAGACGCGAGCCGATGTCCTTACTCTGGTACACGCGGTTGGCACCGGACTCGCTGACCTTTGGGTCGCGAACGGTGGCACTGAGATCCCGAGCGCCATCGTCGCCATGCTCGACAGCATCTGCCTGACGCTCGCGAACTCCATCGATCTCACCAGCGGCGGGTGGGATTTCACCGATGACGAAGGACTCCCAGCACGGCCGACATCCCAGGTGATCCGAACTGTCCTTTTCAACATCGCCATGGACCAGGCACTCGAAGAAGCAAAGGGCCAAATCCCATTCGACAGCACTGGGTGGGACGAAGTCTCCATTCCTGACTTCCTCGACGGCGTCGCCGAAGCGTACGCAACCGAGCAAAAGTACCGAACCGAAGTAGCGGAAGAACTCGCCCGACGGGATGCGACTGAAGCCCTCCCGGGAACTGACCATTCCCTCGAGGAGTGGCAAGGCCTGCACCCAGCCCCAGCACCCCAGCCGTACGGCATCTCACCCGCGGGAGCCGAACGCTGGATTTGCGACTGGATGATTCACATGGGCGCGGCGGATGCCACCACCACGCCGGTGTCGGGAGACGGCGGGATCGACATAGTCGCCACAGGTTATGTCGCACAAGTCAAGCTCTATTCATCTCCGGCTGCGATCGCCGAGATCCGCGAACTCGTAGGAGCGGCCGCGGTGCTCAGCGAAGCGCCGCGCTTGCTCTTCTTTTGTTCCGGCGGTTTCCCGGCTCAGGCGGAGTCTTTCGCCGACGCCGTCGGAATGTCACTGTTCCAGTTCAAGCCGGAGACGGGCGAGGTCACGGCCTCGAATCAGAACGCTGAGGCACTGCTCAGAACCGGTCTCCTTATCTGAGCAGATGAATGCACACGTCTACGCTCCCGCTCAACCGGCTACGGGTCCATACCCGCTCCCCGATCCGACGAGCGGATCGCGGGAGCGGTGAACGATGCTGCAGGCGTGGGGCGATGAGAGCATGCGCACGGTCCGGGTCGACCGACCGTCGTATCTCTTGGGCGCCGTCGTCGCTGATGCGTCCGAAAGCGATGAGATGCGCAAGGAAATGCTCGGGCTCCCCGCCGCGGACCGAAGCTTCATTGGCGCGATCAGGAAGATCGGTCGCGACGCGAGGCGATCACACGGATCGCGGGCTTCGACGCCTTCCACATCGTCGTCGTCGCAGCGCCTGTGGACCCGAGACGACAGGAACGCGCGCGGGCACTCTGCCTGGAACGACTTGCCTGGCACTTGGACGACTTGGGCGTGCGGCTGCTCACGCTTGAAGCGCGTCCACTCCAGCTGATGAAACGAGATCTCCGTACGGTCGACGCTCTCCGGCGGCAAGCACGCACTTCCGAACGGGCTGCGCATCGAGCACGGCAGGCCCAGTGGGCCCAACGCCGAGCCAATGCTCTGGATCGCCGATCAAGTGCTCGGCGCCGTAGGCGAACACCTGAGCAGCGGACGCACTGATTGGTTCGACATCCTCAATCCGTCGCTGACCGTCGACCGCATCGACCTCTAGACACGCGAAAGCCGGGTCCCGTCCAGAGGGGCGGGAGTCCCGGCTTTTACTTCCCTTCCCCAGCGGGGGCGGGCTGCATCGAGTGTACCCCGACGGTCGCATCCGAGCATCCTCCACTCGAAGACGACGAACGCCGCCCACCAGCACGGCGGACGGCGTTCGACACGAGAACCTGAACTCAGGTCAGCTTGATCTGGCGGTTCATGTCCTTGTACAGCAGGTAGCGGAAGTCGCCGGGGCCGCCGGCGTAGCAGGCCTGCGGGCAGAACGCGCGGAGCAGCATGTAGTCGCCGGCCTCGACCTCGACCCAGTCGTCGTTGAGGCGGTAGACGGCCTTGCCCTCGAGCACGAACAGGCCGTGCTCCATGACGTGCGTCTCGGCGAACGGGATCGAGCCGCCCGGCTTGAAGGTGACGATGTTCACCTGCATGTCGTGCGCCATGTCGTTCGAGTCGGCGAAGCGGGTGGTCAGCCAGGCGTCGGTGCCGACCATGGGGGTCGGTTCGACGTCCTGATCGCGGGTGACGAAGGATGCCGGAGCATCGACGCCGTCGATCCACTCGTAGGCCTTGCGGATCCAGTGGAAGCTGGTGATCTCGTCGCCCTCGTTCTTGAGCGACCAGTTCGCGCCGGGCGCGAGGAAGGCGTAGCCGCCCTCCTCGAGCATGTGCTCCTCACCCTCGAGGGTCAGAGTCAGGCGACCGGTGGTGACGAACACCACGCCCTCGACGCCGGCCTCGACCTCGGGCTTCTCGGCCCCGCCGCCGGGGGCGATCTCGACGATCAGCTGCGAGAAGGTCATCGCGGAGCTCGGGGTCGGCTTGGCGATGATCCAGGCGCGGGTGTTCGTGAAGCCGGGCAGGCTGCTGGTGACGATGTCGCGCAGCACGCCCTTCGGGATGACCGTGTAGGCCAGCTTGACGATCGCGCGGTCGGTGAGCAGGTCGGTCTGCGGGGGCAGGCCGCCGGCGGGGGTGTAATAGCTCATGCGTTCTCCTTGGCTGCGAGCTTCGGGTAAGCGAGGCGGACGAGTTCGGCGGGCTCAGCACCCGTCGCGGACCGCACCTCGTCTTCGGTGATCGCGCCGCATTCGGCGCCGCGCACCACGAACCGCGCCAGAGCGCGGGCGGTGGCAGGTTCATCCATGATCGTCGCGTCGCTGCCGTGCAGATAGTTGTCCAGGCGCTTGGCGGCGGCGGCGAAGCCCTCGCGGTAGAACGCGTAGGTCGCGAGATACCGGGTGGGCAGCTGCGCGGCGTGCAGGTCCCAGCCCTGGTAGTAGCCGCGCTCGAGCGAGCGCCGCACCAGGCGGGCATGCAGCTTCCAGGCATCCTCCGCGTTCTCGCCGACGGGGATGACGTTGGTCGACCCGTCGGAGAGGCGGACACCGGTCTCGGCGACCGCGACCTGCATGACCTGCTTGGCGTAGTCGGCGGCCGGGTGCTCCATGGACTGGTACGCCGCGGCGATCTGCAGCGAGGCGCTGTAGTCGTAGGTGCCGTAGTGCAGCGCGGTGACGCGGCCGTTCGACCGGTGCAGCAGGGTCGCGACCGGCACGGTGCCGTCCGCGGCGACGATGAGCTGCGGGGTCTCCATCTGCACCTCGAAGCGCAGGCGCCCGGCGGGAAGGCCGAGCCGCTCCTCGAAGATCTCGCAGAGCGAGACCATCGCCTCGACCTGCTCGATCGTCGTGACCTTCGGCAGCGTCAGGACGAGACCGTCCGGCAGGCCGCCGCGTCGAACAAGCGTGGTCAGGAACAGGTCGAGAGTGCGGATGCCGGCGGCGCCGGGTCGGCGCCTCGAAGCACTTGAACCGGATGCCGATGAACGGCGGCGCGACACCGGCGGCGACCGCCTGTGAGACCCGCTCCGCAGCGAGGACCGCGTCGGCGTCCTCCTCGTCGTCGGGGCGTGCGCCGTAGCCGTCCTCGAAGTCGAGGCGCAGGTCCTCGACCGGCTCGTTCGCGAGCTTCGCCTCGACCAGCGGGGCGAGCTCGCCCGCGAGGTGGCCGAGACCGACGGCCTCGGCCAGTGCGGCGACGCCGCCGAACGCGGATGCAGCATCCGCGGCATCCGTTCCGAGCTGTGCGGTCAGCTCCGGGGTGAAGCGGTCGGCCGGCACGTACAGCGTGTGCACGGGCTGACGCGAACCGTCATCGCCGGGGTACTCGGTCGCGAGCAGCGTGTCGGTGCCGCTGAGTGCGGTGTCGACGTCTGCGAGGTCCTGCTCGCCGAGGGTTCCGTTGACGGTCAAATCGTTCACTCCTTGCCGGCCTTGACGACACGCACGATCGCCTCGGCGACGGCGCCCGCCACCTCGGGGTCGAACACGCTGGGGATGATGAAGCTGGCGTTGCGCTCCTCATCGTCGACGCGGCTCGCGATCGCCTCGGCGGCTGCGACCAGCATAGGCGGCGTGATGTCGGACACGCCCGCGTCGAGCAGACCGCGGAAGAAGCCGGGGAACGCCAGCACGTTGTTGATCTGGTTCGGGAAGTCGCTGCGACCGGTGGCCACGACGGCTGCGTGCTTGGAGGCGATGACCGGGTCGACCTCGGGGGTCGGGTTGGCCATCGCGAACACGATCGCGTCGTCCGCCATCGCGGCGATGTCCGCCTCGTCGAGCACGTTCGGGGCGCTGACGCCGATGAACACGTCGGCGCCGACGACGGCCTCCTTCAGAGTGCCCTTGAAGCCCCGCGGGTTGGTGGTCGCGGCGAGCTCGATGCGGTGCGCGTCGGTGTACTCGTCGTCGCGGTTGATCGCGCCGTTGCGGCCGCAGGCGACGATGTCGACGGCGCCCTGCTCGAGCAGCAGCTGGGCGATGGCGTTGCCGGCTGCGCCGACACCGGAGAGGACGATGCGGACATCCTCGATCTTCTTGTCGACCACCTTCAGCGCGTTGTGCAGCGCCGCCAGGGTGACGATCGCGGTGCCGTGCTGGTCGTCGTGGAAGACGGGGATGTCGAGCTCGTCGCGCAGGCGGGCCTCGATCTCGAAGCAGCGCGGGGCGGCGATGTCCTCGAGGTTCACGCCGCCGTAGACCGGGGCGATCGCCTTGACGATCTTGATGATCTCCTCGGTGTCCTGGGTGTCCAGGCAGACCGGCCAGGCGTCGACGTTGGCGAACTGCTTGAACAGGGCGGCCTTGCCCTCCATGACGGGCAGTGCGGCCTCGGGGCCGATGTTGCCCAGACCGAGCACGGCCGAGCCGTCGGTGACCACGGCGATGGTGTTGCGCTTGACGGTGAGCTTGCGGGCCTTGCTCTTGTCCTCGGCGATCGCCATGCAGACGCGGGCGACGCCCGGGGTGTAGGCGCGGGACAGATCGTCGCGGTTGCGCAGCGGAACGCTGGGGACCACTTCGAGCTTGCCGCCGAGGTGCATCAGGAAGGTGCGGTCGCTGACCTGACGGACATGCACGCCCTCGAGAGCCTGGACCGCGTCGCGGATGCTCTCCGCGTGGGCCTCGTCGACGGTGTTGCAGGTCAGGTCGACGACGATGGTCGTCGGGTGCGATTCGACGACGTCGAGCGCGGTGATGACAGCACCCGCGGCAGCGGCGGTCGCCGCGAGCTCACTGGTCACGCTGAAGTTGGACGGCGCGTCGATGCGCAGGGTGATCGAGTTGCCAGGACCCGGGTTCGCCATGATGCCTCCCCTTCGAGGGCTGTTGATTTTCGTATCGTGGAGACTATTATCTACTTAGCGAAAGTTTTATGCAAGTGGTATACCGAACCGCGCGCGAATTTCCGGCATAGACCTTTCGCATGATGGAATTACAAGACGAATACTGAGGAGTGACCATGGTCGATGCGACGAAGCCCGCCAAGAGCTCGGCGTCCGGAGTCCAGTCCGTAGAGCGCGTCTTCGAGTTGCTCGAGCTCATAACGGATGCCGGCGGCGACGTCACCCTCAGCGAACTCTCCGCGTCGACCGACCTGCCACTCCCCACCATCCACCGCCTGCTGCGCACGCTCGTCGCGCTCGGCTACGCCCGCCAGCTGCCCAACCGGCGCTACGCGCTCGGGCCGCGGCTGATCCGCATCGGCGAGGGCGCCGCCCGCCAGTTCGGCGCGCTCGCGCGCCCGCAGCTGAAGAGCCTCGTCGACCAGCTCGGCGAGAGCGCCAACATGGCGGTGCTCGACGGCGACATGGTCGTCTACGTGGCGCAGGTGCAGTCCCAGCACTCGATGCGCATGTTCACCGAGGTGGGCCGCCGCGCCAACGTGCACGACACCGGCGTGGGCAAGGCGATCCTCGCGCAGCTGCCGAACGACACTGTCCGCGGCATCGTCGGCCGCACCGGCATGGCGACGCCCACCGAGTTCAGCATCGGCACGGTCGAGGACCTGATCGCCGAGCTCGACCGCATCCGCGAGCGCGGATACTCGATCGACGAGCAGGAGCAGGAGATCGGCGTGCGCTGCTACGCGATGGCCGTGCCGGATGCTCCGACGCTGACCGCCGTGTCGGTGTCGGGCCCGATCTCGCGCGTCACCGAGGAGTTCGCTTCGCGCGCCATCCCCCTGCTGCGCTCCGCCGCCGAGGCCATCTCGGCCGACCTCGCGGCCTGAAGGCCGATACGACGCCCCACCCCGCGGGTCGTTGAGCGAGCGAAGCGAGACGAGACGCCTTCAGGTCAGGTGAGAGCGTTTCGTCTCGGTCGCAGGCTCCCTCGCCCAACGACCGGAGCGAGAAACCCTACCCGCCGGGTCGTTGAGCGAGCGGAGCGAGACGAAACGTCTTCAGGTCAGCTGAAAGCGCTTCGTCTCGGTCGCAGGCTCCCTCGCCCAACGACCGGAGCGAGACACCCTACCCGCCGGGTCGTTGAGCGAGCGGAGCGAGACGAAACGCCGTGACGCTCCTGGCGGACGCAGCGCGTTTCGTCTTCGCTCCTGCGTCGCTCCGCTCAACGACCGGGAAGTGACCACCGGTGGGCGTCACTCCGCGTCGGAACCGCTGCTGCCGGCGTTCACGTCGAGCAGGCGGTACTTCTCCGCGGCCTGCGCCGGCAGCGCAGCATCCACCTCGCCGCGCTTCGCGAGCAGCTGCAGCGTGCGCACCACGACCGACGGACCGTCGATCTTGAAGAACCGGCGGGCGGCGGCACGGGTGTCCGAGAAGCCGAAGCCGTCGGCGCCGAGGGTCGCCCAGTCGTTCGGCACGAACTGCCGCACGGAGTCGGCCCAGTCCTTCGCGTAGTCGCTGACCGCGACGATCGGGCCGTGCGCATCGGCGAGCTGCTGCTGGATGAACGGCACCCGCGAGCCCTGTCCGAGGAACTCCTGCTCCTCCGCGGCGACCGCGTCGCGGCGCAGTTCGGTCCACGAGGTGACCGACCAGATGTCCGCCTCGACGCCCCAGTCGTCGCGCAGCAGCTGCTGCGCCTCCTGCGCCCAGGTGACGCCGATGCCGGATGCCAGCAGGTGCGCCTTCGGCGCGGCCGCCGGGGCGATCCGGTGGATGCCGCCGAGGATGCCCTCGACATCGACGCCCTCGGGCTCGGCCGGCTGCACGATCGGCTCGTTGTAGACCATCAGGTTGTAGATGTGGTTGCGGTCGGTGGAGTCCGGTCCGTACATCCGCTCCAGGCCGGCGCGCATGATGTGGCCGATCTCGTAGCCGAACGCCGGGTCGTAGGTCACCACGGCCGGGTTGGTCGCCGCCAGCAGCGGCGAGTGGCCGTCGGCGTGCTGCAGGCCCTCGCCGGTGAGCGTGGTGCGCCCGGCGGTGGCCGAGATGAGGAATCCGCGTGTCATCTGGTCGGCCGCCGCCCACAGCGAGTCGCCGGTGCGCTGGAAGCCGAACATCGAGTAGAAGACGTACACCGGGATCAGCGGCACGCCGTGCGTGGCGTAGCTGGTGCCGGCGGCGGTGAACGCGGCGATGGACCCCGCCTCGTTGATGCCGATGTGCAGGATCTGGCCCGCCTCGGACTCCTTGTACGACAGCACGATCTCGCGGTCGACGGCGAGGTAGTTCTGGCCGTTCGGGTTGTAGATCTTCGCGGTCGGGAAGAACGCGTCCATGCCGAACGTGCGCGCCTCGTCGGGGATGATCGGCACGATGCGCTTGCCGAACTCCTTGTCGCGCATGAGGTCCTTCAGCACGCGCACGAAGGCCATCGTGGTGGCCGCCTGCTGCTTGCCGGAGCCGCGCGCCGCGACCTCGTACGCCTTCGCGTCGGGCAGGGCGATCTCGCCGGACGCGTTCGGCCGGCGCTCGGGCAGGTAGCCGCCGAGAGCACGGCGCCGCTCCTGCAGGTACTGGATCTCCGGAGCATCCTGGCCGGGGTGGTAGTACGGCGGCAGGTACGGATTCTCCTCGAGCTGCGCGTCGCTGATCGGCACGCGCAGATGGTCGCGGAAGTCCTTGAGGTCCTGCAGGGTGAGCTTCTTCATCTGGTGCGTCGCGTTGCGCGCCTCGAAGTGCGGGCCGAGACCGTAGCCCTTCACGGTCTTCACCAGGATGACGGTGGGCCTGCCGTTGTGCGCGAGCGACTGCTGGTAGGCCGCGAAGACCTTGTGGTAGTCGTGACCGCCGCGCTTCAGCCCCCAGATCTCGTCGTCGGTGAGATTCTCGACGAGCGCGCGCGCACGGGGGTCGCGGCCGAAGAAGTTCTCCCGGATGAACCCGCCCGACTCGGCCTTGTACGTCTGGTAGTCGCCGTCGCGAGTGGTGTTCATGATGTCGAGCAGGGCGCCCTCGGCGTCCGCCTCGAGAAGCGAATCCCACTCGCGCCCCCAGACCACCTTGATGACGTTCCAGCCCGCGCCGCGGAAGAAGCCCTCGAGCTCCTGGATGATCTTGCCGTTTCCGCGCACCGGACCGTCCAGGCGCTGCAGGTTGCAGTTCACGACGAAGGTGAGGTTGTCGAGGCCGTCGTTGGCGGCGAGCTGCAGCAGACCGCGGCTCTCCGGCTCGTCCATCTCGCCGTCGCCGAGGAACGCCCAGACGTGCTGGTCGGAGGTGTCCTTCAGGCCGCGACCCAGCAGGTAGCGGTTGTTCTGCGCCTGGTAGATCGCGTTCATCGGGCCGATGCCCATCGACACGGTCGGGAACTCCCAGAACTCCGGCATCAGGCGCGGGTGCGGGTACGAGCTCAGCGCGTGTCCCTCGCGGGACTTCTCCTGCCGGAAGCCGTCGAGGTCCTCCTCGCTGAGACGCCCCTCCATGAAGGCGCGGGCGTACATGCCCGGAGAGGCGTGGCCCTGGAAGAAGACCTGGTCGCCGCCGCCCGGGTGGTCCTTGCCGCGGAAGAAGTGGTTGAAGCCGACCTCGTAGAGGGTCGCGGCACCGGCGTAGGTGGAGATGTGCCCGCCGACGCCGATGCCCGGGCGCTGCGCGCGATGCACCAGCACGGCGGCGTTCCACCGCATCCAGGCGCGGTAGCGCCGCTCCAGGTCTTCGTCGCCGGGGTATTCCGGCTCGGCGGATGCCGGGATGGTGTTGACGTAGTCCGTGGTGGCGCTCGGCTCGGCCGGCCCGGTAGCGGGTGCGGCGATTCCGGCGCGATCGACCAGTTCGCGGACGATGTACTCGCCCCTGTCCGAACCGCGCTGCGCGATCAGCGCATCGAGCGACTCGAGCCATTCGGCGGTCTCTTCGGGGTCGTGGTCCGTGGTGTCGGAGCCGAGTGCGCCGGTGCTGCGATCTGCATACATGGTCGGCCTTTCTTGTTAGATGTAGGAATGGAAAGTCAGAGCGTGGACGGACGCATCGCCGTGGTGACCGGAGCGGGTTCGGGGATCGGCCGGGCGACCGCGCACGCCCTGCACGACGCCGGATTCCGGGTCGCTCTGCTGGGGCGCCGCGAGGCGGCCCTGCACGAGACCGCGCAGGATCGGGAGCGGATGCTGGTGCTGCCGGCCGACGTGACGTCTGACGCCGACGTGGATGCCGCATTCGCCGCCGTCGTGGCCGAATGGGGCCGTGTGGACGTGCTGTTCAACAACGCCGGAGCGTTCGGCCCGGCGGCATCCGCCGCCGACGTCGAACCGGATGACTGGCGCGCGACGCTCGAGGTGAACGTGACCGGCGCGCTGCTCTGCGCCCGTGCAGCGATGCGCGTGATGCGGGCGCAGCAGCCGCGGGGCGGACGCATCATCAACAACGGCTCGATCTCGGCGCGCGTGCCCCGCCCGCAGTCGGTCGCCTACTCGGTGAGCAAGCATGCCATCACCGGGCTGACGAGGTCCATCGACCTGGACGGCCGCGCGGACGGCATCTCGTGCGGTCAGATCGACATCGGCAACGCGGCCACGAGCATCATGACCGAGATCGGCGTGGGTTCCGGAGCGCTGCAGCCCGACGGCTCGCGCCTGGTTGAGCCGACCTTCGACGTCGCCGACGCCGCCAGGGCGGTGGTCTTCATGGCGCAGCTGCCACCGGAGGCGAACATCGCCGAGCTGGTGGTGACTGCGGCGGGGATGCCGTACGGAGGCCGGGGCTGATCCGCAGAGCGGCGAGCCGGTCATCGACGGACCTCCTCACCCGATCTTCCATCTTCTTTCATCATATGAAAGAAACCTTTCATCATGCGTAAACCAGTGTGCGCCCTGAGCAGCGACTCTGTCAAGAGCAGAGCGGGGTCCGCCAGGCCGTCGGCCGTGCGGACCCCGCTCCCCTTCTGCGTCTGTCGGGACGGGGCCGGTGACGGCCCCGCCCTGCGTCAGTGGCGCGACGAATCGACCTCGTCGTCGAGCACCGGCACGTGCTTGCCGTCCGCGTCGACGAGCCTGCCGCCCTGCACGCGGTCGCCCTCCTTCAGCACCCGGATGACATCGGTCTTGACCGAGCGGACCGGAGCGGCGCCGAAGACCGACGGGTTCTGCGGGGTGCCCTTCGAGAAGTGGTTGAAGATGAGGTTCAGGGTGATCGCCATCACCGCCGCCGAGCTGATGCCCGAGTTGAAGATCACCTGGAACCAGCTCGGGAAGTTCGAGTAGATGCCGGGGACCACCTCGGGCAGCACACCGACCGAGATCGAGGTGGCCACGATGATGAGGTTCATGTTGCCGTCGTACTTGACCTTCGCCAGCGTGCGGATGCCGGACGCGGTGACCGTTCCGAACAGCACGATGCCGGCGCCGCCGAGCACCGCGGTGGGCATCGCGGCGACGATGCGGCCGAGCACCGGGAACAGGCCGAGGACGATCAGCACGACGCCGCCGGCGGCGACCGCGTAGCGGCTCTTGATCTTGGTGACCGCCACCAGGCCCACATTCTGGGCGAACGCGCTCTGCGTGAACGAGTTGAAGATCGGGGCGACGGCGGTCGAGACCATGTCGGCGCGCAGGCCTGCGGCGATGCGCTTGCGGTCCACCTTCGAGCCGGTGATCTCAGCGACGGCCAGGATGTCGGCTGTTGTCTCGGTGAGGATCACCAGCACCACGATGAACATCGAGACGATGGCGGCGATGTTGAACGTCGGCACGCCGAACGCGAAGGGAGTCGGGAAGGCGAAGACCGGGCCGTCGAGCACCTTCGAGAAGTCGGCGCGGCCGATGATGACCGCGAACACCGTGCCGACGATCATCGCGATGAGGATCGACAGCCGCGAGATGAAGGCGTTGCCGACCTTGCTCAGCAGCATGATGACGGCGAGGGTGAAGGCGGCGATGCCGATGTTGACCGGATCGGCCCAGCCCTCCGCCTCGGGGTTCTGGCCCGTGATCCACTTGCCTGCCACCGGCATCAGCGACAGACCGATGGTGGTGATCACCACGCCGGTGACGACCGCGGGAAGAACCGCACGATCTGCGCGAAGAACGGCGCGATCACCAGGCCCATGAGGCCGGCGATGATCACCGCGCCGAAGATGTCGGTGAGCCCGGTCGCCTTGTTGCCGTTCACGATCGCGAGCATGGTCGCGACTCCTGCGAACGACACGCCCTGCACCAGCGGCAACTGGGAGCCGAAAAGCGGGACGCTGAAGCCGAGCTTCAGGCCGAGCGTCTGCAGCAGCGTCGCAAGACCGCCGACGAAGAGGCAGGCGGCGATCAGGACGCCGATCATGGCGGGGTCGACGCCCGCGGCGCTGCCGACGATGAGCGGCGGGGCGATGATGCCGCCGTACATGGTCAGCACGTGCTGGAGCCCGTAGGTGAAGGCCGAGCCGACGCTCAGCTTCTCGTCCTCCGGGCGGTCGGATTCTGTCGTGGTCTTGCTCTTGGCTGAACTGCGTGCAGCAGTCATGGTGGACCTCCTTGTCCGGTGACCCGCTGTTCGGGGTGGGCGTGATGGATGGTTTCGGGTATGCGGCAGCCAGGGGTCCGTCCCGTCAGAGACGGACCCCTTGTGCTCAGCCGAGGATCAGCAGAAGCCGGCGATGCCGTCCCACGACCAGTGGTCGGTGTCGGCGCCCTCGCGCAGGAAGGCCGCCTCGATCAGGCCGTAGGGGCGGTCGGCGGCGAAGAACACCTCGTTGGGGTTCTCCAGGCCGAACGGCGACAGGTCGACGACGAAGTGGTGGCTGTTCGGGGTCGAGAAGCGGATCTCGTCGATCTCGGGGTGCGCCTCGAGAACAGCCTCCGCCATCTCCTTCAGCGTGTGCTGCAGCGCGTAGGAGTAGTTCTTCGAGAAGCCCGCGAGCAGCCGGCGACGCACGTCGGCGAAGACCTCGTTGAAGTCGATGTCGTTGCGGTTGTAGCGCCACTTGGCCGTCACCGAGGTGGCGAGGATGCGGTCCTCGGTCTCGGGCAGGGTGGTGTACCTGTCCTTCGGGTAGCCGACGAAGCCGCTCTGCGTGGACTTGAGGACCGTGAGGTCCTGCAGCCCGGCGATGACGACCGTGTCGTCGCCGTCGATCTGCACGACAGAGGTGCGGGTCTCGGTGCCGCCGCGGACGAACGAGTGGTCGTGCGGACCGTTCTCGCCCTCGATGCGCTGCCAGGTGTACTGCTCGGCCTCCCAGCGACCGCCGGTCACCCAGTCGAACTCGCCGGTGAAGTGACGCCCGAGGCGGAGCAGGAACTGCTCCGGGCTGCCGATGCCGTCCTTGGCGAAGGCGTAGACCGTGTTCTTCTGCGTGTCGGTCGGCACGCAGTGCGCGTTGTCGCCCTCGAAGTGCACGGCCTCGAAGTCGCCGCGCAGCTGCGAGGTGACGTTGAGGTCCTCGATCTCGTGGCGATCGGTGTCGCGGGTGATGCGGACGACCCGCACCTCGGCCTTGCCGTACTGGTTCTTGCCCAGAATGATTTCAGTCATCTTCGTACTCAGCTTCCTCGGTAAGTGGAATAGGCGAACGGACTGAGCAGCAGCGGCACGTGATAGTGCGCCTGCTCGGTGTCGACCAGGAAGGTCAGCACCACCTCCGGGAAGAAGGTGTCCGTTTCGATGCCGGCGAAGTAGGCCGCGGTGTCGAACCGGAGGCGGTACGCACCGCTCTCCAGCCGCTCCGGGCCCAGCTCTTTCACCCGCCCGTCAGCATCGGTGAGGCCCGAACCGATCCCGACCCATCCGTCGCCGACTCGGGCCTCGAGTTCGACGGCGACGCCGGGCGCCGGGCGCCCGATCGATGTATCCAGGATGTGGGTGGTCACGTGAGAGACGCTCATGCGCGTGCTCCTTCAGTCTCGATGGCCGCCGCCAGACGGAGCGCCGCGATCTCGCGCAGCTGCTGGTCGATGACGGCGAGCTCCTGCTCGGGGGTGTTGCCCAGCCGCTGCTGCAGCAGGGCGAGGATGTCGTCGGCCGATCGTCCTGCGGCGCGCACCAGATACACGCGGTCGAACTTCGCCTCATAGGCGCGGTTGCCCTCGGCGAGGGCTGCGGCGGCGGAGGCATCCACGCCGGCCTGCTCGCTGCGTGAATGCGCGGCCTCGGCGGTGGTGCCCTTCGGCTGCTCGCCGATGCGGGGGTGATGCGCCAGCGCGCCGTCGATCTCCACCTCGGTGAGGGGGGCTGCCACGGCTGCCGCGGCGGCGGTGATCTCGTCGACCGATCCGAACGGACGGGAATCGACGATCGCATCGATCCAGCGGGCGACATCGAGCGCCGGCTTCACGATGGTGATGGCGTCCTCACGCGAGAGTGCGTTGAACTCCTCGAGCGACATCTTCGTACCTCAAGCCATGCTGGCATCCGGGGTGTAAGGCTATACGGGAATCTTCGAGAAGATTCGATTCCGTATCCCGGAACTGTTCTTTCAGCATGTGTAATTCAGTATGCAGAGAGCGGGAGGGGGATGTCAACCCCTCCCGCCAAGAATCTTCCACGACGCGAGGACTCAGACGCCGAGCTCCTCGCGCAGGCGCGCCACGTGGCCGTTCGCGTCGACACCGTACTCGGCGCGCTGCACGACGCCCTCGCCATCCAGCACGAAGGTGGAGCGGATGACGCCCTCGAAGGTGCGCCCGTCGATGGTCTTCTCGCCCCACACGCCCCAGGCGCGCGCGACGGAGCCATCGCTGTCGGCGAGCAGCGGGAAGGTGAGGCCCTCGGCCTCGGAGAACGCCTTGATGTCGGCGACCTCGTCGGGCGAGACGCCGACGACCGCGTAGCCGGCGGCCGCGAGCGAGGACAGGCTGTCGCGGAAGTCGCAGGCCTCGGTCGTGCAGCCCGGCGTCGCGGCCTTCGGGTAGAAGTACACGACCGCGTTGCTGCCGCGGAAGTCGGACAGTGAGATCGTGGCGCCGTCAGCGTCGGACAGCGTGAACGCGGGGGCGACGTCGCCCGCGGAGAGTCGTTCGGTCATCGGTGTACTCCTTCTTCTGGGTATGGGTCCCTGAGTCTGTCGACGGGCGTGAGCCTGTCGAAGGGCATGAGCCTGTCGAAGGGCTTGAGCCCGTCGACGGGCGTCAGCGGCCATCCGGCACGACGCCGAACGCCTCGGCCAGCTGCATGATCTTGCGCGCGCGCCCCAGGCGCGGCAGGTCGCTGCCGTCACGCACGATGCGACCGCGGGCGTCGAAGTCCTCGAGGAACTCGAAGGCCCACTCGACGTCGGTGCGGGTGGGGCTGATGACCTCGTTGACGACGGGCGTCTGGTCGGTGGCGAGGCAGAGCTTGCCGGTCATGCCCATCGACACGGTGATCGCGGACTGCTCGCGCAGGATCGGGTGGCTGGAGCCCACGGTCGGTCCGTCGATCGGACCCGGCAGTCCGCCGGCACGGCTGGAGATCACCAGCCGGGCGCGCGGGTAGGCCATCGCCTCGCGGTCGGCCGACATACCGGTGTCGCGGCGGAAGTCGCCGCTGCCGAAGGCCAGGCGGAAGGCTCCCTTGGCCCGGGCGATCTCGGTGGCGTTCTCGATGCCGATCGCGGACTCGACCAGCGCCACCACGGGCACCTGCGCGCCGAGACGGTTGAACGTGTCCATGACCTGACCGCCGTACTCGGTCTTCGCGAGCATGACGCCGCGCAGACCGGATGCCGCGCGCAGCCCCTCGATGTCGGCGCTCCAGTGATCGCTGGTGGCGTCGTTGATGCGCACCCAGGCGCTGTTGCCCTCGGTGCTCAGCCAGCGGATGACGTCGTCGCGGGCCTCGTCCTTGTGACTGGCGTCGACGGCGTCCTCGATGTCGAGGACCACGGCGTCGGCGTGGGACGCTGCGGCGGCGTCGAAGGTCTCGGGGCGCGTCGCCGCGACGAGCAGCCAGGAACGGGCCAGCTCGGGCGCGATCTCGCGCGGAGTCGGGGCGGGCAGCGGAGCATTCATTTGCGATTCCATTTCATGGAAGTAGATTTCTACAGTACGAAAAGTTTAGCGCGGCAATCGCGACCGCGCCAGCGCTCCCGACCGCACGTCGCGGCACGGATGCACGACGCGGGAACGGATGCACGCCGAGATTCGGCATCCGCTCGTGCAGGTGTTCCCGGGTCGTGCAACTGTACCCGTTCACTCTGCGCGGTACACGAGCACCGCGTCCCAGATCGCGTCGGCGACCTCCCTCTTGGAACCCGTCCGCTCGGCGACGACCTGGCCCCCGTCGCCGATGATCTCGACGGCGTTGTCGGCACGCTCGAAACCGTGGGCGGCATCCGCGCGGTTCACCGCGAGCAGGTCGACGCCCTTGCCCTCGCGCTTGCGGCGGGCGCGCTCGCGCCGCTGCTCGGGATCGGTGAGGGTCTCGGCGGCGAAGGCGACGATGGTCTGCTCCCCGGGTCGGTTAGCGGCCAGCCCGGCGACGACGTCCTCGTTCTCGATCAGGTCGATGTGCGTGAGCACGCCGACCTCTTCGGTGAGCTTGTGCGCGGCCACCTCGGCCGGCCGGTAGTCCGCCACGGCCGCGGCCATCACGATCACGTCCGCATCCCGTGCCGCCGCTCGCATCGCGTCGGCGAGCTCGGCCGCCGTTCCCACGCTCTCGATGCGGATGCCGGGCCGACGGGCGTCCGCGAGAACATCCTGCTCGACGTGCGCGGCGACCAGCACGACGTCGGCGCCGCGCGCGGCGGCGGAGGCCGCGAGCGCGACGCCCTGCCGGCCACTGGAGCGGTTGCCGAGGAAGCGCACCGGGTCGATCGGCTCGCGGGTGCCGCCGGCCGACACTGCCACCGTGAGCCCGGCGAGGTCCTGCGGGGCGAGCGCCGCATGAATCGCATCCAGGATCTCCTCCGGCTCGGACATCCGGCCGGGGCCGGAGTCGCCGCCGGCAAGTTCGCCGTCGGCGGGTCCGACGATGATCACCCCGCGCTCATGCAGCGTGCGGATGTTCGTCTGCGTGGCCGGATGCCGCCACATCTCGGCGTGCATGGCGGGGGCGATCACGACCGGCGCCTCGGTGGCGAGCAGCGTGGTGCCGAGCAGGTCATCGGCGATGCCGGCGGCCATCTTCGCGATCGTGTTGGCGGTGGCCGGTGCGATCACGACGAGGTCGGCGTTCTGACCGAGGGCGACGTGACGCACCCGGGCGACGTCCTCGTGCACGCTGGTGGTCACCGGGTTGCGGCTGAGCGACTCCCAGGTGGGCAGTCCGACGAAGCGCAGCGCATCGTCGGTCGGCACCACGGTGACGTCATGGCCGCCCTTCGTCAGCAGCCTGACCAGCTGCACGGCCTTGTAGGCGGCGATCCCGCCCGTGACTCCGACGACGATGTTCACGTCCTCAAGTCTGCCGCAGTTCGTCGGTCGTTGAGCGAGCGAGGTACGAGCGAGACGAAACGCTCTCAGGTCCGCCAGGCACCTCACCGCGTTTCGTCTCGCTTCGCTCGCTCAACGACCCCGGGGTTGCGAACTCCCGGTCGTTGAGCGAGCGACGAAGGAGCGAGACGAAACGCTCGCAGGTCCGCCAGGCACCTCACCGCGTTTCGTCTCGCTTCGCTCGCTCAACCTCGATCCACCGATGAGCGTGGGCGTTGAGTGGGTGCCGTAACGCGGAAATGCCTCCCGGATCAGGGAAAATAGAGCTGGTCTAAGGTTCTAGTTCCCCGAAGCGAGAGGCATCTCGTAGATGCAATTCAAGCATGCTCCGGCCGCTGTGTCCGCGGTGTTCGATGATCCGAATCTCGTGTCGGCTGCGGGTCTGGTCCCGATGCTCCGCCTCGCGCGTTCCGCGGGCCTGGACGAGCTCACCCAATCGCGGTTGAGAGTCCCGACAGACAAGGGCGCCAACGCCGGTGCGAAGGTCATGGCGCTGGTGGCGGGGATGCTTGCCGGGGCGGACTCGATCGACGACATGAACGTGCTCCGTCACGGCGGCATGCGGTCGCTGTTCGGCTCGGTGTATGCGCCGTCGACGTTGGGTTCGTTCCTGCGTGCGTTCACGTTCGGGCATGTCCGCCAGCTCGATGCGGTCGCCGCTCGCGTGCTGGCCGGCCTGGCCACGCGGGCGCCGATCATCCCCGCGCCGGCGGGCGCGGGGTTCGTGTTCGTCGATATCGACGACACTGTCATCGAGGTGCACTCTGCCCGCAAGCAGGGCGCCGGGATCGGCTACTCCCGGGTGCGGGGCCTGAACGCGGCGGTCGTGACCGCGTCGACAGCCTCGTCGGCGCCGGTGATCCTGGCCCAGCGGCTGCGCCGCGGGCAGGTGAACTCGCCCAGAGGCGCGGACCGGCTCCTCAGCGACGCGCTCACTCTGCTGCACCGCACCGGCACCGCCGGGCCGGTGCTGATGCGCGCGGACTCCGCCTACTACGGCCACCCCACCATCTCCCGAGCACTCGCCGCCGGCGCCGACGTGTCGGTCACCGTCAAACGCAACCCCGCCGTGACCGCCGCGATCGCGACCATTGCCGAGAACGACTGGACACCGATCCACTACCCGAACGCGATCTTCGACCCCGACACCGACGAAATGGTCAGCGACGCGGAGGTCGCCGAGACCCGGTTCACCGCATTCGCCAAACACGGCGGCATCACCGGACGGCTCATCGTGCGCCGCGTGAAAGCCCACCGCCCCAGGCCAGACCAGGATCCTCTGTTCGACACGTTCCGCTACCACGCGTTCTTCACCACCGTCACCGCCGACCGCCTGAACACCATCGCCGCGGACCGGGCCCACCGCGCCCACGCGATCATCGAGCACGTCCACGCCGACCTGAAGAACGGCCCCCTCGCGCACCTGCCCTCCGGCCGCTTCGCCGCCAACAGCGCCTGGCTCGTCCTCGCCACGATCGCATTCAACCTCACCCGCGCTGCCGGACTCATCGCCGACCACGCCGGACGGCTCGCCACCGCCACGACCGCGACGATCCGCCGCACCCTCATCTCAGTGCCAGCACGGCTGGCACGGTCCGCGCGCCGGATCACCCTGCACCTGCCCGAGGCCTGGCCCTGGCAGAGCGCGTTCGACCGGCTGTTCATCACTACGCACGCGCCACCACCATCAGCGGCAAGCTGACCACCGCCGCGACGACGGCACGACCGAGAACGAAGTGGACGACCGGGATGAGACGCCCGGAACCCACCCCTGCCCGCGACAGGATCACCCCACGCCGACCACACCGACCCCACCCGCCAAGGGCCCATCGGTGGATCCAGGCTCAACGACCGTCGCTCGCTCAACGACCGGAGGGCACGCAGCTGAACGTCGCGCGGTACGCGGTGGGGCTGGTTCCGACGATGCGGGCGAAGTTCTGCCGCAGCACCGCCGCCGAGCCGAACCCGCACTCCACGGCGATCTGATCGATTCCGTGATCGGTGCGCTCCAGCATCCGCTGCGCCTGGATGACCCGCTGCCTGGTGAGCCACACCGCCGGCGTGACGCCGTGCTCGGCCTTGAACCGCCGCGCGAAGGTGCGCGGCGACATGTGCGCATGGGCGGCGAGACGCTCGACCGGGAGGTCGTCCCCGAGGTGCTCGACCGCCCAGCTCGCCAGGCCCGAGAGCGAGACTTCGGCGACGACCGGGATGGGACGGTCGATGAACTGCGCCTGCCCGCCGTCGCGCTGCGGCGGAACGACCATCCTGCGGGCGACCCGGTTCGTGAGCTCGGCGCCCAGCTCGATGCGCAGCAGCGAGAGACAGGCGTCGATGCCGGCGGCGGTGCCCGCGCTGGTGATGATGTGCCCGTCGTGCACGAACAGCACGTCGGGGTCGACGGTGACAGCGGGATATCGCTCGGCCAGCACATCGGCGTACATCCAGTGCGTGGTCGCCCGGCGCCCGTCCAGCACGCCCGACTCGGCGAGCGCGAACACGCCGCTGCACTCGCTGAGGATCCAGGCGCCGCGCGCGCCCGCCTGCCGGATCACGTCGAGGATGCGGGGATCGACGGCGTCCCACTGCTCGCGGGGAAGGGGCACAGCACGAGCACGTCGGCATCGCGGGCGAACGACAGATCACCCACTCCCCCGACGGTGAAGCCCAGCTTCGAACGCACTTCGCCGGCGTCGGCCGCGACGACGCGGAAGTCGAAGTTCGGCACGCCGTCGTCGGTTCGATCGAGGCCGAAGACCTCGCACGCGATGCCGAACTCGAAGGGGGCGAACCCGGGCTGGATGATGCAGGCGACGGTCTTCATGGGCGCTCGATTCAGGATGGCAGTTTTCCTGCGAATGCTGACCATCATGCCATTCGTGGCACTTTTCCACCAGACGTAGCGTTGCTGCCATGTTCATCATGATCCTTCTCAGCGCAATGGCCCTGTGGGGTCTCATCGCCACCGTCGTCGAACTCCGCCGGGACGGCTACGGCCCGGTCCGCACGGACTGGAACAGGGTGCAGTCTCATGCCGGTCGTTGAGCGGAGCGACGAAGGAGCGAAGACGAAACGCACTGCGCCCGCCAGACACGTCACCACGTTTCGTCTCGCTCCGCTCGCTCAACGACCCGGGTGGGTTCGGTGTGCGAAATAGACTGGCCGCGTGTGCACCGTCGTGATCGACACCGAGCCGGGCTCGGCCCGGCTGCTCGCCGTCCGCGACGAGGACCCGCAGCGCGAGTGGGACGACCTCGGCGCCTGGTGGCCCGAGCGGTACCCGGGCGTGATCGGCATCCGCGACCGCCGCGCCGGCGGCGCCTGGCTCGCCGTCGACCCCACGACCCGGCGCCTCGCCGTGCTGCTCAACCGCGCCGATCTGCTCGACGTGCCCGCCGATCAGCTGGCCTCGCGGGGCTCCCTGGTACTGGAATCCGTCGCCGGCCGCTCCCCGAGGGCGCTCCGCGCACGCACGGATTCAACCTGCTCGAGGTCTCACCCGAAGGGGCTCGCGTGCTCACCTGGGACGGCGTCTCCCTGCGCGAGACCCCCGTCGCCTCCGGCGTGCACATGATCGCGCACGACGATCTCGACGACCCGGCGACGGCGCGCATCGCCGCCTGGCTGCCGCGGTTCACGGCAGCCGAGCCTGACGACTGGACCGCCCTGCTGCAGGAGACCGCGGCACTCGATCCGAACGACGACCGCGCGATCATCCGCGACAACACGTCGCACGGCTATCCGACTCTGTCGCTGCTGTACGCCACGGCCGAGGTGTCCGCGGACGGCGCGGCGGTGAGCTCGCACGTGCTGTCGCGGCCCGGTCACTGGGACTGACCGCGAAGACCCGTCACGACTGAGGCGTGCCCGCGCCCGGGGAGCCCTGCATGGCGGCGTCCAGCGTCGGGAACACCCTGCCCTCGCGCTCCAGCCCCGAGAACCACTCCGCGCGCCTCGCCACGGCGGCGCCCGACTCCGGGATGCCGGCCAGCCGCAGCTCGATGCCGCGTGCACGCAGCTCGTGATCGAGATCACCCAGCGCGTCGAGCACCGTGACCGAGACGACTCGCAATTGCCCGGCTTCGAGCACCAGGGCGTGGATGCCGGCGGAGCCGTCCGCCGCGGAGAGCACGGCGTTCTCGTACGGCAGCACGTTCGCGGTGTACAGCGCCCCGAGCAGGCGCACGGGAAGCACGCCGTCGCGCGCTTCGCCGACCTCCATCCGCACCCGGTTCAGTTCGCGGAAGACGATGTAGAACGTTCCGAGCACGCCGATCGCGACGGCCAGCAGCAGGCCGGCGGTGAGGCCGACGAACGCGGTCGCCGCGGCGACCCAGAAGTCCGGACGGCTCACCCGCCACAGCGCGCTCAGGCCCGGGATGTCGATGAGCCCGGCGACCGCGACGAAGACCAGCGCGGCGAGCGTCGCCTGCGGCATCAGGCTCAGCACGGGCCCGAGGAACAGCGCCACCAGCACCGCGAGCGCCACGGTCACCACGCTCGCGATCTGCGACCGGGCACCGGCGTCCTTGTTCACCGCGCTCTGCGAGAAGCCGCCGGCGGCGGGCAGCACCTGGAAGAACGAGCCGATCGTGTTCGCGGCACCGGTCGCCAGAAGCTCGCGGTTGCTGTCGATCTGCGTCTCACCCGGCTCGCGGATGCCGCCGGCGACGGCGCTGGATTCGAGGAACGCCATCACCGCGATCGCGAAGGCGCCGGGCAGCATTCCCTGGATGTGCGCGAACGACGGGATCGCGAACGGCGGGAACCCCTGCGGCACCGGTGCGATCAGCGCGACCCCGGCATCCTTCAGGCCGGTGAACGCGACCAGCACGATGCCTGCGGCCACCACGATCAGCGGGCCGGGCAGCCGAGGCAGGAAGCGCTTGAGCAGGACGAGCGCGATGATCGACCCGATCGACAGCAGCAGCGTGGGCACGTTCATGCCCGGCACCGCCTCGACGACGCCGAGGACCGAGCGGATGAAGCCGTGCCCGGTGTACTCGCTGTCGACGCCGAGCAGCTTCGGCAGCTGGCCGACCGCGACGGTCGCGCCGACTCCGACCTGCACGCCGATGATGGTCGGCTTGGAGATGTACTCCACCGCCCCGCCGAGCTTCAGCAGCCGGGCCAGCAGCAGCAGCACCCCGACCAGCAGGGTGAGCGCCATCAGATCGGGCACCGGATCGTCGGAGTTCGCCGCGACACCGGCCGAGACCAGCGTGGTGGCCGTCAGCGTCGCGATGGTCGACGTCGTCGACACGCTCATCGCGCGGGACCCGCCCAGCAGCGCGTAGACGAGCATCGGCACCATGCAGGTGTACAGGCCGATCTGCACCGGCAGGTTCGCGATGGTCGCGTAGGCCATCGCCTGCGGGACGACGACCGCGCCGGCGGACAGCCCGGCCACGACGTCCCGTCCCAGCCAGGCGCCCCGGTACCCGTGCAGCGTCGGGGCGAGCCATCCGCGCGCCGTCGCGGTCGTCCCGCTCATCAGGCGCCCGGGGCGGGGAACACCTGCGACCAGTCGTCCGCGACGCTGATCACGGTGACGTCATCGGCGGCGAGCGCCTTCTCGGCCCCCTTGTCATACGGTGCATCGCCGCGGCCGGAGTGGTCGTCGTGGTGCACGAGCAGGCCGAGCCCGCGTCGCCCGTCCGCGCCTCCGACGGCGAACTGCAGCATGGGCAGGTCGCCGTTGGAGTTGCCGCAGGCCAGCAGCGGCCGTCGGCCGATCCTGCTCCAGATGCGCACCGGCTTCACCGGGCCGTCGTCGAAGAAGTCCAGACCGGCGGTGTACCGCACGGCTCGCGAGTCCTCGTCGTAGGTCAGGCCGAAGGCGGAGCCGACGACCCGCTCGGCCGGGATGCCGTAGAAGCTCTCGGTGATGCCGCGCATGAAGTCGCGCTCACCACCCGAGACGATGTAGCAGGTGAATCCGTTCGCCTCGAGATACCGCATCAGTTCGCGCATCGGCTCGTAGACCATCTCCGAGTACGGCACGTCCCGCACCGGATGCCGCGCGGTGCGGAAGAACTCACCGATGTCGGCGGCGTACGCGTCGACATCGACGCCGTCGGTCAGGCCGGTGAGCGATCCGATGATCACCTTCAGATCGTCGTCGTCTCCGGCGTAGTGCTTGTCGACGGCGGCGCCGAGCCAGGACAGATCGCCGGTGGCGGCGGCCTTGTACGGCTGCCGCTCGGCCAGGGACGGATCCGCTTTCGCCGCGTCCGCCCACTTGCCGATGACGTAGTGCAGCTGCACGATGAGCGGCTTCTCCGACCACAGCGTGCCGTCGTTGTCGAACACGGCGATCCGCTCCTCGACGGGAACGGCATCCGGTCCGGTGGTGACCGACTCGACGAAGTCGATGATGGTCTTGCGCGTGATGCCGTCGCGCCATGAGGGCAGGGTGGTCATGAGGCTCCTCCGATCCCGATTCCGTCAGATTACTGAACCCGGCGCGTTCCCGGGAGCCTCCTCCTCTCGACGGGTGAGCGCGGAGCCCGGCATCCGCTGCGCGCATTACGGTGGAGCCATGGCGGACGATGCACGCGAGACGGTCCTGATCCCCGGCGGCTCCTTCCGGATGGGCTCGGCCGAGTTCTATCCGGACGAGCAGCCGGTGCACGAGCGGCGCGTGGAGTCGTTCCGCATCGACCGGTACGCCGTGACCAACGCCGACTACGCCCGCTTCGTCGAGGACACCGGCTATGTGACGGTCGCCGAGCGGCCGCTCGATCCGGCCTCGTACCCCGGCGTCGCTGCCGAGGATCTCGTGCCCGGCGCGATGGTGTTCACCCCGACGAAGGGCCCGACCGACCTGCGCGACTGGCGCAACTGGTGGCGCTGGGAGACCGGTGCGCACTGGCGCGCGCCGTTCGGCCCCGGCTCCGGCATCGACGACCGGTTGGACCACCCCGTCGTGCATGTCGCGTACGAGGATGCCACGGCGTACGCCGAGTGGGCCGGGCGACGCCTGCCCACCGAGGCCGAGCACGAGTATGCCGCGCGCGGCGGCGTCGACGGCGCCCGGTTCGCCTGGGGCGACGAGCCGTATCCGGGCGGGCGCTCGCTGGCGAACTCCTGGCTGGGGCGCTTCCCCTACGACAACCGCGGTGTCGGCGGCACGGCACCCGTGGGCTCGTACCCCGAGAACGGCTACGGCCTGTTCGACATGATCGGCAACACCTGGGAGTGGACCACCGACTATTACACGCCACGGCATATCCTGCCGTCGGACCGCCCGGTGGATGCCGGCAAGCGGGCGAATCTGCTCGCCGCCGCGAGTCCTCGCGAGGGCGAGCAGATCCCGCGTCGCGTGCTCAAGGGCGGGTCGTTCCTGTGCTCGCCGGACTACTGCCTGCGCTTCCGGCCGGCGGCGAGGTCGCCGCAGGCCGAGGACACCGGGATGTCGCACGTCGGCTTCCGGCTGGCCTCCGATGCCTGACCCACGAGAAGGAGAGATGATGACGCGCCCCTACCTGGACAAGACCTCGCCCGACGTCTGGAAGGCGGCGGCGGCCATGTCGACGACGATCGCCGACGCCGCGGCGAGCGCCGGGCTCTCCCCCGCCGAGACCGAGTACATCAAGGTGCGCGCGTCGCAGCTGAACGGATGCCCGTTCTGCCTCGACCTGCACGCGCGCGAGGCGCGGGCCGCGGGCATCACGCAGCAGAAGCTCGACCTGCTGCCGGCCTGGCGCGATGCCGAGCTGTACTCCGAGCGCGAGGCGGCGATGCTGGCGATCGCCGAGGCCGCCACCCGGATGCCGCTCAGCGAGAACTCGGCCGCCGACCTGGCCGCCGCCCGCGGCGTGCTCGGCGACGAGGCGTTCGCGGCCGCGCGAGTGGGTCGCGGTCGCCATCAACCTGTTCAACCGGGTCTCGATCCTCAGCGAGCATCCGGTGCGGCCTCGGGATGCGGAGGGGAACGTGATCAGGTGAGCGACCTCGAGAAGAACCCACAGCTCGAGGTGCTCGAGCCCGGGCAGCCGTGCATCGGCGTCGAGGTGCTCGAGCCGCGAGAGGTGCCGCTCGGCGGCCCGCGCGCGATGACGGTGTACCGCACGCTGCCGCAGAAGCGTCGCTCCCTGGTGGGCGCGTGGTGCTTCCTCGATCACTACGGTCCCGACGACGTCGCGGTGTCCGGCGGCATGGAGGTGCCGGCGGCATCCGCACACCGGCCTCGCGACGGTGAGCTGGCTGTTCACCGGCGAGATCGACCACCTCGACTCGGGCGGCAACGCCGCCGCCGTGCGGCCCGGCGAGCTGAACCTGATGATCGCGGGCAGCGGCATCACGCACTCCGAGATCAGCACGCCCGACACGCGCACGCTGCACGGCGTGCAGCTCTGGTACGCATTGCCGGAGAGCACCCGGTTCACCGCGAACCACTTCGACCACTACGCCCCGGAGCCGGTGGTCGTGCCGGGGATGACCGCGCGGGTGTTCATCGGCTCGCTGCTCGGCTCCGCCTCGCCGGTCGAGACCCGCACGCCCGATCTGCTCGGCGCCGAGTTGATCCTCGAGCCGGGCGCCTCGGCGACCCTGACGGTGCGCGCCGACTTCGAGCACGCGCTGCTGACCGAGACCGGTGAGATCGACGTGAACGGCACTCCGGTCGCGCACCGCGAGCTCGGCTACGTGCCGACCGGGTCCGACACCCTGCATGTCACCGCCGGGCCGGACGGCGCTCGGGTGATCCTGCTCGGCGGGATCCCGCTGGGCGAGCAGATCGTGATGTGGTGGAACTTCGTCGGCCGCAGCCACGACGAGATCGTCGAGTACCGGCGCCGCTATCAGGCCGAGCTCGGCTTCGACCCCGCCGATCCGCGGGATGCCGGGAAGCCGGCGCTGTTCGGAGAATTCCCGCCCGGGCAGCGCGCTCCGCTGCCCGCACCGCCCATGCCCACCGTCCGGCTGCGGCCGCGCCAGTAGATCGAGGAGAAGAACCGATGACCCAGGACCGCTACATCGTGCAGCACCGCCCCGAGGAGTCGCGGTACGTGCTGCTCGACCGCGGCGAGGACGGCGCCGGTGACAAGGAGATCGGCGAGGAGTCCTACGTCGACGTCGCTGTGGACGGCGGCACGCAGCGCGTGCTGTTCCACACCGGCGTCTCGGAGGAGTACTCCGGCAGAGGCCTCGCCTCGGTGCTGGTCCGCGCGGCCGTGGACGACGTCGTCGCCTCCGGCGCGACGATCGTGCCGGTCTGTCCCTACGTGAAGGCGTGGCTGCCGAAGCATCCGGAGTACGACCCTCACGTCGTGCCGGCGCACCGGGAGCATCTCGAGGCGATCAAGGCACAGGAGCGGGGCTGATCTTCACCCGGCTCGGGTGAGGGACTATCGCTCGATATGCCGCTGCGGATAGCGTGACACCGACGGATGCCCGTCGGGGCTGCATCCGCCAGGGAAGGGAGCACCATGACCAAGGAATTCCAGGGGAAGATCGAGCTCGACGTCCGCGACTCCGTCGCGGACTGGGCACCCTACGAACCCACCCGCGCACCGGAGGGCTCGCCCAATATCCTCGTCATCCTCTACGACGACACCGGCATGGCATCGTGGTCGCCCTACGGCGGTCGGATCAACATGCCCACCCTCGACCGCCTGGCGGCGAACGGGCTGACCTACACCCAGTGGCACACCACCGCGCTGTGCTCGCCGACGCGGTCGACCTTCCTCACCGGACGCAACCACCACGTCAACGGCATGGGCAACATCATGGAGGGCACGAACGGATTCCCGGGGCTCTCCGGCCACATCCCGGCGTCGTGCGCCACGATCGGACAGGTGCTGCAGAAGAACGGCTACTCCACGTTCTGGGTCGGCAAGAATCACAACGTGCCCGAAGAGGACATCTCCACCGGCGGCAGCAAGGAGCAGTGGCCGCTCGCGCAGGGCTTCGACCGCTTCTACGGCTTCATCGGCGGCGAGACGAACAACTGGTACCCCGACCTCGTCGAGGACAACCACTTCATCGAGCCGCCGTACACGCCCGAGGAGGGCTACCACCTCTCGAAGGATCTCGCCGACCAGACGATCCGCCTGATCCGCGACCAGAACGCTTCGAACCCGTCCAAGCCCTGGTACACCTGGTTCTGCCCCGGCGCGAACCACGCGCCGCACCACGCGCCCAAGGACTACATCGACAAGTACAAGGGCGTCTTCGACGACGGCTACGACGCCTATCGGGAGTGGGTGCTCGGCCGCATGGTCGAACGCGGCATCCTGCCGGCCGACACGGCGCTGACGCCGATCAACCCGATGCCGGAGGACCAGGCGAACGCGGCCGACTTCGTCAAGCCGTGGGACACGCTCTCGGATGACGAGAAGCGCCTGTTCGCCCGCATGGCCGAGGTCTTCGCCGGCTTCAGCGAGTACACCGACGTGCAGATCGGCCGCATCATCGACTACCTGGAGGAGTCCGGTCAGCTCGACAACACGCTGATCTTCTACTGCGCCGACAACGGAGCCTCCGGCGAGGGCTCACCCGACGGCTCGGTCAACGAGAACAAGTTCTTCAACGGGTTCCCCGACGACCTGAAGGAGAACCTCGACAAGATCGGCGTGCTGGGCGGCCCCGAGACGTACAACCACTACCCCACCGGGTGGGCGACGGCGTTCTCGACCCCGTTCCAGATGTTCAAGCGGTACTCGCAGTTCTCGGGCGGCACGTGCGATCCGATGATCATCCACTGGCCCGCCGGCATCACGGCCAAGGGCGAGATCAGGCACCAGTACCACCACTCCACCGACATCGTCGCGACCGTGCTGGATGTGATCGGCGTCGAGATGCCCGACGTGTTCCGCGGTGTCGAGCAGCGCCCGCTGGACGGCGTCTCGATGCGGTACTCGTTCGACGCGACGCCGGACGCTCCGACCGAGAAGAAGGTGCAGTACTACGCGATGCTCGGCACCCGCCGGATCTGGAAGGACGGCTGGAAGGCCGCCGCCATCCACGCGCCGCTCACCGGCCACGGCCGGTTCGACGAGGACCGCTGGGAGCTCTACCACGTGGCCGAGGACCGATCCGAGTCGAAGGATCTCGCCGCCGAGCATCCGGAGAAGCTGCAGGAGCTGATCGACGCCTGGTTCGAGGAGGCCGAGAAGAACAACGTGCTGCCGCTGGACGACCGCTCAGCCCGCGACCAGCTCACCATCGAGCGCCCGCAGGCCGAGCCGCCGCGCACCCGGTACATCTACTACCCCGATACCACGGCGGTGGCCGAGAGCGTCGCGGTGAACGTGCGCGGCCGGTCCTACAAGATCATCGCCGACGTCGTGCTCGAGGAGGGCGCCGAGGGCGTGCTGTTCGCACACGGCTCCCGGTTCGGCGGCCACTCGCTGTTCATCAAGGACAACAGGCTGAACTACGTGTACAACTTCCTCGGCATCCCGCCGGAGCAGACGTTCACGTCGGAGCCCCTGGCCCCGGGCAAGCACGCGCTGGGCGTGGAGTTCATCCGTGAGAGCGCGGGCGAGCACGGCGAGTCGATCGGCACCGCGAAGCTCTACGTCGACGACCAGGTCGCAGCCTCGGGCCCGATGCGCGCCCAGGTCGGCAAGTTCACGCTGGCCGGCGACGGACTGTGCATCGGCTACGACAGCGGCGATGCGGTCAGCGGACAGTACAGCGACGGCTTCCCGTTCACCGGCGGCAAGCTGCTCGGCGTGGGCGTGGACGTCAGCGAGGAGCAGTACCTCGACCTCGAACTCGAGGCTCTCGCCGCGCTCGCGCGCGAGTAGCCGGCATCCGCACGCCGAACGGGGCGGGAGGGCTTCGGCCCTCCCGCCCCGTTCGTGTTCACCTCGGTCGTTGAGCGAGCGAGGAACGAGTGAGACGAAACGCCGTGACGTGCCTGGCGGACGTGACGCGTTTCGTCTCGGTCGCAGGCTGCCTCGCTCAACGACCGGTGCGCGGCTACGCGGGGAGCGGCTCGTCGCGGTAGAGCGCCTCGAAGGTGTCGAGAGTGCGGTTGATGTCGTGCACCGCGACGCCGTCGAGCGACGCGCGCTGCAGCCGCTCGTACTCCTCCGGAGTCGCGGTGAGCACGCGCGTGATCTTCTCGGCGAGGTCGTCGACGTTCCCGGGCTCGAACAGGTACCCGTTCTCGCCGTCGTGCACCAGGTGCGGCAGCGCCACGGCATCCGCCCCGACCACCGGCAGTGCCGAGGCCATCGCCTCCATCGTGACGATCGACTGCAGTTCGGCGATCGACGCGATCACGAAGACGGATGCCCGGGAGTAGAGGTCGCGCAGCTCCTCATCGCTCACCCGGCCGTGGAAGGTGACGCGCTCGGACAGGCCGAGCTTCTCGGCGAGGTGCTCGAGGTTCTTGCGCTGGTCGCCGCCTCCGGCGATGTCGAAGTGCACGTCGAGCGCGGGGTCGAGCTGCGCCATCGCGCGCAGCACCACGTCGACCTGCTTCTCACCGGTGAGCCGGCCCACGAACAGCATCCGGTTCTTCGTGCGCGGAGCGAGCACAGGAGTGTAGTTGCGCCGGTCGATGCCGCACGAGACCGGCACCACGCCGGTGACGTCGATCGTCTTCTCGAGGAAGTCCGCGGCCTTGCGCGTGGGCGTCGTCACCGCGCGAGCCATGTGCAGCGTGCGCTCGGCGTCGTCCCAGGCCAGCTTCAGCACCGGGCGGTTGACGAAGTCCGGCATGGTCGTGTGGTCGAGGATGTTCTCGGCCATGACGTGATTGGTCGCGACGATCGGGATGCCGCGCTGCCGAGCGATGCGGGCGAGCCCGCGGCCGATCACGATGTGCGACTGGATGTGCACCACGTCGGGCTGCACTTCGCTGAGCACCTTGCGGGCGTAGTGCTTCGAGCGCCACGGCCAGACGAACCGCAGCCAGTCGTGCGGCAGCCAGCGCACCGACGGCAGCCGGTGCATGGTCAGGGGCTGCCCCTCGATGACCTCGGTGCGGGCCTCGGAGCGGCGGTAGCGGGTGTTCGGCGCGACGACGTGCACGTCGTGCCCGCGCTCGACCAGGCCGGCGGCGAGCCGTTCGGCGAAGCGGGCGGCCCCGTTGATGTCGGGATAGAACGTGTCGCAGCCGATGAGGATGGTCAGCGGGCGGGCTGCCGGGGTCGCCGGCTCCACGCGATGATCGTCGGAGGATGTCACGGAGTAGTCGCTCCCAGTGCGGCCGGATGGATGCCCGGTCGGGCGCACCCCACCCTACCCGAGGGGCCTGCAGCGACCGTGGAGCCCGCACCGAACGGCATCCTCACGATCGTGGGCCTCAGTAAAAGATTCACTATAATTGCGTCATGGGTACGACGTCCACATCGTCCGGGCCGGCGGTCGCCGACCTCCTCGAGGGCATCGGCGACACGGTCCGCTCGCTGCGCAAGAAGAAGAAGCTCACGCTCGCGGAGCTCGCCGACGCCACGGGGCTGAGCCCCGCGATCATCAGTCAGCTCGAACGCGGCCTGGCGAACCCGTCGTTCACCACACTCGCGCAGCTGGCGCACGGCCTGGACATCCCGGTGGGCCGACTGCTGCCATCGCACCAGTCGACGAAATCGCCGGTGGTGCGCCGGGAGGAGCGGCGCGATCTGCGCGGAGCGACTCCGGAAGGGATGGGCAGCGCGGTGTACGAGCTCCTCGTGCCAGACCTCAACGGAGCGCTCGAAGCCCACTGGGTCGTCTCCGGCCCGGGGCACGACACCAGCGCAACGCCGTTCACCCACGGCGGCGAGGAGTTCGGCCTCATCATCTCGGGGCAGAAGGAGGTCTGCGTCGACGGAGAGCTCTTCCTGCTCAACGCCGGCGATTCCATCCGCTTCGACTCCACCAAGCCGCACTGGTTCCGCAACACCTCGTCCGAGCAGTGCGTCGCCGTCTGGGTCAACACGCCTCCGACCTGGTGACCATGCCCGACTCCACCCGCCCCCTGGACGGCATCCGCGTCGTCGACTTCACACAGGTCATGCTCGGCCCGTCCTGCACCCAGATGCTGGGCGATTTCGGCGCCGACGTGATCAAGGTGGAGCGCCCCGGGGCGGAGACCTGTCCCGAACAGGAGTCCTCGCGGACACGGGTGGCGACAATCCCGTCTTCCTCGCCCTCAACCGCAACAAGCGGGGGATCGTCGTGGACCTCACCACCACCGCGGGGCGGGAGGCGGTCACCGACCTCATCCGGAGCGCGGATGTCGTGGTGAGCAATTTCCGCCCGGGCGTCATGGAGCGTCTCGGCTTCGGGGCGGACGCCGTCGCCGAGCTGAACCCTCGGGCGATCTGGGCGTGCGGATCCGGATTCGGCTCGTCCGGTCCCTACGCGCACAAGGGCGGGCAGGACATCCTCGGGCAGTCCTATTCAGGAGTCATGAAGCGCCTCGCGGATCCCTCGTACCCGGTGACCATCTATGCGACACCCATCGCCGATTACACCGCCGGACTCCATCTCGTTCAGGGCATCCTGCTCGCGCTGCTGCACCGCGAGCGCACGGGCGTCGGCCAGAGTGTCGAGGTGAGCCTGTACAACTCGATGCTGGCCATGCAGATGCAGGAAGCCACCACACGATTGATGTTCGACCAGGAGCTCAATTGGGCGCTGATGCCCCTGAGCGGCTGCTTTCCGACCAGCGATGCGGAGATCGTCATCATCGGCGCCTTCAAAGAGAACCCGCTGGCGGACATCTGTCGAGCGCTCGACCTCCCGGACCTCTCCGCCGAGGAGCGCTTCGGCACGCTCGACGAGCTCAAGCAGAACCGCCGGGAGATCCGCGGCATCATCGGCGATCGCCTGCGAGAGGACACCGCCGCGCACTGGCTCGCCGCCCTGGAACGCGAAGACGTCCTGTGCGGCCCCGTCCGCACACTGACCGAGGCGCTCCAGGATCCGCAGACCGCGCACAACGGGATGATCCTCGAGTTCGAGGATCAGGACGGTCGCACCGTCCGCACGATCGCACCGCCGATCACCCTGTCGGATGTGCCGGCACTCGTCCGCCACGCACCGCCGAGGCTCGGCGAGCACTCGGAGGAGATCCTCCGAGAACTCGGGTACGACGACGCCAGAATCAGCACCATGAAGACAGACAAGTCGATTCAGTGAAGATCTTGTTTGATATTTCAAATTTCTTCAGTAAGCTGAAATCACCGCACTGAGGCATCCGGAGCCTCACTCGAACACCGCAGCCGCGCTGACGTCGCTGCTGCCTGAGCACTCACCGTCTCATTCGTTCATACCCGGACCCTTCGGCATGCCCGGAGAGCCCTGCAAGCAGAGCCGCTTGGCAAGGAGCATCATGACAGACACAACCGTCGCCCCCTCCCGCACGATCCATCGCTTGACGCCCGAGGCGAAGAGAGGTCTTCTCGGCCTGGGCCTCGGCAACACCCTCGAGTGGTACGACTGGATGATCTTCGGACTCCTGTCCACATACCTCGGCCCGAAGTTCTTCCCGTCCGAGGACCCCGTCGCCGCGACCATGAACGCCCTCGCGGTGTTCGCCGTCGGATTCTTCTTCCGCCCGCTCGGCGGCATCGTCCTCGGCACGGCCGCCGACCGCATCGGCCGTCGCAAGGTGATGATGCTCTCGATCGTCCTGATGGCGATCAGCACGCTCGTGATCGCCGTCGTCCCGACCTACGAGGTCATCGGGGCCTGGGCCGGGATCATCCTGCTGCTCTGCCGCGTCGTGCAGGGCATCTCCACCGGAGTGGAAGCGCCGCTGTCGACCGCGCACGCCGTCGAGCTCGTCTCGGAAGGGCGCGAGGGATTCGTCGCCGGCATCATCTCCTTCTTCGTGAACATCGGCATCGTGGGCGCGCCGCTGGTGACATGGCTGGTCACCCTCGCCGTCGCCGAACCGCAGATGTCCGAGTGGGGCTGGCGGATCCCGTTCTTCGTCGGCGCCCTGCTGAGCGTGGTCATCATCTATCTGCGTCGCACCCTGCCTGAGACGATGACGAAGGAGGAGCTGACCGACACCTCGACCGGATCCGTGTGGACGGGCGTCCGGCGGAGCTGGCTGAGCGTCCTGGCGATCGTCTTCGTGGTCGGCGCCGTCCAGGCCTACAACTACGCCTGGAACGTCGGACTCCCGAACGCCGCGCGCACCACCATGCACGAGGACTCCAGCGCCGTCTTCGGGTTCACCACGCTGCTCGGGCTCGTCATGGTCTTCGGCAGCCTCATCGTCGGCAGGCTCACCGATGGGCGCTCGCTGTCGCGCTGGTTCATCGTGACCCGTCTGCTGGCGATCCCCTCGGTGTTCATCATGCTCCTCTACGTGCAGCCAGGACTGGGCGGCTTCGCCGCGGTGCTGCTGGGCGGGTCCGTGGTGCTGGTGCTCAACATGACGCTCTACAACGTCGTCTCCGCATCCCTCATGCCGAAGGTCTACCGGCGGAGCGGGCGCATCCCTCGGATACGGTCTCGGCGTCGCGATCTTCGGCGGCACCGCCTCCTACCTGCTCGTCTGGTTCCAGACCCTGGGCCTGTACTGGCTGTTCCCCACCTACGTCGCGGTGCTCTGCGCCCTCAGCGTCGTCCTCTACCTCGTCGCCCGCCGTGTCAACGGCATCCACCTCGGAAAGTGATCCCCGCAATGTTGAACAGCACCGAACTCGCCGTCACCACCGACGACCTGCAGGCGCCGATCGTCTCCCGCTCCGACGTCGTCGTCGTGGGCGGAGGCCCGGCCGGAGTCGCCGCGGCCGTCACCGCCGCCCGCTCCGGCGTGTCCGTCACCCTCATCGAGCGCTATCCCTCCCTCGGCGGGCTCGCCGCCGGGGGCATGGTCCTCGTCCTCGACGACATGATCAACGGCCAGGAGATCACCGTCACCGGCATCGTGTCCGAGTACATCGAGCGCCTTCAGAAGCTCGGTCTCGCCGTCGTCCCGCCCAAGGAGGATCGCCGGCAGTCGCAGGAGCTGTGGAACAAGTGGGGCCGCTGGGGCACCTTCGACTTCCACAGCCACACCCAGCCCAAGCCCGTCTGCTACGCCGCGGCGTTCGACCCGGACGGCTGGAAGCGGGTCTCGAACGACCTCGTCCGTGAGGCAGGGGTGAAACTCGCGCTGCACTCGGTGTTCTCCCGCCCCATCGTCGACGGCGGCGTCATGAAGGGCGTGATCGTGGAGACGAAGGCAGGGCCGCAGGCCTACCTCGCCGACATCGTCATCGACACCACCGGCGACATCGACGTGGCATCCAGAGCCGGTGCGGACTACACCCAGGGCAGCTATCTCACGACCCTCGTCTTCCGACTCGGCGGTGTCGACACGGCGCGCGCAGAGGAGTTCGAGCAGCAGGACCCGAAGGCGGCGCGGGCGATCAACCGCAAGGCCAAGCGCATCCTCGGCGGAGCATGGGAGCTGTGGTGGCTGAAGACCCCGCTTCCGGGCGTCGTCTGGTGCAACGCCCCGCACATGCGGGGATTCGACGGCACCGATCCGATCTCGCTGACCGAGGCGGAGTTCACCGCACGCGACCGCATCGCCGAGGCCGTGGACTACGTCCGCGAGAACCTGCCCGGCTTCGAGAACGCCTATGTCCTCGACACCGCGCCGCAGATGGGCGTGCGGCAGACCCGTCTGCTGCAGGGTGAGTACGTGATGACCAAGGATGACGTCGTGCAGCGCCGCCACTTCGCGGACAGCGTCGCCCGCGGCCGCGACTACTACTACCCCTACCGCTCGCTGCTGCCGAAGAACGTGGATCAGCTGCTGGTCGCCGGCCGCCACTACTCGGCGACGTCGGAGGCGCAGAAGTCGTCCCGCGAGATCCCGCCGTGCATGGCGATGGGACAGGCGACGGGCGTCGCCGCAGCGCTGGCGCTGTCGCAGGGCAGGCTCGTCCGCGACGTCGACGCCGTCGAGATCCAGGCGGGCATGCGCCGGCACAACGCCGATCCCGGCGATCGTCCCTCTGCCAACGCGACGATCATCGAGGAGGCCCTGGTATGACGGCCGCCCTCCCCCTCGACGGCATCACCGTCGTGGACTTCACCCAGGTCTTCATGGGCCCCAGCTGCACGCAGCTGCTCGGGGACTTCGGCGCCGACGTCATCAAGATCGAGAAGCCGGGGACGGGCGACACCTCGCGCAACTCCTATCCCGACCGGGATGGCCAGGACAACCCGATCTTCCAGTCGATCAACCGCAACAAGCGCGGGCTGTCGATCGACACCAAGAGCGAGGAGGGGCGGGACGTCCTGCGCCGCATCATCGCCGATGCGGATGTGGTGGTGAGCAACTTCCGGGCCGGCGTCATGGAGCGCATGGGCTTCGGATACGAGGAGCTCCGCGCGACCAACCCCGGGCTCGTCTGGGCGTCGGGAACGGGGTTCGGCACATCCGGCCCCTACGCCGGCCTCGGTGGACAGGATGTCGTGAATCAGGCGTACTCCGGAGTGATGTGGCGCCGCAGCGGCACCGACGATCCGCTGTCCATCTACCCGACGACGCTCTGCGACTACACGACGGGCATGCACCTCTTCCAGGGGATCCTGCTCGCGCTGCGCGCCCGCGAAGCGACCGGCGAAGGGCAGAAGGTCGAGGTGACGATGTACGACTCCATGCTGCATATGCAGATGCAGGAGGCGTGCATGCAGCTCAACCGCGGATACGAGGTCAACTGGGGACGGATGCCGCTCTCGGCGGTGTTCGCGACGACCGACGGAGCGGTCTGCATGGTGGGCGGTTTCACGCCCGACCCCCTCACCCACATCTCCCGTGCGCTCGAGTTCGACGAGGACCTCACCGACCGCCCGGAGTTCGCCACGTTCGACGACCAGATGGCCAATCGTGTCCGACTGCACGAGGTGCTCGCGGCGCAGGTCGCGACCGACACCACTGCGCATTGGACGGCACGGCTCGAGGCCGAGGGGGTGCTCAACGCCCCCGTGCGCACCTTGGCCGAGACGCTGGATGACGCGCAGACCAGTGCGAACGGCATGATCCTGGAGGCGGAGCACCCGACCGCGGGACGTTCCGGATGCTGGATGCGCCGATCCACCTGTCCGGGACGCCGGCCGCAGTCCGGCGGGTCGCACCGCGCCTGGGCGAGCACAACGTCGAGGTGCTGCGCGAGAACGGCTTCGACGACGACACGATCTCACGACTGCAGGAGCTGGGAGTGCTGCGATGACCGAGAACACGGAACGGATCGACGAGGTCCGCCTGACGATCGACGAGCGGCGGGTGGCGACGGTCACGATCGACCGCCAGCACGTGCTCAATGCGGTGGACGGCCGCACCCTCGCACGTCTCAACGAGATCTGGACGCAGCTGGAATCCGACGAGTCGATCCGCGCGGTGGTCATCACCGGCGCGGGCGATCGTGCGTTCTGCGCCGGTGCCGACATGACGGCGAGCAGCGTCGAGAAGACCGGTGTGGAGTACTGGGCGGACTACGACCCGAACGGCTTCGGCGGCCTCAGTCTTCGGAGCACGCTCGACGTGCCCGTCATCGCCAAGGTCAACGGGTACGCACTCGGCGGCGGCATGGAGATCGTGCTGGGCGCCGACATCGTCGTCGCCTCCGAGAACGCGCAGTTCGCTCTGCCGGAGCCACGAGTCGGCCGGCTGGCGCTGGACGGCGGGATACCGAAGCTGGTGCGCCGCATCCCCCATACCCAGGCCATGGGCATGCTGCTCACCGGCCGCAAGGCGCCCGCGGCGGAGATGGCGCAGTTCGGGCTGGTGAACGAGATCGCTCCCCACGACGAGCTGTCCGATGCCGTGGAGCGCTGGGTCGCGCAGATCCTCCTCTGCGCACCGACCTCGGTCCGCGCGGTCAAGCAGATGGTCAACCGCACCGCCCACCTCACGGCGGCCGAAGCACGGGACGCCCGGCTGCCCGCGCTGATGACCTCGCTCGCTTCCTCGGAGCAGGACGAGGGCGTTCGGGCATTCCAGGAGAAGCGTCTTCCGTCATGGGCGGCCACCTCATGACGGCCGCTGCACCGCTCGCCCGTGGCGTCTGGGGCGTCGTCGCGACCCCTTCCTCGGCGAGGACAGCGCAGTCGACGTCGAGAGCCTCGCCAGGCTCGTCCGGCACTACGAGAGCGTGGGCGCCACTGGCCTCACCGTGCTCGGAGTGTTCGGCGAGGCGAGCACCCTCACCGCCCGGGAGCGCGCAGTCGTCCTGCGCGCAGCGGCCGAGCACACGTCGCTGCCCATCGTCGTCGGGGTGACCTCGCTGGCGACGGCGCCCGCGATCGACGAGATCGAGGCGGCCCGTCAGGCGATCGGCTCGAGGATGGTCGCCGCCATGGTGCAGGTGAATTCGCCCCGACCGGAACCGGTCGTGCAACACCTCCGTCGGATCCACGAGAGCACCGGCGTTCCGGTGGTGCTGCAGGACTACCCCGTCGCCAGCGGCGTGACGATCACGACGGAGGACCTGCTGCGCGTCGTCGAGAGCTGCCCGTTCATCAGTGCAGTCAAGGCCGAGGCGCCGCCGACGGCCGCGGCGATCGCGAAGATCTCCGCGGTCACGTCGGCATCCGTGTTCGGCGGGCTCGGCGGACAGAGTCTGCTCGACGAACTCGCGGCAGGTTCCGCGGGTGCGATGACGGGATTCTCCGTTCCCGAGGCGCTGGTCGCCTGCGTCGACGCGTGGTTCGCCGGGCATGCTGACGATGCGTACCGTGCCTTCGCCCCCTTCCTGCCCCTGGTCAACTACGAACAGCAGCCGCGGATCGCTCTCGCGCTGCGCAAGGATCTGTTCGCACGACGAGGCTTCTTCACCGAGCGCACCGTGCGCGCTCCCGGTTCGCCGTTCCCGGAGCAACTCGGTCCGCTCGCCTCCGCGCATCTCGTGCGTGCGGAGTCGCTGCTCGGCGAGAAGGTGGGCTGACATGGACCTCGGACTGCGCGGTCGCACGGCGTTCGTCGGCGCCTCGACGGCCGGCCTCGGTCGCGCCGTCGCGGAGGCCCTCGGCCGGGAGGGCGCGAATGTCGTCATCACCGGCCGACGGGGAGCGCAGGCCGTCGCCATCGCCGCCGACCTTCCCTCTGCGATCGGCCTGGAGGTCGACCTGCTCGATCGGAACTCCCGCGGTGCGGCGATCGCGGCCGCCGAGCAGGCGTTCGGCCCCATCGACATCCTGGTCATCAACGGTCCAGGACCGAAGGCCTCACCGGCCGCCGGCCTCACCGCGGCGGACGTCGAGACCGCCTTCGCCCAGCTGGTCGCTCCGGGGCAGGACCTGGTGGCCCGCACGCTTCCCGCGATGCGGGCCCGGCGATGGGGACGGATCCTCGCGATCGGCTCCAGCGGGGTCGCGGCGCCGCTGGACAACCTCGCCTCCTCGAACCTCGGCCGGGCCGCGCTCGCCGGCTACCTCAAGACCCTGGCCGGCGAAGTCGCCGGCGACGGCGTCACCGTGAACCTGCTGCTCCCCGGCAGGATGGCCACCGACCGGGTCGCAGCGCTCGACACGGCGACCGCGGCCCGCATGGGCCTGGACGTCGACGAGGTCCGGCAGCGCTCGGAGCAGAGCATCCCTGCCGGGCGGTACGGCGACCCCGCCGAGTTCGGCGCGGCTGGTGCGTTCCTGTGCAGCGCCCCGGCCTCCTATATCACCGGCATCGCCCTGCGATGCGACGGCGGACTCGTCCGTTCGCTGTGACCTCGAAAGGACTCTCATGACCACTCCCGCACTCGCGAAGCACCTCATCGGCGGATCGCTCCTCGGCGACCCGGAGAAGGAGCGCAGGAACCCGGCGCATCCCGGCGAAGTGGCGGTGCTCTCGCCGTCGGGTTCCGCAGCCGAGGTCGACACCGCGATCAGCGCGGCCGTCGCCGCGCAGCCCGCCTGGGCCCGGATGCCCCTCCCCGCGCGCGGTGCGATCCTGCTCAAGGCGGCGGAGATCCTCCGGGAGAGGACGCCGCAGGTCGCCGCCGATCTCGTGCGCGAAGAGGGCAAGACGATCGCCGAGGCGACCGGCGAGGTCGGGCGAGCGATCGGCGTGCTGCAGTTCTTCGGCTCGCTCGGATGGGCGTCCACCGGGAGCATCTTCGGCAGCGCCATCCCGGGCACGACGGTGACGACGCGCCGCGAGCCGATCGGCGTCGTCGGCCTCATCACGCCGTGGAACTTCCCGATCGCGATCCCGGCCTGGAAGACGGCTCCCGCGCTGATCAGCGGGAATGCCGTCGTCATGAAGCCCGCCGAGCTGACCCCCATGTCTGCGACGCATCTCGCGGTCGCGCTGCACGAGGCGGGCCTGCCGGACGGGGTGTTCAACGTCGTGCACGGCAGCGGGCGCATCGTCGGCGACGCCATCGCGCGCGACCCCCGCATCGGTGCGCTGTCGTTCACGGGTTCCACCGCGGTGGGACTCGGGTTGGAGAAGACGCTGCAGGCGCGCCGCGCCCGCGTCCAGCTGGAGATGGGCGGGAAGAACGGAGTGCTCGTGGTCGACGACGCCGACGCCCGCCGTGCCGCGCAGGTGGTGGCGGCGGGTGGCTTCTCGCTGACCGGCCAGGCCTGCACTGCGACGTCGCGCGTCTACGTGACCCCGGGCATCCGCGAGGCCTTCCTGCATGAGCTCGTGGATCTGGCGGGCGGCTACGCGCCGGGTGACGGGCTGGACGCGGCGACCACGATGGGCCCGGTGGTGAGCGAAGACCAGCTGAGGAACGATGTCTCGGCCGTGCAGGGGGCGCTGGACGGCGGCGCGCGTCTGCTCACCGGGGCAGCGGATGCCGACGGCCTGAACTTCGCTCCCGTCGTCGCCGTCGACGTCGACCACTCCGCGCCCATCGCCACGGACGAGATCTTCGGGCCCGTCGTCGCCGTGATCGACGTCCCCGACTACGAGGCCGGCCTCGCCGCGCTGAACGACTCGCCCTATGGCCTCACCGCCGGCATCTGCACGACCTCTCTGAAGCACGCGAGCGATTTCGCGGATCGTGTGCAGGCCGGAGTCGTGAAGGTGAACCGTCCGACATCCGGGCTCGACCTTCACGTGCCCTTCGGCGGCGTCAAGGAGTCTTCCTCGAACACGTTCCGCGAGCAGGGGCACACCGCCACCCAGTTCTACACCTGGGAGAAGACCACCTACACCGGAGTGGAGTGAACGCGGTGGAATCGCTGACGACCGATGATGAGGAGCTCGTGCGCGCGGCATCCGAGCTCCTGCTACGCGCCTACGACGAGCGAGACCACCGGGTGGCCGCCGCGGTCCGCGGCGGTTCGGGGGACGTGCATCTCGGGCTGCACCTCGCCTCGGATCGTGTGAACATCTGCGCAGAGCCGAGCGCGATCGCGAACGCCGCCATCGCCGGTGAAGACGCGCTGCACACGATCGTCGCCGTGGGGATGGACTCCGCCGGCACGCCTCGCGTGATCAACCCGTGCGGGGTGTGCCGAGAGCTCGTGCCGCGCTACGGCGAGCGCCTCCGTGTGATCGTCGATCACGGGGGCGAGATCGGCGTGGTCTCACCGGCCGACCTGCTCCCAATCCCCTGGGTGCGCGCGCAGCCGTACGACGCCTAGCTCGCTCGGAGCCAGCACCGAGGGGCATCCTCTACCCTCGTGTCATGCGCCTCGTCTCCTCCGCCGACCCCGGGCTCTGGATCCCCGTCACCGGCTCGCTGGGCTGGAAGGGACGGCGCCATCGCAAGGCGGCCATCCGGATGCTGCTGGGCCAGGGTAACGCGGCCTTCGGCGCGGAGGCCCGTCCCGGCTCGGCGTTCGGATCCTGGCTGGCCAGCCAGGCGGTGCCGTTCGCGATGCGGAAGGCCGACGGCCGGGTGCTGGCGTGGACGTGGAGGGCCGATCCGGATCTCGTGGTCGCCATCGCGACCACGCAGGAGCTCACGCCGCAGCTGCGCACCGCGCGGGCGATGATGCCGATGGAGTACGACGACACCGTGAGTTTCGCCACCCCGCTGGGCGTCGGAGAGAAGCTGACGATGCCGCTGCCGCCGAAGCCGGGCACTCCCCCGTTCGCGACCTACACCTGGGACACCGGGACGCACCTGATCACACTGAACGCGGTGTGCGGCGACCGGGAGCGCTTCGGCACGCTCGAGAGTGCGCTCGACGATCTCGCCCGCAGCCTGCGCATCGCCGATGACGTGACCGGCGGCGAATCGCAGGTGCTGCGACTGCCGCCGACCTGATGTTCTCCGGTCCGCCCCTCCGAGCCAGGGATGCTTTTCGGCGCCGCGACGCCGGCGGGGCAGCGAAAAGCACCTCCGAGGATGCCGTCAGGCCGCCCGCTCGTACTCGGCCAGCACGACGCCGGACTCGAACGCCGTCGTCGCCGTGCGCGCGAGGGCTTTCGGGGCGTAGCGCCGCTCGCCGAACAGCGGGATGCCCGCGCCGGCGAGCACCGGGTTGATCTTCAGCACCAGGCGATCGATCTCTTCGGCCAGCGCCGCGGCGAGCGCGCCGCCGCCGCACAGCCAGATGCCCTTTCCCGGCTCGGACTTCAGCTCGCACACGACCTCGACCGGGTCGCGATCGGTGAACTCGACACCGTCCACGGGGTCGGGCGTGCGACTGGTGAAGACCACCTGCCGCAGGTGCCGGTACGGGCTGGGCACCGTCGGCAGCCCGACGGCGTAGGTGTTCCAGCCCATCAGGACCGTGTCGAACAGCTCTCCGTCGGTCGGGATGCCCAGCGCCTCGTTGATCTGTGTGGGGATCGTCTGATTGAAACGCTCGTTGATCGTGTCCCGGTGGTCGCCTTCCGCGAGGAAGAAGTCGAACTCGCCCCCAGGTCCGGCGATGAAACCATCGAGGCTGACGGCGACGTAATAGGTGAGTTCACGCATCTCGTTCTCCATTCACGACAGGTGCAGTGGTTCAAGAGTACAACAGGTGCAGTGGTTCAGCTACCCTTTTCCCATGGCCAAGAACGAGTCACGACGCAACGCCCTCGCCGATGCCGGCATCGCCCTGCTGGCGGCCGAGGGATCTCGCGGGCTCACCCATCGCGCCGTCGACGAACGCGCCGGCGTGCCGATCGGCACCACGTCCAACTACTTCCGCAGCCGCGACGCCCTGATCGCCGGGCTGTTCGAGCGCATCGGCGCACGGCTGGCCCCGACCCCCGATGACCTGGCCCGCCGGGTATCCGAGACGCCCAGCCGCGCACTGTTCGCCGACTACGTGCGCGATATCGTGCGGCGCCTCTCCACCGAGCGGGAGGTGACCCTCGCGCTGTTCGAGCTGCGGCTCGAATCCGCGCGGCGTCCCGAGCTCGCCGCGATGATGGCGGCCTGGCAGCGTGCCGGCTTCGACGGCGACGTGGCGTTCAACCAGGCCGCCGGACTGCCCGGCGGCCGTCGCGAGATCGCCCTGTTCCACTACGCGATCGACGGGCTACTGCTGGACCGCCTGACCTCGCCGATCGATCCGGACACCTCGACCGACGAGGTCGTCGACGCGCTGGTGGACGGGCTTCTCCCCGAGTAGTCGATCGCGCCGCACGGGGAGATGGATTTCGGCGCTTCACGACCCTCTGAACGCCGAAAGGCATCCCTGGCATGCGGATGCCAGGGAATCAGAAGCCGCGGCCGACCGTGCCGTCGCCGGACAGCCAGCGCAGCCAGCGCTGCTGCGGGTCGCCCTCGAGCACGAGGGCGCGCACCAGCAGGGTGAGCGGAATGCAGAGGATCGCGCCGAGCGGGCCGATGATGAACGTCCAGAACGCCACCGACACGAAGCTCAGCGTGAGGCTGAGGCTGACCGCGTCGCTGACGAACTTCGGCTGGATGAACACCTGCAGCGTGACGTTCACGACGATGTAGATCGCGATGACGGCGAGCATCAGCGGCCAGCCGCCCACGACCAGAGCCAGGATCGCCGGCGGGATCAGGCCGATCACGAAGCCGATGTTCGGGATGAAGTTGGTCACGAACGCGAGGATGGCCCACACGATCGGCGCGGGCACACCCACCGCCCACAGCGCCAGCCCGTCGATGATCGCCACGACTGCGCCGAAGGCGGCGTTGATCACGTAGTAGCGCCGCACGTTGCGGGAGTAGTCCCGGAACCGGGTGAGCTGCGGCACCGACTCCGGGCCGAACAGCTTCTCCGCGCGGGAGTAGCGCGAGGCATCCGCCGACATGAACACGATGTACGCGAACACGAAGAACAGCGCGGTCAGCACGTTCACCGTGCTGCCGACGAGGGATGCCGCATACCCGGCGATCGCGCCCGGGGTGAGCACCGAGCCGAGCGACGCCTGATCCAGCCCGAGACCGCCCAGCAGGCCGCCGAGGTTCTCGACCGTCTTCACCAGCTCGTCCGCGTAGTCGGCCACCATGCCGGCGAATCGCGCGCCGGCGAAGCCGAGCAGCAGCGCCATCACGATCAGCACGATGAAGCCGAGCACGATGACCGCGGTCGTCGCCGCCCAGCGCGGCCATCCGGCGCGCTCGAGCGGATGCCGCAGCGGGTGACAGATGATGACCAGCACGGCGCCGAGCGCGAGCGGTCCGATCAGCTGGCCAGCCGCGCGCATCCCCGCGAGCACGACGACGGCGGCGGCCAGGCCGATGAGAGTGCGCAGGCTCGGCGAGAGTCCGGCGGGTGCCGGGGCCGGGGCACTCATGCGCCCGCCGCGGCCGCGGCCCGATCGAGGGCGGCCTCCTGCGCCGCGGCATCCGTCCCCGCGTCCTCCTCGATGGCGGCGGCGGCGCGGATGAACAGGATGATCCAGGAGAACACCAGGATGCCGGCGACCAGCTCGACCGCGGTCAGCGTGTAGTAGCCGGTGGCGAAGAAGATGCCCACGAGCACCACGACGGCGACGAAGACATATCCCATCAGCAGGAAGCCGCGCGGCATCCGCGGCACCCACCAGCGCAGGCCGATCACGATCGCGGTGAAGGCCACGGCCATGCCGGTGGCGACGCTGTTGTGCACCAGGAAGAACTCGTCGACGGGGAACACGCCCACGCAGCCGAGGAAGACGCCGACGATCACGAGCAGCGTCCGCACCCACACGATGCCGGGGGCGCTGCGGATCGACGAGCTCTTGGTGGCGTACCGCACCAAAATCGTGACGATGAAGCCGGCGACGATGAGCGTGAGGTTGAACGCCATCGCGGAGAGGTCGTCGGTCATGCCGAGGGCGCTGAGGTTCTCCTCCCACCACTTCGGGTCGCTCGCGGTGAGCATGCTCGCCATCACGCCGAAGACGAGGAACACCGCCAGCACGGTCGCCAGCAGCGAGAGGTCCATGTGCGTGGCCGAGAAGAAAACGACATAGGCGGTGACCGCCGCGGCCGCCCCGGAGAGGATCAGCAGCGGGAAGGCGAACACCGTCGCACCGATGAAACCCCTCTCCAGGATGTCGGCGAGCAGCGTCCAGCCCAGCAGCGCGATGACGGCGTGCGCGAAGGCCAGTGCCGCGACATCCGTGACCTCGAGGAACGTGACCCGCTCGCCGCGCTCGCGCACGACGTAGCGCCCGGCGATGAAGGCGAGGGCGGCGACGACGGCCGACGCGAGCGCCGCGTACTGGCCGATCGAGCCCGGGCCGGCGATCGGCGCGTCCTGGAATCCGAACACCGGCAGCGCCACCAGCGCGGCCATGACGAACGCGACCGCTCCGACGCCGATGGACAGCGACTCCAGCGCGGTGGCGCTGCGGCTGGACGGATCGGTGTGCAGCGCTGCGGGGGAAGTTGCCATGCGCAGAGGATATCGTCACGCGGTGGCGGATCGACCTCCGCCTCACCCACCCCGGTCGAGCCCGCTTCGCTCCCCACGAAGACGGGTCTTCGAGCCTGTCGAAGGGCCGGCACCTGGCGCCGCCCGCGCCCCGAGCGGGATGATGAGCGCATGACAGACGACTGGGCGGCACCGTCCTCGCGCGCAGAGCAGCTCGAGCAGGGACGACGGGTGCGCCGAGAACGGCCTCGGTCGGAGCTGGCCAGGCAGGCCGGCGGCGGGCGCGATCCGCTCGGGATCCTCGAAGCGCAGAACGCCACCCGGGTGCCCGACCTGGTGCCGCTGCGCCGCGAGCGCATGGCCGCGAGCCCGTTCGCGTTCTTCCGCGGCACGGCGGCGCTGATGGCCGCAGATCTCGCGGATGCTCCGCACAGCGGCATCCTCGTCGCGTCCTGCGGTGACGCGCACGTGTCGAACTTCGGGTTCTACGCCTCGCCGGAGCGCTCCCTGGTGTTCGACCTGAACGACTTCGACGAGGCGGCGGGGGCGCCCTGGGAGTGGGACGTCAAGCGCCTGGTGACCAGCATCGTGATCGGCGGGCGCGCAGCCAGACGATCGGAGGCGGCCACCGAGGAGGCGGCGCGCGCCGCGATCACCGCCTACGTGCGCGGTCTGCGCCGTGCGACGAAGCTCAGCCCGACCGACCGGTACTTCGCGCACTTCACGGTTTCGGCATCGATGGCGGTGCTCGACGATGCGTCGCGCAAGGCCGTGCGCCGCTCGGTGAAGCAGGCCGAGCGGCGGACCGGCGAGCGCGCGGTGCGGCGGCTGACGACCGCGGATTCCGGCGGACGGCTGCGGTTCGTGCCCGACCCTCCGGCGATGAGCCCGGTCGCCGATGACACCCGCCGGCTCGTCGACGGCCTGGTGCACGACTTCCGGCGGACGACGTCTCCGGATGTCACTCAGCTGTTCGAGCACTACCGGGTGGCCGACATCGTGCGACGCGTGGTGGGCGTGGGCAGCGTCGGCACGCGCTGCTACCTCGTGCTGCTGCAGGACGGTGACGGCAACTCCCTGCTCATGCAGTCGAAGGAGGCCGGCCGGAGCGTGCTCGCCGAGTACGGCAGCATCCCACAGCCCGACGCGCTGCGCGAACGGGTCGAGACGTTCGGCGAGGGGTCTCGCGTGGTGACGATGCAGAAGATCCTGCAGGGGCTGTCGGATCCGTTCCTCGGACACCTGCGCAGCGAGGGGACCGACTACTACGTGCGGCAGTTCCACGACATGAAGGGCGGCATCGAGACCGAGGAGCTCGACGACGCCCCGTTCGCCGCCTACGCGCAGGCGTGCGCGGCGACGCTCGCCAGGGCGCACAGCCAGTCCGTGGCAGCGACCCGTGCGATCGGGTACATCGGCGACGGCGGGCGCGTAGCCGAGTCGCTGCTGACCTGGTCGTACGACTACGCCGAGGTCTCTCTCGCCGACTACGAGGCGTTCCGCGCGGCGGCGCCCTGACGACGGGCGCCGCCGCGCGGCCGGCACTCAGACCGCGACGTCGCCGACCAGGTGCACCCGCATGCCCATGCCCGCGAACATCGCCGCCTTCGCGACGAGGGCCCTGTCGGCGGTCTCGGCATCGGGCGCGTAGACGACCTGGGCGTGGTTGGCCTTGTGACGGGCCATGAACTGGTCGCGGCTCTGGCCGTGCAGCACGACGTTCGCGATCGGCCACTCCGGGTTCGTGGCGTCCTTGCGGCGCTGGGTCTCGTCGGCGGGCAGCTCGACGATCGTGCCGCGGAACACGTCGGCGTTGAGCACTCCGTCGGCGATGTAGACGCGCGAGATCACGACCTCACCGGGCTTGGAGACGCCGTTTATCGTGGCGCCGCCGGCCGGGAAGAACACGTGCCCCTGGCGCCAGCCCTCGGCGTTCTGCCATCCGCCCAGGTGCGAGGCGGGCACCGAGCCGGAGATCTCGTAGACCCAGACGAACTCGCCGTCGAACTCCTCGCCCCAGCGCACGTCGTGCAGGGTGTTGTCGGGCACCAGGCCCATCGCGCGCCACACCCGGTCGGTCACGAGCGCGTCGACGGCGACGCCCTCGTCGGCCTCGTTGAAGTGCGGGAACGCCCGGCCCTCGTGCAGCACGCGGGAGCCATCGCGGCTGGTCACCGGAGGACGCTCGGTGGAGTTCAGGATGCCTTCGGCGAGGTCGGATGCCGGCACCAGGTCCTTCAGACCCTGCTGGTACTGGATGCCGACCGCGTCGAGTCCGAAGTCGTCGGCGATGCGCAGTGCGGCGATGTACATCTTCAGCTGCCACTGCACCTGGTCGCGGGTGAGCTCGGTCGCCGCGTCCTCGCCGTAGGTGAAGGTCATGCCGTGCTCGATGAGCCAGTCGTAGGCGGCATCCGCCTCGTCCTCGGTGACGCGCAGCATCTCGGCGTACAGCGCCGACTGCGACAGCCGCTCCTTGTAGATGCCGGTGCCGTTGAGCAGCTCGTCGTCGAAGATCGCGTTGTACATGCCCATGCAGCCCTCGTCGAAGACGCCGATGATGGCCTTCTCGTCGCGCAGTTGCGCGGCGAGCGCCTCGCCGAGCTGCTTCTCGGGGCTGTCCGGCAGGGCGGGCAGCTCGCGCACGTGGGAGGCGTCGTGCGTGATGCGGCCGGTCTCGATCCATTCCCGGATGCCGGCGCGGAACCAGTCGTCGGTGAAGTCGACCGACCAGATCGTGGCGTAGTCCTTGCCCATCTTGGTGAGGCCGGCGTTCAGCCCGAGCAGGCCGACCAGGCCGGGCCAGTCCGGAGCGAAGTTCGCCGTGGTGAGGATCGGACCCTGGTGGGTGCGAAGGCCTGCGAGCACGTGGTGCGAGTACTGCCAGTTGGCGATCGCGACGATCAGCGGCGCGTCCACCGGGATGCTCTTGAACACCTCCATGCCCATGCGCTGACTCGAGATGTAGCCGTGCCCGGTCTCGGGGTCGACGCCGAAGGGGCGGATGACGCTCCAGCCGAGCTCTTCGAAGGCTTTCGTGACGGCCGCCTCGGTGGCCGCCTGCACCGGCCAGCCGGCGACGTTCGCCGACTCGCGCAGGTCGCCCGAGGTGATGATGTACGCCGTCTTCGGCGCGGATGCCGGGCGGGATGCCGGGGCGGGGAGGGTGTAGCTCATGAGGATTCTCCGATGGTGAGTGGTCAGTGGGTCGCGCGGGCGGTGTGCGTTCCGCCCGCGTCGAGTCGGATGCCGGTGCCGGCGCTGCGTCCGCGCAGCAGGAGCTCGTCGAGCGCGAGCTCGCCGCCGATCAGGTGCAGGGTGATCGTGTCGCCGTCGATCCGCGCCCGCCCCCAGCCGGTGCCTGTGGTGAACAGGAAGGATGCTTCGACAGGCTCAGCAACCCAGGGCGTCTGGGTCCCTGAACCTGTCGAAGGGCCGACCGGGTCGAACGAGAGGGTGCGGGTCGGGGCATCCCACTGTGCGCCGCTCGCGGCGATCAGCAGCGCCCACGAGGCCAGCGAGCGGGCGTAGTGATTGCCGCACTCGATCTCGTTCCAGGGGTTGCGGTGCACGCCGTCGTAGCGTGCGCGCAGCGCACGCTCGATCCGCAGCGCGTCATCCGCTCGTCCGGCGAAGAGAAGGGATGCCGCCACCTGATGCTCGATGCCGGTCCACACCTCGTCCGAGTACACGAACGGGATGGCCGGGCGGCCGCCGTTCGGCCAGGACGCCAGCAGCAGCCCGCCCTCATCGTTCAGCGCGTACACCCGCTGGGTGCTCTCGTGCGCGGTGAGGTCGTCACGGTGGTTGTGCCGCACGATCGCGCCGAGCGCCGACTGCACGTGCTCCTCGGGCAGCAGCGGTCCGAGGCCGTTCAGGTAGGCGTGGAACTGGCCGAGCAGCTGGTCGGAGAGCACTCCGTCGCCGTACTGGTAGCGGTGCGCGTCGGCATCCTCGATCACCTGCCGGTAGTACTCGCCGTTCCAGAGCGTGCTGTCCATCGCTGCGGCGACCTGGACGGACCTGGCGCGCCACTCCTCGGCGCGTTTCGTCTCTCCGAGGTGGGCGGCCATGCGCGCGCCGGCGCGCAGCGCGGCCAGGTACATCCCGTTCGCCAGCGGGTCGATGCCGTGGAACTCGATGTCGTAGGTGTTGTGCAGTTCGCCGTCGAGCAGGCCGTCGCCGTCGCGGTCCCACTCCCTGGTGGCGTACTCGAGCGAGCGCACCGCGGCAGGCCAGAGCTCGCGCAGGAAGTCGTCGTCGCCGGAGAACCGCCACTCGCGGTGCAGGCGCAGGAAGGTGCCGAGCTGACCGTCGACCGCCGGACCCATGAACCAGGACGGCGAGCCGAAGATGCGGTTGCCGCGGAACCTCTGCGCGCCGTCGGCGTCCGTCTCGAGCAGGAACTCCGCGCGCCGCGCACTGCGCTCGAGCGACGGGAACAGCCACGCGGCCGTCTGCGCATACGACCACACGTGCGTGCAGGTTCCCTCGCAGGATCCGCCGTGGTCGAAGGACCCCTCCCAGGCGGCGAACACCGGCCCCTCGCCGAGCTCGGGGGTGGGCGACTCGACCACGAAGCAGGTCGTGGAGCGCAGCGCGGCGATGTTCGCCCCTGCCGCGTCGGCGAGCACCGGGTCGAGGGTTCCGCCGTAGAGCGTCTCGACGAAGGCGTCCGTCGCGGCCTCGAGTGACGGAAGCTCTACGTGCAGGTGGGCGGCCGCCGACCAGGCATCCGGCCAGAGCGTCGCGTAGTGGTTGTGCACGATCTCGTCGGCGTGCGGGTCGTCCATGATGATGTGCCCGCGCCATCCGCGGATGCGATTCGGGAAGCTCCACGCCAGCACGAACTCGAAGTCGCGGGACTCCCCCGGCCCGAGCGTGTGCACGATGCCGAGCGAGCCGGTGCGCAGTCGCGGAAGCCTGGCGAGCATCTCCTCCTCGGTGAGCGGAGGGGCATCCGGGTCGGCGTCGCGCTCGGCGAACAGGCCGCGCGGCTTGTCTTCGAGGGTGAGCCGCGGCTCGGGCTCGAGCAGGCCGTCGCCGGCGAAGTCGCTCCAGAACATCCGCGCGCCGTCGGGCCAGTAGCTGGTCACCCACTGCGGCTTGACCGTCACGGAGTCGTCGGTCGTCGTGAGGCTCAGCGTGCCGTAGCCGGCATCGTCCGCCGGCAGGTCGATGCCGAAGTCGAGGCCGTGCACGCCGTCCTCGTCGCGGCGGCGCACCGTCTGCATTCCCCGGATGCCCCAGGGCGCGTCCGGTCCAGGTGCTCCACGACCCGCGGTGTGCGTGACGCTGCCGGCCACAGTGACCGTCACGGGCACGGACCCGGGGTTGGTCACCCGGTAGCGCAGCACCGCGGCCGGGATGCCGGATGCGTCGGCGTCGAGCGGCACCAGCGGGGTGAACGCGCGCAGCGAGACCTCGACGGGCAGCACGTCATCCGTGAAGTCGATGTCGACCACCGGGTATTCGCCGTACATGGTCGCGCCGGCGAGTCGCGGGAGACCGGCGAGATCGTCGAAGGAGTAGCCGGCGTCGTAATCCCGACGCCCCGTGTCGCGCGCCTCGAGCACCCGGGTGACCGCGTCGCCGCCCTCCGGAGCGGCGTGGATCGCGAAGAACGACCGCGGGTTGCGGCGGCCCTTGTCGGGCAGGTTCTCGAACTCCCAGTCGCGCAGTTCGCCGCGGGCTCCGAGTGAGACGTTGCCGGTGCCGATGCCGCCCAGCAGGAACGCGGCCCGCTCGGCGGTGTGCGGGATCGGACGGGCACGACGGGTCATGATGAACTCCGCTGCTCGGCCGCCAGCTCGTGCACGACGTCGCTCGTGCCGGCATACAGGCGCAGGTAGCGGTCGAACAGGGCGTCGTAGGGCGCACGCACCGACGGGTCCGGCTCGATGCGGTCGGTCACCGGGTTCCAGTCCTCGATCCGGGGGGCCTCGCCGGTGGCGGTGGCGACCGCGGCGAGGAAGGCGGCGCCGTAGCTCGCGCCGATCGTGGTCTCGGGCACCTCCTGCACGAGCCCGGTGATGTCGGAGACGATCTGCAGCCAGAGCCGGCCCTGCGTGCCGCCGCCGACGGCGACGATGCGCCGGATGTCGGCACCGGCCGCACGCATGGTCTCGACGTTGTGCCGCACGCCGAGCGCCGTGGCTTCGAGCGCCGCGCGGTACAGGTCGCCGCGGCCGTGCTCGAGGGTGATCCCGGCGATCACGCCCCGGGCATCCGGATCCTGGATCGGCGTGCGCTCGCCGGCGAAGTACGGCAGCATCAGCAGGCCGCGGGCACCGGGGCCGGATGCCTCGGCCTCGGCGAGCAGCTGCGGATAGTCGGCGGTGGTGAGGTCCTTCAGCCAGCCGGTGAGAGCGCCGGAGGTGGACAGACCGCCGGCGAGATTGCGGGTGCCGTCGAAAGCACCGGCCGTGGTCCACATCGACGGGGTGCGCAGGGTCTGCTCCCCGGTCGCGATGAGGAACATCGTCGTGCCGTACATGAGCATGAGGTCGCCGATCTCATGCGCTCCGACGCTGACCGCCTCGGTCCACGCGTCGATGGTCCCGGTGATCACGGGGGTGCCGGCGGGGATGCCGGTGAGCGCGGCCGCCTGCTCGGTGACGGTGCCGGCGATGTCGCCGGCCCACGCCAGCGGCGGCTGCTCGATGCCGGCGGCGTACCGCCGCCACCACGGCTCGTGCCAGCGCTCGCCCTCGATGTCGTAGAGGGGCGAGGTCTGACTGGCCGACTGGTGGTCGAGCGCATAGGCGCCGGTGAGCCTCCTGGCCAGCCAGGACGCCGGCATGAACAGGCGTTTCGCCCGGGCGAACACCTCGGGCTCCTCGTCCGCGATCCAGGCGATCTTCGCCCTGCGGCCTGCGAGGTGAGGGTCGAACCGCCGACGCGCGTGATCTCGTCCTCGCCGAGTTCCGCGGTCATCCGGGCGATCTGCGCGGTGGCGCGGGTGTCGACGCCATAGAGGATGGCGGGCCGCACCGGCTCATCGTGCTCGTCGGCGAGCAGCACGCAGGGGCCCATGCCGCTGACCCCGACGCCCACGATCTCGATGTCGCCCTGGGTCCCTGAGCCTGTCGAAGGGCCGAGCATCTCACGCGCGATCGAGATGAACTCGTCCCACCAGATGCGCGCGTCCATCTCGACCCACCCGGTGCGCGGGCGGTCGACGTCGTGCGTGCGCGTCGCGGTCGCGAGGATGACGCCGTCGGGGCCGGTCAGCACACCCTTGGTGCTCGATGTGCCGACGTCCACACCCAGGGTGCAGCGCATGTGTCCTCCTTGACCGATCTCTCGTTCAGAGTACGCGAAATCGATTTCATGGTGCAACCGGCGAGCTGCCCTCCACCGCCACCCGAGCATGCGTGGTTCTCCACAGAGTCAGCGGCCGAGCACCTTCGGGCCGCCGGACGACCACGGCCAGTGACACGCTGGCCGAAATCGATGAGAATGGAGGCATGGAGATGAACGACCCGCAGGTGTGGACGCTCATCGGCGTGTTCGCGGCCGTGATGCTCGGCGGCATGACACTGATGACGACGACGTTCAGTCGCGTCATCCGCGCAGAGATCGGCGGCGTCACTGCACGGTTCGACAGCGTCGACGCGAAGATCGACGCCCTGCGCAGCGAGATGAACGCGCGCTTCGAGGCGCAGGACGCGAAGTTCACCGCACTCGACAAAGAGGTGGCGAACCTCGCCACCCGGCTCTGGGGCTCAGGTTCGCACTGACGCGCGTCAGCGCGTCGCGGCCTGCAGGTCGTTGCGCAGCACCACGGTACGGGCCGGCTGCTCATCGCCGCGGATGCGCTCCAGCAGCATCCGCGCGGCCGTGACGCCCATGTGCCGGGCGGGCAGCCGCACGACCGTGACAGCACTCGGTGAGAGCGTGGTGAACGGCAGCGAGCCCACCACGGCGACGCCGATCCGCGGCGGTGTGAGGTCGTGCTCGGTGAGCACCTGGATCGCCCCGACGCCGATGAGGTTGTTGCCCGCGACGACCGCATCCGGCGGCTCGGGCAGGGCGAGCAGCTCCTCCATCACGGCGCGGCCGCCGTCGACGCGGAAGGACGAGAAACGCAGCAGGTCCTCGGGCGCGGCGATGCCCGCGTCGCGGTGGGCGAGCCGCCAGCCCTCGGCGCGATCCGCCGAGGTCTCGATGTGCTCGGGCCCGCCGATGTACGCGACCCTGCGGTGCGTGCGGAGCATGTGCGCGGTCGCCTGCCGGCCCGCGTCACGGTTGGCCATCACGACGCCGTCGATGTCGTACCCGGTGCTGCGGTCGACCGCGACGATCGGGCGTCCGGTGGCGAGGATCGCGTCGAGGCTGGTGTGGTCGGATGCCGCGGCGAGGATCACGCCCGACATGTTCTCCGCCATCGCGATGCGCAGATAAGTCGACTCCTTGTCGATCTGGGCGTCGGAGTTGCACAGCACGACCGAGTAGCCGGCCTCGCTCGCGACATCCTCCACACCGCGCGCCATCTCGGTGAAGTAGGGGTTCTCGATGTCGGGGATCACGAGGGCGATGACCTCGGAGCTCTGCCTGCGCAGCGTGCGGGCCGCACGGTTCGGCGTGAAGTTCAGCTGCTTGGCAGCATTCCGCACCGACGGTGACCTTGGCGTCCGACACCCCCGCGCCGTTGAACACGCGCGACACCGTCGCCGGGGACACCCCGGCGAGTTGCGCGACGTCGTAGATCGTGGACACGGCTCCCCCATGACTTGTACCGTCAGGCCACATTATCGTGTTGAAATCGATTGCAACAGAGCGCGCGAATCGGTACTGTGACGGAACACCCACCGCCGACACGAGGATGTGCACGCATGCCCGACCTGAACTCGATCTCTGCCCTTCGTCAGGTGCAGACCCGTTCGATCTCGCCGGAGAACTTCGACGGCACCGTCGGAGGGGGCGCCAGGGCCACCGAGGGCACCGGTGCCGACTGCGCGCGCGACCTCGGCCCGGGTTGGAAGATCTCCCCCAGCGTCGACATCAAGGCCGGCGAGACCTTCGAACTGGCCTCCATCACCGGCGCCGGCAAGATCACCCACATCTGGATCACCACGCACACCGACAACTGGCGCACCCTCCTGCTGCGCGCCTACTGGGACGGCGCCGAGGAGCCTGCCGTCGAGGTGCCCTACGGCGACTTCTTCTGCAACGGCTGGGGCGTGTTCGCGCAGGTGAACTCCCAGGCGATCGCCGCGAACCCGCACGGCGGTTTCAACTCCTACTGGCCGATGCCGTTCCGCGACGGGGCGCGCCTGACCATCGAGAACACCTCGACCGTCGACGTGCGGGTGTACTACCAGGTGACCTACGAGACCGGGGGCGACTACTCGAACGACGGCTACTTCCACGCCCAGTGGCGCCGGTCCAACCCCCTGGAAGAGCTCACGCCGCACGTGATCCTGGAGGGCATCGAGGGCCAGGGCCAGTACGTGGGCACCTACATCGCCTGGGGCGTGAACTCCAACGGCTGGTGGGGCGAGGGCGAGATCAAGTTCTACCTCGACGACGATGACGAGTACCCCACGATCTGCGGCACCGGCACCGAGGACTACTTCGGCGGCGCCTGGAACTTCGACATCCCCGGCCAGGGGTACACCGCGTTCTCGACTCCGTATCTGGGCATGCCGCAGGTGATCCGTCCCGACGGGCTGTACGTCAGTCAGCAGCGCTTCGGCATGTACCGCTGGCATCTGCAGGACCCGATCCACTTCGCCACCGGCATCCCGAAGGTCGATATCCAGGCACTCGGCTGGCGCAGCGGCTGGCGCTACCTGCCGCTGCGCGACGACATCGCGTCGACGGCGATGTTCTACCTCGACCGTCCGACGGCACGGCGCCCGAAGAGCCCCAGCGCCGACGATCTGGAGGTGCACCTAGGAACCGCCCCGGTTCCCGACATCGGTGCGACGCCTCCGCGGGAGCCGCAGTCATGACGCACACGACCTATCCCTCGCTGGCCGGGCGGCTGGTCGTCGTCACCGGCGGCGGGCGCGGCATCGGCCTGGAGACCGTGCGGCGCTTCCTCGAGCAGGGATGCCGGGTGGTCGTACTCGACCTCGCGATGACCGACGATGTCGACGCCGAGTTCGTGCAGGTCGATGTGACGGATGCCTCAGCCGTGGCGTCCGTCGCCGCCGACATCGCCGCCCGGCACGGCGCCCCCGACGTGGTGCTGAACGCGGCCGGCATCGTGCGCTCGGCGAGCGCTGAGGACATGCCGGTCGACGACTGGCGCCGGGTGGTCGACATCGATCTGAACGGCACGTTCTTCGTCTGCCAGGCGTTCGGGCGGCTCATGCTCGACGCCGGCCGCGGCTCGATCGTGAACATCGCGTCGATGAGCGGCAGCATCAGCAACTTCCCGCAGAAGCAGTCGAGCTACAACGCGGCGAAGGCCGGCGTCGTGCACCTCACGAAGACCCTGGCCGGCGAGTGGGCCGACCGCGGTGTGCGGGTGAACTCGGTGTCGCCCGGATACATCGCGACCGACCTCACCGCGCAGGTGCTGGCCGACGACCCGGCGCTCGGCGAGACCTGGCGCGAGCGCACCCCGATGGGCCGGCTAGGGACGCCCGACGAGATCGCGTCCGTCATCCTGTTCCTGGCATCCGACGAGTCGAGCTTCATGACGGGATCGGACGTCATCGCCGACGGCGGCTACACGGTCTGGTGAGATGAGCGCGAGACGGGCGGTGACCGCGGCTTCGACCGTCGTGCTGCTCGTGCTCGTGCTCGCCGGGTGCGCGTCCTCATCCGAGCCGATCGACTCGGCCTCGGTGACCGACGCTCCCACCGCCATCGGAGTCTCCGACGGCGACCTGTGGCCGAACTGCTGGTCAGACGACGATGCGATGTACGCCGCGAACGGCGACGGCGCGGGCTTCGGCAGCGTCACGAGCGACATCGTGATGAACCGGATCGACGGGTCACCGGCATCCGAGAACAGCGGAGCATCTGATCTGACCGGCGAGGGACTCGCCACCGGTGACGATCTCGGGCAGGTGTGGACCGCCGAGGAGGGGTACACGCGCAAGCCGACCGGCATGCTGTGCGTCGACGGCTCGCTGTATCTGGCCGTGCAGGATCTCGCGCCGGACTTCAACGCCGCACCGAACGCGACCATCGCGCGCAGCGACGACCACGGGCGGACCTGGTCGTGGGACACGTCTGCGCCGATGTTCGCCGACGGAGTGTTCACGACGATCTGGTTCGCCGACTACGGCAAGGACGCCGAGCGGCGGCCCGACAAGAAGTACGTCTACGCCTACGGCCTGGACGGCAACTGGCGCGACTCGTTCACCGACATCGTGCCCGACCCGACCGAGCTGTTCCTCGCCAGAGTTCCGGTGAAGTCGGTACAGGATGCCGCGACGTGGGAGTTCTACGCCGGCCCTTCGTCGACAGGCTCAGGGACCCAGCCGGACTGGACCACCGACATCGCGAAGAAGCAGCCGGTGCTCGTCGACGATCGCCGCGTGCACGACCTGAGCGTGCTCTCGCAGGGTGGGGTGACCTACCTGCCGAAGCACGATCGATACCTGTACACCTCGTGGACCGAGTACACCTTCGAGTTCTACGAGGCGCCGAAACCGTGGGGCCCGTGGACGCTCTTCCACTCCGAGGACTTCGGCGAGTACCCGTGGCAGGAGGACCGCATCGGCGGCTACGGCACGACCGTGCCGTCGAAGTTCGTCACCGACGACGAGAAGACGATGTGGGTGCAGTCGAACGTCTGCCCGTGCGCCCCGGCCGGCGTGAGTTCGTACTGGTTCGGGCTGAGGGAGATGACGCTCGGTGGCTGACGGACACCCGATCGTGGACGGGGTGCCGGTGAACCCGGCATCCGCTCCGCTGCGGCTGCGGATCGCCCACGTCGATCAGGCGAACACGGTGCTGACCGCGAGCGACGGCGACCTGTGGCCCTCGGCCTGGGCGTCCGACGACGCGCTCTACGCCGCCGCCGGCGACGGCACCGGGTTCGCACGGCACGGCTGGAGCGACATCCTGGTGAACCGGATCGACGGGATGCCGCAGGCCGGCCTGACCGGCGAGCGCCTCGCCGACGGCGACGCCGTCGCGCCGATCTGGGATGCGGAGCGCTTCAACCGCAAGCCGACCGGCATGGTCTGCGTGCGACTCGACGGGCGCGACGTGCTGTTCCTCGCCGTGCAGGACCTGCGCTGCGGCGACTCCCCCGACACCTTCAATGAGGCGCACGCCGCGACGATCGTCCGCAGCGACGACCTCGGCCGCACCTGGACCTGGCCCGACGGGCCGATGTTCCACGACCACGCCTTCACGACCGTGATGTTCCTCGACCTGGGGCAGGCGAACGGCGGTTCGGAGTGGGTGTACGCCTACGGAATCGACGGCAACTGGCGCACCTCATTCTCGAAGCGGGTGCCCGACCCGACCGAGCTCTTCCTCGCGCGAGTGTCTGCGGACCGCGTGCAGGACATCGATGCCTGGGAGTTCTACGCGGGCCCTGCGGAATGGACCGCGGACATCGCGAAGAAGCGCCCGGTGCTCGTGGATGAACGGGGGTTCTACCCGACGCCCGCCTTCGGCATGGCAGCGCACGACTTCACCTGCATCGCACAGGGATCGGTGGTGTGGAACCCGGGTCTCGGCCGCTACCTCTACTCGACCTGGAGCGAGTACACCTTCGAGTTCTTCGAGGCTCCGGCACCGTGGGGCCCGTGGCGGCTGCTGCACAGCCACGACTTCGGGCACTTCCCGTGGCACGGCCCCCGGTCGCCGCTGGCGAAGCACGGCGGCTACGCGCCGACGATCCCTTCGAAGTACATCTCCGAAGACGGCACCGAGATGTGGCTGCAGAGCAACTGGTTCGTGCCGGCGTCGTCGCGCGGCGGGCGGGCGTACTGCTTCGGGCTGCGCCGGGTGCGGTTCGACCCGGGAACGGATGCCGCGGTCGAGGCGTCGGGCAATCTCGCCCTCAGTGGCGCCTCGCCCCTGGTGGCCCGCGTGCGCGAGGGGCAGGAGGTCGTGCTGAACGACGGCGATCGCACGATCGCCGAGGACTCCGCCTTCGGCCCCGGCACCGGCGAGGACGTCTGGGGCTACGAGTGGGCCGCGCCGCGACGGATGTCCCGCCTCGTGTACGTGCCGGGACCGCAGGACTCCCTGGGCGGCTGGTTCGCTGCGCCCCCGCGCGTGGAGGTGCGGATCGACGGCACGTGGGCGGCGGTGGATGCCACGGTGTCGCCGCCGTACCCGACCGACTTCACCGCCCTCGAGTTCGACGAGTACGTCTTCGACTTCCCGCCCGTCGTGGCCGACGGCATCCGCCTGACCGGCGAGCCGGGCGGGCCGATGCGTTTCACCTCGATCTCCGAACTGGAGGTCTGGGCCTGACGTCGCCGCTCGGCGACTCGAGAAAGGAAAGGCAATGACGCCCCTGAAGAAGGTCCTGGCGGGTGCCGCAGCGGCATCCCTCACCGTCGTCGCCCTCGCGGCGGCATCCGCACCGCCACCGGCCGAGGCGACCACGGCGCGCACGCCGGCCACCGTTGTCGAGAAGCTCACCGGCCCGGATGCCCCGAACAACACCTGGGGTCGGTGGGACATCAAATCGACCGACCTCGGCATCATGTGGGATGACGGGAGGGGCCATGTGCTGACCGCGTTCGGCGACACGTTCGGCAACGCGTGGGTCGGTCCGGGCGGCGGAGCACCGCCGAACGGCAATTGGCGCAGCAACGTGCTGGTGCGGTCGTCGGACGCCGAGCTCGCCGACGGGATGCTGTTCGACTGGGCCGCTCAGGGTCCCGACGGGTACGCACGGCAGATCATCCCGTCGAAGAAGATCGACGGCGACGAGATCACCACGATCCCGACCACCGGGATCTCGGTCGGTAAGCGCCAGTACCTCGGGTTCATGTCGGTGCGGAAGTGGGGTCCGCCCGGAATGTGGGACACCAATCACGCCGGCATCGCCTACTCCGACGATGGCGGCAGCACCTGGAAGGTCTCGGACACCCGGTGGGAGAACCCCGACGGCGATGACCCGTTCCAGATGCAGGCGTGGGTGCAGAAGGGCGGCACGATCTACGTGTTCGGCACCCAGAACGGTCGCAACGGCCCGGCATCCGTGGCGAAGGTCCCGGCGAAGAAGCTGCTCGACGAGAAGGCGTACCGGTACTGGGACGGCAAGCGGTGGAGCAAGGACGAGTCGGCGGCGGTGGCCGTGATGGATGCCCCGATGAGCGAGATGTCGGTGCGGTACGACACCTACAGCAAGCGCTACCTGATGATGTCGCTCGTGGGAGAGGACATCGTCATGCGCACGGCGAAGAAGCCGGAGGGTCCGTGGTCGCCGGCGCAGACGGTCGCCAGTTCGACCGACTATCCCGCGCTGTACGGCGGCTACTTCCACCCCTGGAACAAGGACGGCGAGATCTACTTCACGATGTCGCAGTGGAACCCGTACAACGCGTATCTGATGCATCTGCGCATCGATCGCCAGGGCAACATCGTCGACCCGAACCTCGTCGCCGATGCGAGTTTCGAGCGGTCCGATGTGCTCGGCGACGGCAGCGGCGGCACCTGGGGTGCGAAGCCGAACTCGGGCATCGACACGTCGCCGGCCGCCGGCTTCACAGGCGATCGCCGGGCGTTCGTGCGGTACAACAGCGGCTGGCGCGACATCTGGCAGGACGTCGCCGTGGAGCGGAACACGCACTACCGGGTGACCGGGTTCCTGCGGACGTCGGTGAACAGCGACAACGGGTTCTTCGGCGCGCGGACGCTGGACGGCACACCGATCGGCGAGGTGAACTTCCACTCGGTCGGGGCGTGGACCCGGTTCGCCGTCGAGTTCGACAGCGGCGATCACGACGCCGTGCAGGTGTTCGGCGGCGTGTGGACGAACAGCGGCGACATCTGGATGCAGCTGGACGACGTCTCGCTCACGAAGGTGCCCTGAGGAGGGCGTCCGCCGGGGTCGGGACACGATCCCGGCGGATGCTGGTTCCCCGCGATCGCGACGTCCCACGGCACGACAGACAGGTTCCTCGCCGGGTACGAGGGACTCTCGCGCTCGCTCGTCGATACGGCGCGCGGCGGCCACGTAATCGACGTGGATGATCCGACGCCACGAGAAGTCGCCGAGCGCGTCGCCGACGTCGCGGTGATCGCACGGCGGCCACGACACTCGCGCGCGCCGGAGCGCGGCGGCTACCTCGCTGGCCGGTTCCACAACACTCGGTCGCGTCGGAACGCGGTGCCCCCCGCCGGCAACCAGCTCGGCCTCATCGACACACACCCCGCGCCGAAGCGCCGCAATCCCGCCAACCGGCGTGGCGATGACTCCGCCGGCCGGAGTCCCGATCAGCGTCTACGACACTCGTTCCCGGGCGAGCGCTGCGGCGAGGCCGCCGTCGGACCCCGCTCGCGTACGGGGGCGTCGCCATCGGCCGCTCGGATCCCACCAGCCGGGGCCGCGGATCTCGGGCACTCCGGCGCGCATGCGGATCTGCCAGCCGCTGACGTCGAGGGTGCGATGGTGGTGCCAGCAGAGGGCGACGCCGTTGTCAGTGTGTGTCGGGCCGCCGTCGGCATGCTCGCGTACGTGGTGCACCTCGCACCAGGCGGCGGGGACGTGGCATCCGGGAATGAGGCACTCGCGATCGCGCAGCACGATCGCGCGGCGCTGCAGGGCGTTGAAGATGCGGGCCGAGGTGCCGATACCGACGATCGCGCCGTGTTCGTCGAACAGCACCCGCTGGATGCCGCCGGCACAGCCGGCGTGCGCGGCCGTGCGGAGCGGAACGTCCCAGCCGGTGCCCTCGATGGTCGCCCGCCCCGTGCCTGCGGCGTAGTCGGATGCCGACACCGAGACCACCAGGGTCGGCGCTGCGCCGCCCAACGTGGGGAGCTGTCCGGAGGCGGCCGCGATGTTCAGCGCGGTGGCCAGCGCGTCGTGCCTCTTCTGAGCGGGCGTGCGCTCATCGACCGGTTCGTCGTCGTCAGACTCGCCTGCCGGCCGGAACGCGACCCCGGTCGCGGAAGCGGCGTCGGCCTTCGGATTCAGGATGCTGTCCCAGATGCGCTGCAGCTGACCGGCGACCTCGGGCAGCAGTGAGCCGCGCACCGGCACGACGCCGTCGCGGAGCCGACCCAGGGTGAGACCACGGCGCCGATCGGCCTGTGTGCCGTCGGGGTCCTCGCCGTCGGGATCCAGATTCGCGACGATGCGATGCGCGAACGCGGCAAGCTCGTCGGTCGTGGGCGGCGGTCCGCCCGCTTCCCCCGTCTCGAGATCGTGCCCGCGGGCAGCCCCCGCGAGCACGGCATCGGCCCGGGCGATCTCGTCGCGGCTCAGCCGCGGATGCGCGGCATCGATCGGCGCGGTGCAGGCGAGGAATCCGCTCAGCGAGAGCTCACCGTCGAGCAGTGCGGCGTGCAACTGCTCGTACTTCGCCGGCAGCCGCGCACCCGAGGTCAGTTCCACATCGCGATGCACTCCGCCAGCCGCCGACACGTACTTACGCGCGGTCTGCCCGTCGACGCGCAGCGTGCGGCGCAGCAGCTCTGCCGCATCGCGACATCCGGCACGGGTTGACACTCGGGCATCCCGCTCGCGCAGGTCACGGTCGAGCACCTGCGCCGTCGCCTCGACGATCACCGCCTCGACCCGCCGCTGCACCCGCCCGGCGAGCACCAGGGTGTCGATCAGTTCTGACGCCGGCGCCGCGTCGAACTGACGCTCGACCTCGGCCGACGAACACACCTCTTCGAGCAGCGCGTCCAGCTGCTCGAGTGAGGCGTTCACCGTCGATGTCATACGTCCATTCAACAAGGGGCCACCGACATCGGAATCCCCGGTCAGACACTCGATGCGTGGTGTGGAAAGATCCGTCGGAGAGGCCGCTGTGGAGGAACAGTGGACCGCGACACTGTGCTCCCGAATGCCCGCGAGGAGGAGGGCGGGAACGACGTCGGCTGGCGCGGATGGGCGGTACGAGTCGCGCGTCACGGACACGCTCCGATCCGGCCTTGACGAGCGGTGCACCAGCAAGGGGACTCGCAAGTGACCGTTACGCGTTCAGGATCGCGTCCGCCACCGGCCTGACGATCTCCGGGTTCGCGGTGTGGCGCGCGTCCACGACGATCGCGTCCTCGTCCGCCGTCGGTTGCTCGAATTGCTCCCGATGCTTGTCGAGGACCCGATCGATCACGTCCGGCCTCATCGGATCGTCTCTGTTCATCAGCACGCGTTCCCTTTGAAGCTCCGTGTCGATCTGGACCCAGACCAGCGAGAAGCCGGCGCCGGCATCGTCGGCGACAGCCCTCCAAACCTCTCGAATGAAGCGCGGAGAACCGGTGTCGTCCACGACGGCTCTCCTCCCTGCCGTCAAACGGCGGGAGGCGCGCTCGTGCGCGATCTCGTTCGTTCTGGCCCACTCCTCGATCGGAATCCCCTGCCCTCCTCGCAGGCCACGTTCCAGGTTGATCGCATCGAGGCTGACTAGGAGCGCATCCAGCTCGATCGCGAGCCGTTCGGCCAGGGTGCTCTTGCCGGCGAAGGACAAGTCGCATAGCAAGGTGAGATGCATGATGGTCAGTCTGTCGTGGGGAGGCCGCGACTGCAGCGACGCCACCCGAATGACGCGCTCGGGCGCACGGCAGATGCCCACTGCGCCGCATACGCGCCCCGCAAGGCCATGCCTTCCTTCCGAAGTCAACGTTGTGTTCCGCGGCTCGACCCCTCAGGGTGGACTCCGGACGAGGGAGCAGGATGCGGGTGGATGCGGGCGTCGGCACGGCGCGACAGGTGGAGCACGAGCAGAACACGATCGATGAGATGTACCGACTGCTCGACGAGGGGGTGAGCAGCGGACTCGCCGCGCAGGCGCGGGTGATGGCGGCAGAGGTCGAAGGCCCGGCGGACCTGTTCGCCAGAGATGCCGAGCTCGCCCGACTGAGCGACGGCGTGCGGCGGCTGCGCGGCGCAGAGCACGCGCTCTGCTTCGGGCGCATCGACGACGCGAACGGGGCATCGCTGCACATCGGCCGGATCGGGCTGACGTCACCGGACGGCGAGGCGCTGCTCGTGGACTGGCGGGCCGAAGCCGCCCGCCCGTTCTACGCCGCGACGATGACGTCCCCACTCGGCCTGCGGCGGCGCAGGCATCTGCGCCTCGACGGCCGCCGGGTGAGCGATGTCACCGATGAGATCCTCGACGGCACGACGCCGACCGCCGACGATCTCGTCGGCGACGGCCCCCTGCTCTCCGCACTGAGCGGCGCGCGGACGGGTCGGATGCGGGAGGCCGCGTCGACTCTGCAGGCCGAGCAGGACGAGATCGTCAGGTCGCCGCACCGCGGGATCATGGTGGTCGACGGCGGCCCTGGCACCGGCAAGACGATCGTGGCTCTGCACCGCGCGGCGTACGTGCTGTACGCCTTTCCGGCCATCGCCGAGCGCGGCGTGCTGGTGTTCGGTCCCAACCGACGCTTCCTGACGTACATCTCCGAGGTGCTGCCGTCGCTCGGCGAGAACGACGTGCAGCTGGCGACGGCATCCGATCTGATCGGGGCGGACGCGACCGCACAGGACCTGGAGCGGGTCGCCCGGCTGAAGGGCGGCGCCGCCTTCGCCGACGCGCTCGCGCGCTGGGTGCAGGACCGGCAGCCGCAGGGCCGGTCGCTGACGCTGCAGACCGCGCATGGCACCGTCGTGCTCGACGCCACTCGCGTCGACGCCGCGCGGCGCGGCGCGCTGCAGGGGGATGCCGCGCACAACCGTGCCAGAGAGCTGTTCCTCGAGTATGTCGTCGAAGACCTGGTCGACGAGCTCGAGCAGCAGACCGCACGGGAGGTCACGGAGTTCGAGGAGGAGATCAGGGATGTCCTCGGCATCGACCTGGACGGCATGTTCGCCGAGGACGGCGACGGCGAGTCCGACGGCGAGCTGGAGATCGACTGGGATCGCATCCGCGACGAACTGCTCGTCGATCCCGGCGTCGACCGGATCGTCGAGGGCGTCTGGCCGCGTCTCCGTCCGGAGCAGGTCGTCCGCGGCCTGCTCTCCGACCACGCCGCCCTGGAACGGATGCTGCCCGCGGAGGACGTCGCCGCCCTGGCCGCGGCCCCGTCGACCGGATGGTCGGACGCCGATCTGGTGCTGCTGGATGAGGCGCGTGCGCTCGTCGATGGACCTCCCGACGCGGTGTGGGGGCACATCGTCGTCGACGAGGCGCAGCTGCTCTCGGAGATGCAGTGGCGGATGCTGCTGCGTCGCTGCCCGAGCCGATCGATGACGGTGGTGGGCGACCTCGCGCAGGCCGGCCCCGCCACGACCGTCCGCAGCTGGTACGAGGCACTGCGCCCGTTCGGCGCGGACCGGTTCGCGCACCACACGCTCACCGTGAACTACCGCACCACCGCGGAGATCCTGCAGGCGAGCGAGCCCGCACTCGCCCGCATCGCTCCCGCCCAGCGGCTCTCCCGCTCGATCCGGCATGGCGACCGTCCGACCCGCATCGTCGTCGATGCCGGCGAGCTCACCGCGGCACTCGACGATCTCGTCGCCGAGCTGCGCGACTCGCATCCGGCAGAACAGATCGGCGTGATCGCCGCCGCGCACCGTGCGGCCGAGCTGGATGCCGGCATCCACGACGCGTCGATTGTGCCGGCGTCCGACGCGCGGGGACTGGAGTTCGACACCGTGATCCTGCTCGAACCCGAGGAGATCGAATCGGCCGGCGAAGCCGGCATCCGCGATCTCTACGTCGCGCAGACCAGGGCGACGAAGCGGCTCTTCACCCTCGTGACCGGCTAGGGCTTCCGCACACCGGCGCTCACGCCGCCGACCAGCACATCTCTGGCCCACCTCTCGATCCGTTCAGTGACAGCCACGCGGGAGAGCGCATCCACATCGATGAGACTCACCGGCCAGCGAGGGTCGTCTCCCGACAGCCGCTCCCACCGCGACCATTGCATCGGCACGTCGCTCTCGGTGCGGATGACCTCAGGCTCGTGCGAAGAGTCCACCGCATGGTGACGGATCCACTCTCCGAAACGGAGGTGATGGACGAGCGAGTCGGCAGGCTCCCCGCGATCGATCAGACGGCGCTCCTGGACTTCCGGAGAGCAGTGCAGCACGCAGATCGCGATGCCGTCGAGGCGGTCGGCGGATGGCGCCGCGAGCAACTCACCCGGCGGAACTTGTCCGAACAGCAGGACGTGCTCTCCGCGGTCCTGTGCATCGATGGCGAAGCGCACCCAATGCTCGATCGCTCCGTGCCGCCAGGACGTGTCCGCTCCTTCGGGAACACCGATCGAATCGAACTCGACGCACGTCACCGGCCGGCCGAGATCGACCCGGCTGAGGGACTCCAGCGCCGTCGACTTGCCCGTGCCGCTGGCTCCTGTGACCGAGAGCAGCATCCGCCGCCCTCCCTCAGTGCTTCTGGTCGGCCAGACCCAGATCGCCGATCGTCTTCTCGATCTTCTGGTTGGCCTCCTTCATGGCCGCGTCGATGTCGCCGCCGCGCATCGCCTTCTCCAGCGCGGTGCCCATCGCCAGGCTCACCTGCCAGTCATAGGTCGGCTCGAGGATCGCTGTCTTGGTGGCCTCGGTCATCACGTCGTAGAACGGGTTCGCCGAGCGGCCGGGGTCCTGCGCGAGATCCTCGGCGATCGACATGCGCGGTGAGAGCTTGGTGAACTTCGTCCCGGTGAAGTACGCCCTCGGCACCGACGCATCCTCCGCCAGCATCCAGCTGATCGCGGCCGCCGCCTCCTTCACGTGCTTCGACCTCGCGTCGACCCCGATGGTCCAGCCGCCGAGGGTCGAGGTCGTCCGTTCCGGATCCCCGTCGACGGTCGGCATCGCCGCGACCTGGATGTTCTTGGCGGTCTTCGCGTAGTCGGTGAGCAGCGGACCGATCGCCCACGAGCCGCCGGCCATCATGCCGAGCTTGCCCTGGCCCAGCGGAGTCACGTCGCTGTAGGGCGCGAGCGCCTGCTTGGGGATGATCCCCTGCCCGTAGAGGTCCTGGTAGAACTCGAACAGCGGCGTGTAGTCGTCGGTCACGGCGGGCTCCGCCCAGTCGTCGGTGATCGGCATGTGCCCGGCCGTCCCGTACTGCGCGCCCCACGTCGACCAGGACAGCTCCACCGCATTCTGCGCGATCTCGAACGGCACGATCTTGCTGTCGGCCGCCTTGAGCTTCTTGCCCGCAGCGATCAGGTCGTCCCAGGTCTTCGGCGGGTTCTCCGGATCGAGACCGGCCTTCTCGAACAGGTCGGTGCGGTAGTACAGCAGGGCGCTGGGCTCGTAGTACAGCGGATAGGCGTACTGCTTCCCTTCCACCGTCACCGCGTCGAGGAACCGTCGGGTCCAGGTCGTCCCAGGCCGACTGGTCGATGTACTCGGTGATGGGCGCCAGCTTGCTGTTGCGGGCGTTCATCGGCACCGCCGAGTAGTTCATGGTGTACATGTCGGGGGCCGTGCCCGCCGCCTGCGCGGCCTTCAGCTTCTGGTCCCAGGCGTCGCCGGGAACCACGGTCAGCTTCACCGTGATCTCGTCCTGCGACTTGTTGTAGTCGTCGACCGCCTTCTTGAACCAGGCGTTGTCCTCGTTCGAGAACTTGTTCTGCCAGAAGGTGACGGTGGTGCCGTCCCCTTCTCCGGCATCCGGGGTCGAGCTGCCGCACGCAGTGATCGCCGTCATCGCGCCCACGATGCCGACCACGATCGTGAGCCTCGTCGCTGCACGCATGGTTTCCCTCTCTCGGTGCGGGGCTACTTGAGCCCCGCCATCTTGATGTTGCCGATGATCTGACGCTGGAAGATGAGGAACAGGATCACCACGGGAGCGGCTGCCAGCACGGATCCCGCCATGAGCAGGCCCAGCTCGGTGCTGCGCTCGGATCGGAACGTCGCCAGGTACTGCTGCACGACGAACCGCTCCGGCGTGGTGATCGTCATGATCGGCCACACGTACGAGTTCCAGTACGCCAGGAACGCGGTGATGCCCATCACGACGAAGGGCGGCTTCGAGAGCGGCAGGAAGATGCGCCAGAAGATGCCGAACCGGCCGCAGCCGTCGAGCATGGCCGCTTCTTCGAGGCTGGCGGGGATGTTCAGGTAGAACTGCCGGATGAAGAACACGGATGCGGCGCTCGCGGCGCCCGGGATCACCAGCACTGCGAGGGTGTCCAGCATCGACAGCCGGGTCACCACGATGAAGCTGGTCAGCAGGATCGTCATGCCGGGGATGAACATCGTGGTGATCACGATGACCCACATCGTGCGCTTGAACCGGAAGTCCAGGCGGGCGAACGCGTAGGCGGCGAACGAGTTCACGGTCAGGCTCAGCACGGTGAACAGCACGGCGCCGAGGAAGGTCCAGCCCATCGTGGTGGCGAACGTCGGATCCGAGATGATCTGCGCATAGTTCTGCCACTTCCACACCTCGGGGAAGAACTGGAACGGCGTCTGGATGACCTCGGTCTTCGACTTGAAGCCGGCGATCACCATCCAGGCCAGCGGGAACAGCGCGGCGAGCACGAAGACGGCTCCGGCGAGCGCCTTGAAGACCAGGGTCACCCAGCCGCCCGAGGTCTTCGGCATCCTGCTGCGGCGCGGCTCCTTGCCGGCGAGGACGATCCGGGTGGTCTCACCCTGCATGACGGCCATCAGTCGACCAGCCTCTCGGAGTTGACGAACTTGAACACGAGCGCCGACACCGAGCCGAGCACGACGAACAGCAGCAGCGCCGCGGCGATCGAGTAGCCCACGTTGATGTCGTTGCGGAAGTGGTTGAAGATGAACAGGTTCGGCAGGGTGGTCGAGTCCAGCGGCCCGCCGTTGGTCATGACCAGCGGCAGCTCGAACTGCTGGATCGCGGCGACGAATCCGGTCACCAGCAGGTAGAGGAACACGTTCTTCATCTGCGGGATGGTGATGTACCGCGTCTTCTGCCACCAGCCGGCGCCCTCCATCGCGGCGGCCTCGTAGTACTCGGCCGGGATGTCGACCATGGCCGCGACCATGATGAGCGAGGTGAGGCCCATGCCCAGCCAGATCGCGGGGATCGCGATCGCGAACAGCGCCCACGCCGGGTCGCCCAGCCAGGCGATCGGCTCGATCCCGAACACTCCGAGGAACGCGTTGAGCAGGCCGCCCGAGTAGTCGTAGATCAGCACGAAGATGATCGACGCGATCACCGAGGAGATGATCGTGGGGATGTAGATGCTGACCTTGAGGATGCTGGCGAACCGCTTCGACACGCTCACGACCAGGCTCGAGAAGAGATAGGCGAGCACGAGCATCGCCGGCACGGTCATCAGCACGAACACGAATCCGCGGCCGATCGTCGCGATGAAGAGCGGATCGCTGAGCACATCGGCGAAGTTCTTCCAGCCGACGAACACCGGATCCTTGTAGAAGCTCCAGTCCTGGAAGGACAGGTATCCGGCGTAGATCGCCGGCCAGACCACGAAGATCCCCAGCAGGATCAGCACGGGCGCCAGCATCAGGAACGCGAGCTTCGTGTCGCGGTAGCGGTAGCGGTCATGGCGCAGGCGCTGCTGCCTGCGCTCTTCTCTCACAGCGGTCGTCATCGTCGATCCCGTCTCGTGTGGGGTGCATGCCGGTGCTGGGGACGGTCGGGTCCGTCCCCAGCACCGGTCCCGATCAGTTCTTCGGCGCCTTCTCGGGCAGCTTGTCCCGGTCGATGACCTTCTGGATGGCCGCCTCGGCGGTGGCGATCGCCTTGTCGGGCGACGCCGCGCCCTTCATCACGGTCTCCATCGCGGTGCCGACAGCCAGCGAGACGTCCCACGGGTAGGTCGGCTCGGGGATGGCGGTGGGGGCGATGTCGTCGATGACGACCTTCGACCACGGGGCATCCGCGGCCTTCTCATCCGCGGCGACGGCGTCCTGCACCGACTGGCGGACGGGCACCTTGGTGAACTGGGTGTTCACGAAGAACGGCACGAGGTTCTGCGGGTCGCCGGCCAGCGACCACTCCAGGAACTTCCCGGCCGCCTCGGGGTTCTTGCTCTTCGCGTCGATGACCCACTTGAAGTTGCCGAGCGTCGTGGCGGTGCGGCCGTCGGCATCCGCGGAGTTCGGGAACGCGCCGACGCCGGTGTTGGTCAGCATGTCCTTGTAGTCCGAGCCGATCTCGGACATCATCCACGAGCCGGAGACCTTGAAGGCGACCTTCTGCTGACCGAAGTCCTTGCCCTCGACGTAGGCCGCGAGCGCCTGCTTGGGCATGTAGCCCTTGTCCCAGAGGGTCTTGTACTTCGACATCAGATCCTTGTAGCCGTCGTTGTTGATGTCGGGCTTGGTCCAGTCGTCGGTGAGAGCGGTGTGTCCGGCGAAGTTGTACTGCTGGCCGACGGTCGACCAGGCGAAGGTGGCGGCGTCGGATGCCGGGGAGATGCAGTACGTGCCCTTCGCGAGAGTGGGCTGGATCTTGGCGCACGCGGCGAGCAGGTCGTCCCAGGTCTCAGGACCGTTCTCGGAGTCGACGCCCGCCTTGTCGAGCATGTCCTTGTTCCAGAACAGCACGGTCTGCGGTTCGAGCAGCAGCGGGTAGGCGTAGTACTTGCCGCCGATCTGCGAGACCGGCTGCGCCGGGTCGATGATCTCGTCGAGCTTCGACTGGTCGACGACCTTGTTCAGCTCGTACAGCTGACCGGCGTTCACCGCGTCCTGGATGCTGCCGGAGTGGGTGTAGATGTCGGGCGCCTTGCCCGCGGCCTGCGCGGCCTTCATCTTCTGGTCCCAGGCATCCGCCGGCACCTCGGTGTCGACGACCTTGATGTCCTTCTGCGAGGCGTTGAACTTCTTGACGATGTCCTTGTACCAGTCGTTCTCGACCGGCGTGAACGTCCGGTGCCAGAACTGGATCGTGGTGACGCCCTCGCCGCCGCCACCGCCACCGCCGGCGGATTCGCCGGGGGTGCCGGAGCCGCAGCCGGCGAGCAGTCCGACGGCCGTGAGAACGCCGAGGGCCGAGAGGGCCGCCCTCCGCGTCCGGGGAGTGTTGATTGCCATGGTTCCTCCTCAGGAACTCGACTCGTCCTCGAATCGTTGCTGTGATCGGCAGGTGCCGAGGCTCGGCCGACGGGCGCCGTCGACCGGGTAGACGCCACGTTAGACGAAATCGATTTCATCCACAAGGGACCACCCGACCGAAACCTGCCCGGCGAGCGGGCGGATGCCGGAGGCGGGCATCACCCCGCACGTGCTTCGGGACGTTCTCTAGAGAAATCGATTTCATTCGACTACGGTGTCCGTGATCGCCTTCTCCGAGAAAGGGAGCCCCTCGTGACCACCTGGCTGCGCCCCGCCGCAGACGTCCCCGTCGGAACCGCGCTGGGGGCATTCCGACGGCCTTCAGATCGGCCTGCATCCGATCCCCGGACCGCGCGGGCTGCTGCGTGTGTTCACCCCGTATCTCGACCATCCACGGGAGCGGCTGGTGAACTTCATCGCGGTCGAACCCGTGGTGGCGGGGTCCGAGACCAGAGGCTACTCGGAACTCGAACCGAGCACCCTCGACCCCGGCCAGAAGGGCAAGAGGTTCTGGTCGTGCGACGGTCCCGACACGGCCGAGCCCCGCGACCCCGCCGAGCCGGCGCAGGGCGTCGTCGAGCAGATCGACGGCGTCGAGCACCTGACGGTCTGGATCGGCGTGGAGCGCTTCGACGACGGCGCCGACGTGCGGGTGCGGGTGCGCTTCCGGGCCGATCGCCCCCACGAGGTCGAGGTGGCCGGATTCTCGAACGAGGGATCCGCTCCCCTCGATCGTCTGATCCTGTCGGCGACGATGGGCAACTGGGCGCGACTGCGACGCCTCGAGTTGGCCGATCGGATGGTCGAGCCGCGGGAGCTGTGGCCCGGCTTCTCGGGCACCGGCTTCACCGCCCACGACGTGTTCGGTCTCGCCGAGCTTCGCCGCGACGGCACCGCCGCAGAGGTCAGTGCCGTCGGCGACGAGACGGACCCGTGGTCCGCGACCTACGCCGACGACACCGCCGAGCACTGGCGCTTCATCGGCCGCAGAGCCAGGCAGACCTGGCGGGTCGACGATCCGCATCCCGATCTGCGCGCGCAGGTCAACGCCCGCTGGTCGTACTGGGCGAGCGCCTCCGAGATCCCCGGCGGTCCCGCCTACGAGAACTTCGAGATCGTGGAGCCGTTCCGCCAGGGCGCGGCGTTCCGCTTCGCGGTCGAGCCGCTGGACTGATCCGACGAGACACCCGTTCCCGCATGAGAAAGCCGCCTCCTGCGGGTGTTTCGTGCAGGAAGCGGCTTCTCGTGCGGGAGCAGCGCGGTCTCTGCGCGCGCGAAGGCGTCAGGCGTGGGCAGCCACCACGCGTGCGACCTCGGTGCGCGCGGCCGCGTCCGGCTCGTCCAGGGCCATCCGGCAGTAGGCGTCGGCGACGCCGAGCACGCGGTAGCCCTCCTTCATCCGGGCCATGTCGCCGCCGATCGTGGAGACGACCTCGTCGACCGCGATCTGCGCCGCGGCGATCGCCTCCGCATCGCCGGTGCGTGCAGCATCCGCCAGCGACCGGAACGGCTTGGGAGTCACCGACGACACTCCCGAGACGACGCCCTGCGCCCCGACGCCGGCCGCGGCGACCAGATCGCGGTCGGCACCGGTGTAGATCTCGAAGTCGGCCGGGACGACCGCCCGGTACGCGGCGATGTCGTCGAGTGTGAGTTCACTGACCTTCGCTCCCACGATGTTCGGCAGCTCCGCCAGCCGCGCCAGCAGCCCCGGCGAAACCGGATTGCCGCTGCGGGCCGGATAGACGTACACGTAGAGGCGCCCGTCGCCGACGGCCTCTGACACCGCGCGGAAGTAGTCGAGGACGGCATCATCCGACGCCCTCAGGTAGTACGGCGTCAGCGCCGCGAACTCGGTGGCGCCGAGCTCCCGCGCGATGCCGACTAGTCGCACCGCCTCGTAGGCACTCGGCTGACCGACATGCACGATCACGCGCATGCGGTCTGCGAGCTCCTCGAGCGCGGCCGAGACCAGGGCGGTGAACTCTGCGACGTCGACGGCGGGGAACTCCCCGGTCGTGCCGAGCACGAACGCGCCCTCGTTGCCGGACTGCCCGACGTAGCGGAAGATCGCGCGCGACCCGTCCAGATCGAGCGACCCGTCGCGGTGGAACGCGGTGGGGATCGCGGTCAGGATGTCATAGCGGGTCACTTCTCGTTCTCCTTCTCGTTCCGCCGGTTGCGGCGGGTCTTCTCGGCATCGACGCTGCGCACCGTGGAGGTGAGCAGGTCGGGGTCTGCGGCGAGCTCTTCCCGCGCGTGCTGGATCTGGGCGACACTCTCGGTGTCGAGCACCGAGTCCTCGAGCGACGCGCGCTCGGCGCGCGGTCTGCGAGCGGCGCGGATAGCCGGCATGGCGATCGAGAGCACGGCGAGCACGAGCAGGATGATGGCGATCGGGCTGACGACCTCGAAGAACGGCCGCGTCGGCAGGATCGCCAGAGTGCGCGCCAGGTTCTCCTCGGCGAGCGGGCCGAGCAGGAGGCCCAGGACGACCGGGCCCGCCGGTACCTGCATCCGCTTGAGCAGGACGCCGATGACGCCGAACACGAGCATCGTGATCACGGTCGAGAGGCTGTTGGACGTGGCGTAGGTGCCGATGATGCAGAACATCAGGATGCCGCTCCACAGGTACGGCTGCGGCACGTCGAGGAGCTTCACCATGCCCTTCATGCGCACCAGGCTGAGTCCGAGAGAAAGCAGCGTGGCGACGAGCATGATCACCGCGATCGAGACGACCAGGTCGGGTCGCTCGGTGAACAGCGTCGGGCCGGGGGTGATGCCCCAGATGATCATCGAGCCGATCATCACCGCCATCACCGAGTCGCCCGGGATGCCGAGCGCCATCGTCGTGGTCAGCGACCCTCCGAGCGTGGCACTGGACGCGGTGTCCGACGCGGCCACGCCCTCGATCGTGCCCTTGCCGAACCGCTCCGGATGCTTCGACACCCGGCGCGCCTGCTCCCAGCCGATGAGCCCGGCGATGTCGCCGCCGGCCGCCGGAATGAGGCCCACGCCCAGTCCGACCGCACCCGAGACCGCGGTCGCCCGCCCTGTCTGCTTCATCTCGCCCCAGTTCGGCCACCAGCGTCCGAGGCTGGAGATCGGCCGCACCTTGGTCGAGCGGTGGGTCAGCAGCTGGTCGAAGAGCTCGGCGATGCCGAACAGCCCGATGATCACGGCGATGAAGTTCACGCCCTCCACCAGTTCGAGGGACCCGAAGGTGAAGCGCTGATCGGCCGTGGCCGCGTAAGTGCCGACCGTGCCGAGCATGAGTCCGAAGAGCCCCGCCAGGATGCCCTTCAGCATCGACTTCGACGAGATGCCGATCATGATCGCGATGCCGAACACGACCAGGGCGAACAGCTCGGGCGACTTGAAGTAGTCGCGTGCGAAGCTCGCGATCGGCACCGCCGCGACCGAGAAGAGCACGAGGGACGCCAGGATGCCGATGGCCGACACGATCGCCGAGATAGTGAGCGCGAGCCCGGCCCTGCCCTGCTTCGCCATGGGATAGCCGTCGAGGGTTGTCGCGATCGAGGCCGGAGTGCCGGGGGTGTTGATGAGGATCGACGGCACCCGGTCGCCGAAGTTCGCCGCGGCGTAGATGGTGAGCATGACGGCGAGGCCCTGCACGGGTTCGAGGGTCAGTGTGAAGCCCGCGGCGAGTGCGACCGCCATCGTCGCGGTGATGCCGGGGAACGCACCCACCATGAAGCCGAGCACCAGGCCGACGCCCATGTTGAGCAGGATCGAGACGTCCAGGAGGGAATCGATGCCCTCGATGAAGGGGTTCACAGCGGGATCCTCAGGAGCATGCCGAACACGACGTAGACGAACGCTGTGACCGAGACGGAGTAGATGACGAGGCTGAGCCAGCGCCGATGTCCGTACAGCAGCATCAGCGCGATCATGAGCAGTCCGGCCGCGATCGGGAACAGCTCGATCCGGTACCCGAACAGGATGATCGACCCGAGCGACCAGAGCCCCACGAAGGCGATCACGATCACGAGCGTGGCGACGATCCGCAGGATGCCGCCGGGCTGGATGCGCTCGACGTCCTCGCGGGTCGGCGCAGGCCGGGTGAGCGCGACCACCAGCAGCAGCACGGCGACGACGATCGCCGAGACGCCGAGCAGCATCGGCCAGAACCTCGCGTCGATCTGGCCTGCGGCGGCCTCGCGGCGGAGGGGGATCTGCGTGCCCAGCGCCAGGTATCCCGCCGACACGGCGAGCGCGACCACGGCGAAGGTGATCTCCAGCGGACGCGACGGCTTCGCGGCCTGATAGTCGTCGCCCTCGACGACCTCGATGTCGGTCATGTCTTCCCTCTCGAGAAGATCGGGGCCGGGTCTCCGACCCGGCCCCGAAGCCGATCAGCCCAGCAGGTCCTTGAACAGGTCGAACTGCTCGCCGACGAAGGTCGTCCACTCGGCCGAGTCGCGGTAGATCACGAGGTTCCCGGCCTCCTTCTGGAACTTCTGATACGAGTCCGACTCGACGGCCTTCTTCACCGCATCCTCGAGTGTCTTGTGCACGTCGTCCGGCAGTCCCTTGGGTGCGTAGATGCCGCCCCAGCCGCCGAACTGTACGTCCTCGCCGATGGCCTCCTTCACCGTCGGCACATCCTCGGCGTCCGGGTGCCGCTCACCGTGCATGACCGCGAGGATCTTCACGGCGTCGCCCTGCGCGAGCGCCTCGCCCAGACCCGAGACCGCGGCGACGGTCTCGCCGGACGCCGCTGCACCGACCGCGGTCGCGCCGCCGTCGTAGGGCACGGGGTGAGTTCGACATCGGTCGCCTTGGCGAGGCCGATCGTCGCGGCCTCCCAGATCGAGCCGGCGCCGGAGTTCGCGACGGTGACCTTGCCGGCCTTCGCCTTCGCGACGAGGGACTCCAGCGAGTCGAGGCCGCTGTTCGCCCCGACGCTGATCACGCCGGGGGCGAGCATGATCTGCCCGAGCAGATCGTAGTTCTCGGGCTGCACATCGGCGCCCTGGGTGGTGTTGAGCATGGCGATCTCGACCGGCGCGAAGCCGATGACGTACCCGTCGGCCTTCTGGGCGCCCACGTACTCCATGGCGAGCGCACCGGCGGCGCCCGGCATGTTCTCGGGCACGACGCTGACGTCGAGGATGTTCTCGAGCTCGGAAGCCAGGGCGCGCGAGGACAGGTCGGAGCCGCCGCCCGGGTTCGCCTGGATGATCAGGCGGATGTCCTTCTCGGGGAAGCTCGACTCGGCTTCCCCTCCTCGACCTTGGTGCAGCCGGCCAGAACGAGAGCGGTCGCGGCGACGGCGGCGATCGCGGCAGCCGCTCGGATGGTGCGCGTGCGGGGCATCTTTGCTCCTCAGTGGTGGTCGACCGGGTTGTCGACGTCGCGAGCGTATCAGTGTCGACTGTTAACAGTCAACATCCGGCGCGGCGCCCGCGTCTCGCGCCGGCTCAGCCGCGACGCGCGTCGAGTTCGCTCAGCATCCGATCCCGGGCGCCGTCGAGGTGCGCGGTCAGCACCGCCGCGGCCTCGTCCGGGTCCCCCGAGCGCATGACATCCATCAGCAGCACGTGATCGCCGGCCGAGTCGTGCAGGTCGGCGTCGTGGTTGATCGTGACGTCGAGCAGTGCTGTGAAGGTGGGCAGGTATTGATTCCACGCCCCTTCCAGCCGCGGATGATCCGCGAGCACGTAGATCTGCGAGTGGAAGTCGAGGTCCGCGGCGACGAACGCGGCGTGATCGCCGGCATCCGCCGCATCCGCCATCCGCTGCACCGCCGCGGCCATCGCACGCCAGCGCGCATCGTCCTCGACGCGCACCGCGCGGGAGAGCGCGAGCTGCTCGAGCGCGCCGCGCAGGCTGTACAGCTGGTCGACGTCGTCGTTCGTGAGGCCGACGACGAACACGCCGCGAGGACGCTGGATGCGCACCAGTTTCTCGAAGCTCAGTTGCGTCAGCGCGTCCCGCACCGGACCCCGGCTGACCGCGAACTCCTCGGCGAGCGCCTCCTCGGTGATCCGCTCGCCGGGCGCCAGATCCCCCGGACGATCCGCTGTCGAATGACATCCGCCACCTGAACGCCGAGCGCTTCGCCCCGCTGCACCGTCTGAGCCACATGCCCTCCCGTTTACTGTTGACAGAGTACATTCTGCGAGAAGGCGTAGGCTGTACGAGGTTCTGCGCCCTCCGAGGATCCAGGAAGCGAGGTGGTGCCCCATGTCCAGTGACAGTCACAGTCGCAGACGCGTTTCACCCATCCGCTTCCGCTCCGCACCGCAGATCAGCTCGCACTGACCGCTGCGGTGGGGCGGCCTCCTCTGCGAAGGCACATCCATGACCCCCACGCAGCTTCAGAACGTGGCAGACGCCGCCGACACGATCGGCCAGCTCCTCGCCCAGAACGACCTCGCCGGCGCATCCGCCGTGCTGACCCCGCTGTCCGTCCCTGAGATCGTCGAACTCGTCGACCGGCTCGGCATCGAGGATGCAGCGATCGTGTACCGCCTGCTGGCGAAGGGCAGGGCGCTCGAGGTGTTCGAGGCGCTCTCCCCGGCACGCAGGGCGACCTGGTTCAGGCGCTGCGCAACGCCGAGGTGACGACCCTGTTCGCCGAGATGGATCCGGATGACCGGGTGTGGCTGCTCGACGAGCTGCCGGCATCCGTCGCCCCGCGACTGCTCCGCGGCCTCACCAGGCAGGAGCGCGACCTCACCTCGGGCATGCTCGGCTACCCGCAGGACTCGATCGGGCGCCGGATGAGCCCGGAGTTCGTCACCACGCATCCGCAGCTCACCGTCGCCGCGACCATGGCGCGCGTCCGCGGCGCACTCGAGTCGGCCGAGACCATCTACACGCTGCCGGTCACCGACCACGGCCGGCGGGTGGTCGGCGTCGTCAGCCTGCGCGACCTGATGGGCGCGCCCGACGACACGCTGATCGGCGACCTCATGAACGACGCGCACATCGCGGTCGTCTCGGAGGACGCCGAGACCGCCGCCCGCCGCACCACCGACTATGGCCTGCTCGCGCTGCCGGTCGTGGACGGCGAGGATCGGCTGGTCGGCATCCTCACGATCGACGACGCCGCCCGCATCCTCAAGCAGGAGGAGAGCGAGGACGCCGCTCGGCAGGGCGGCGTGGAGCCGCTGCGCCGTTCGTACCTGTCGACGCCGATCCGCCGGCTGGTGCGCTCGCGCGTGGTGTGGCTGCTGGTGCTCGCCGTCGGCGCGACGCTCACCGTGCAGGTCCTCGACAGCTTCGAGGCGACGCTCGCGCAGATGACGGTGCTGGCACTGTTCGTACCGCTGCTGATCGGCACCGGCGGCAACACCGGCAACCAGGCGGCGACCACGGTCACCCGATCGCTCGCCCTCGGCGAGGTCGCACCGCGCGACGTGCTGAGGGTGCTCTCGCGCGAGGTGCGCACCGGGTTCTGCCTGGGCCTGCTGCTCGGGCTGCTCGGGTTCGCGATCGCCGGACTCGTCTACGAGTGGCACGTCGGCCTGGTGATCGGCCTCACCCTCGTGGCGGTCTGCACGGTCGCGGCATCCGTCGGCGGCATGATGCCGCTGGCCGCGCGCGCGATCCGGGTCGATCCCGCGGTGTTCTCGAACCCGTTCATCACGACGTTCGTCGACGCCACCGGGCTGGTGATCTACTTCCTCATCGCGAAGGCCGTGCTCGGCATCTGAGCCGTCAGTCGTCGTCGCCGGAACGTCGCGGGCTCCACAGCATGACTTCGGTGGAGCGGCGCAGGCGACGGCCCGAGGGGACCGTGATCACCTGCCCGCTGGTCGCCGCGGCGAACACCCGGACGCCGGGGCGGCTGCGCCGCTCGGCATCCAGCGTCTGCTCGAGTTCGCGCACGCGATGGCGCAGTGCGCGCACCTCATCCTCCAGGTCGAGCAGGCGCGCGATCGCCGGCAGGCTCATGCCGTCGGCGGAGAGCCGGGCGACCTCGCGGAGCTGCATGATGTCGCGGGGCGAATAGCGCCGCGAGCCACCGCGGGTGCGGCCGGGCACGACCAGGCCGATGCGATCGTACTGACGCAGGGTCTGGGGGTGCATGCCGGAGAGCTCGGCCGCGACCGCGATCGCGTAGACCGGAGCATCCTCCTCGATCTCAGCCATCCTCATGCCTCCTTCCCAGACCTCTGCGTTTCGTCTCTGCGTTTCGTCTCGCTTCGCTCGCTCAACGACCATCGCTCGCTCAACGACCATCGCTCGCGGGGCGACCGGCGGCTAGGCCCGCGCCTTCGCCATCATCTCGGCACGCGGGTTCTCCTTCGGCTCTGCGGCCTGGAACGCCTCCAGGGCCGCCCTCGCCGCCTCGTCGAGGTGCGAGGGAACCGCCACCTGCAGCTCGGCGAGCAGGTCGCCGGTGCCCTTCTTGGTGGTGATGCCCCGGCCCTTGACCCGCAGCACCCGCCCCGACGGCGTGCCGGGGGCTACCCGCAGCCTGACGGTCTCGCCGTCGAGCGTCGGCACCTCGATCGTCGCGCCGAGCGTGGCCTCGGTGAACGTCACCGGCACGGTCAGACGCAGGTTCAGCCCCTCGCGGGAGAACACCGGATGCGGACGCACCGTGATCTGCACCACGATGTCGCCGCTCTCGCCGGCGTCCGGCGAGGGACGACCGCGGCCGCGGAGCCGGATCTTCTGCCCGTCGGCGACGCCGGCGGGGATCTTCACCTTGAACGGCTTGCCGTCCTCGGACTGCAGCGAGATGGTCTCGCCCTTGGCCGCGGTGACGAAGTCGATCGTGGTGCGCGCGGTCACGTCGGCGCCGCGCTGCGGACCGCCGAAACCGCGGTATCCGCCGGACGGCTGCCCGAATCGGCCCGAGCCGAACGAGCCGCCGCCCTGGTTGAACATCGCGAAGATGTCGTCGAAGTCGGCCTGCTGGCTGCGGCCCTGCCCGAACCGGCTGAACACGTCCTCGAAGCCGCCCGCTCCGCCGGCACCGGGTGCGGTGAAGCGCGCACCCGAGCCCATGGCGCGGATCTCGTCGTACTCCTTGCGCTGATCGGCATCGCTGAGCACCGAGTACGCCTCGCTGATCTCCTTGAACGTCGCCTCGGCCTTGGCATCACCCGGGTTGGAATCCGGGTGGTACTTGCGCGCCAGCTTGCGGTACGTCTTCTTCAGATCCGCGTCCGAGACATCCTTCTTGACGCCGAGCGTCTTGTAGAAGTCCTTGTCGAACCAGTCCTGACTAGCCATCGATCACCCCGCTTACTCAGCAGGCACCGCGACGACGACCTTCGCCGGCCGCAGTTCGACTTCGCCCAGCCGGTAGCCGACCTCGACGACCTCGAGGATCGTCGAGGTGGTGGCGCCCGGAGTGGGCTGCTGGAAGATCGCCTCGTGCTGCTGGGGATCGAACTCCTCACCGGCTTCGCCGTACGGCGTGACGCCGAGGCGGTCGACCACGGAGCGGAGCTTCTCGGCGATCACCGCGAAGGCCGAGCCCTCGGTGAGATCGCCATGCTGCTCGGCGCGCGCCAGGTCGTCCAGCACGGGCAGCAGACCCTTGGCGGCCTCGCCCTTCGCGCGCTGGATCTCGATGTGGCGCTGCTCCTCGGTGCGGCGACGGTAGTTCGCGTACTCCGCCTGCAGGCGCTTGAGGTCGACGAGCAGCGCGTTCTCGGCATCCTCGAGGGCGTGGTCCTCGGCAGCCGCCTCGGCGGTCTGCTCGGCGTTCAGGATGTCGTCGATCGTCAGGTCTTCGGCGTCGGTCGCGTCGTTCTCCTGCGGCGCGGGGCCGGATGCCGCAGCATCCGACCCCTCGTCCTCAGGAACTTCATCGAAGTTCTTGTCGGTCATCATCACTTGCTCTCGTCGTCGTCCACGACCTCGGCGTCGATGACGTCCTCGTCGGAGGAGTCGTCACCGGCGGGCGCGTCACCCTCGGGCGCTGCGCCGGCCGTCGGCATCCGCCTGGCCCTGCGCGTAGATCGCCTCGCCGAGCTTGGACTGCGACTGGTTCAGCTTGTCGAACGCCGTCTTCACGGCGTCGTCGTCCTCGCCGGCCAGGGCCGTCTTCAGTGCGTCGACGTCGGCCTGAACCTCGGTCTTCACGTCTTCGGGCAGCTTGTCCTCGTTCTCCTTGATCAGCTTCTCGATCGAGTAGGACAGGGTCTCGGCCTGGTTGCGGGTCTCGGCGGACTCACGACGCTTCTTGTCCTCAGCGGCGTGCTCCTCGGCCTCGCGCACCATGCGCTCGATGTCGTCCTTCGACAGCGACGAGCCGCCCGAGATGACGATCGACTTCTCGGTGCCGGTGCCCTTGTCCTTGGCGGACACGTGCACGATGCCGTTGGCGTCGATGTCGAAGGTGACCTCGATCTGCGGGATGCCGCGCGGAGCCGGCGCGATGCCGGTCAGCTCGAAGGTGCCCAGCGGCTTGTTGTCGCGGGTGAACTCGCGCTCACCCTGGAAGACCTGGATCGCCACGGACGGCTGGTTGTCGTCTGCGGTGGTGAAGGTCTCGCTGCGCTTGGTCGGGATCGCGGTGTTGCGGTCGATGAGCTTGGTCATCATGCCGCCCTTGGTCTCGATGCCGAGGCTCAGCGGGGTGACGTCGATGAGCAGGACGTCCTTGCGCTCGCCCTTCAGCACGCCGGCCTGCAGCGCGGCGCCGACGGCGACGACCTCATCCGGGTTGACGCCCTTGTTGGCGTCCTTGCCGGTCTCGGCCTTCACCAGGTCGGCCACGGCCGGCATGCGGGTCGAACCGCCGACGAGCACGATGTGGTCGATGTCGGCGACCTTGATGTTCGCCTCGCGGATGACGTCCTCGAACGGCTTCTTGGTGCGGTCGAGCAGGTCCTTGGTGAGGTCCTCGAACTTGGCGCGCGTGACGGTCTCGCTCAGCGAGACGGGGCCACTGTCGGTCAGCGACAGGTACGGCAGGTTGACGCTGGTGCTGGTCGAGGAGGAGAGCTCCTTCTTGGCCTGCTCAGCGGCCTCCTTGAGTCGCTGCAGCGCGATCTTGTCGCCCGAGACGTCGACGCCGGTGGTCTCCTTGAACTGCTTGATCAGGTAGTCGACGAGACGCTGGTCCCAGTCGTCGCCGCCGAGGCGGTTGTCACCGGCGGTGGCGCGCACCTGGATGGTGGAGAAGTCGTCGTCCTTGCCCACCTCGAGCAGGGAGACATCGAAGGTTCCGCCACCGAGGTCGAAGACGAGGATGAGCTCGTCCTCCTTGCCCTTGTCGAGGCCGTAGGCCAGGGCGGCCGCGGTGGGCTCGTTGATGATGCGCAGCACGTTGAGGCCCGAGATCTCGCCGGCCTCCTTGGTGGCCTGACGCTCCGCGTCGTTGAAGTAGGCGGGGACGGTGATGACCGCGTCGGTCACGGTGTCGCCCAGGTACGACTCGGCGTCGCGCTTCAGCTTCTGCAGGATGCGGGCCGAGATCTCCTGCGGCGTCCACTTCTTGCCGTCGACGTCGAAGGACCAGTCGGTGCCCATGTGGCGCTTGACCGACGAGATCGTCCGGTCGACGTTGGTGACGGCCTGGCGCTTCGCGGTCTCACCGACGAGCACCTCCCCGTCCTTGGTGAATGCGACCACCGAGGGGGTGGTGCGGAAGCCCTCTGCGTTGGCGATGACCTTGGGCTCGCCACCCTCGAGGACGCTGACGACGGAGTTGGTGGTTCCGAGGTCGATACCGACAGCACGTGCCATGTGATTCTCCTTGTGGTTGTTGTCTGGAAGTCTGCTGCGGCCCAGAAACCTGAGTCGCGATGACTCAAGGATACGCCGAGGCACGGATGCTGTCAATTCAAAGTTGATAGAAGGGTGCTCAAGTTCACCGCCCGAATCGCCACGACGGAAGCCACAGCTGCACCCACGCCGACAGGGACTGCAGCCGCGGCTGCGGACGCATCCTCGGACGTGAGCGATCCGCCCGCATCGAAGTCGCTGACTTTCGCGGACGGCGACTCGCTGGAATCGGACACCGTGATCTCATGGGGAATCGGCCTGAATCGTGATCGCTGGAAACCGGATGATGCCCGGAGCAAGCCCGGACACTGGATGTTCGCCAGCACCGAGGGCAACTGCACGGCGCAGTTCGGCCTCACGGCGATCGACGAGTCGAGCGGGATGGATGAACGAGCAGCATCCGAGGCGATCCCGCCTCAGAGGCTGCCGGGCCCGGGAGAAGGCATAGGCGACTTCATGGCGGATGGGATCTTTCTGGCCGATGCGCCGACGTGGGTCACGGTCGAGCACCGCCAGTTCACCTTCACAGCCGACGGCACGGGCTTCTTCACCGCGGCGCGCGCGTTCACGGAGCCCGGCATCGCCGTCGACGTCGTGGTCGTCTGCGATGCAGCCGCGCTGACCAGCACGATCAAGGAAGTGCTGTCCAACTCGGCGGTGAACTTCGAGAGTCGGTGACCGGGCGCGCCTCAGGGGCTGGCTCGATTCGCGAGCATGCGGCGTCTCGCGGCGCTGGTGGGGTGCCAGTCGCGGTGGTCGTCCCACCAGGCGGGACCGCGGATCTCCGGGACCCCGTGTCTCATCCGGATCTGCCAGTGCGACAGGTGCAGGGTGCGGTGGTGATGCCAGCACAGTGCGACACCGTTGTCGGTGTGCGTGGCCCCGCCGGCGGCGTGCTCGTTCACGTGGTGGATCTCGCACCAGGTCGCCGGGATCGTGCACCCCGGCACGATGCACCCGCCGTCGCGGGCGATGATCGCCCTCCGCTGCAACGCGTTGAAGATCCGCGCGGACGTGCCCAGCCCCACGATGCGGCCACGCTCGTCGAACAGCACCCGCTGGATGCCACCCGCACACCCGGTCTGCGCCGCCACCCGCACCGGGACCGGCCCGTCATCGGCGCCGTCCACATGCGCGAACCCGGTACCTGCGGCATAGTCCGCGGCGGTGACGGTGACCAGCAGGGTGGGGGCGGCGCCGCCCAGGTCGGGCAGTTCCCCGCCGCGGGCGGCGACGGTCAGGATCGTCGCGAGCGCGTCGTGCAGCTTCTGCGCACGAGTGCGATCATCCCCATGATCGGCCCCACCGTTCGGGCTCTCCGGTTCGGGGGTGTCTTCGAAGCACACCCCAGCGCCGGCCCGCGGACTGAGCAGCGCATCATTCAGCCGCTGCCACTGTGCGTACACCTCGGGCAGCAGGGCGCCGGAGACCGGGTACACCCCGTCGCGGAGCCTGCCGAACCGGATCCGCGGTTGCGGGAGGCGACCTCGTCATCCGGCTCCGCCCCGTCCGGGTCCAGGGCTGCCACGACCGACCGGGAGAAGTCGGCCACCTCCCCCGGCGGAGGGACCGGGACGCGCCCGATCTCCGCACCGGTCTGCGGGTGCAGCACGGTGCCGGTCGCATAGGCGGCGACCAGCCGGTCCGCCGCCACCCGCTGCTCCTCGCTGATCCGGGCCCGGGAGTGCTCGATCGGATCCGCCCCGGCCAGCAACCCGCCCAGCCCGACATCCCCGGCCAGCAGCGCGGCCCGCAGCCGGTCGTACTTCGCGGGCAGGAACACCCCATCCGTGATCCCCCGATCCCGGGCCGCGTATCCGGCAGCACGCACCAGCCGTGCCGCATGGCCCTTGTCGATCCGGCACGCCATCGAGAGCAGGTCGAGCGGCTTCTGGCATCCGTGCCGGGTCGTCAGCCGCTCATCCCGCAGCCCCTCCGACCGGTCCCGCACCTGCACCGCCGCCTCCACCAGCACACCGTCCACACGCCGCTGGACCCGCCCGGCGACATCCAACAGCCGCATCAGGTCAGCATCGGGCAGATCCGGAAGCACCTCTCCTTCGAACGCGTCGGCGAGCACCCGGGACAGCTCTGCCTCCAGAGCCGCCAACCGGTCCACCACGTCGCTGTTCATACCTCCATTCAACCGACCACCACCGACATTCGAACACAGTTTCGCCTCATACCTTAAACCCCAGATTGAACCGACTTTTCCACTCGAGCCACGGACGCCGTTTCGTCTCGCTCCGCTCGCTCAACGACCACGGGTCAGAGACATCGGTGAGATTCAGTTCCCCCGAGCAGCCCGAGGAGGGCAGACTCGTCAAGAGCCATCGTGCTTTGTGTCCTCACGTTGAACTCTCTGCACGAGCGCCCGGCCGTCGTCTCACTGATCGGTGACATCAGCGGACAGGATGTCGCCGACCTCGGCTGCGGCGCAGGACACCTGGCCGCGATCCTCAGTGCCGCGGGCGCAGGAGTCACCGGAGTCGAGGGCAGCGAGGTGCTCGCCGGGATCGCCCGGGAAGCGGCGCCGGCCGCCACGATCGTGCACCACGATCTCGACACCCTCTCGACTTCCTGACGCACGACTCGCAGGACGGCGTGGTCTGCGCACTGGTGATCCATCACCTCAGCGATCGTCCGCGCTTCCTGGCCGAGGTCCGTCGCATCCTGAAGCCCGGCGGCTGGCTCGTGCTCTCGTCCACGCATCCGATGGCGGACTGGCGCTACTTCGGCGGCTCGTACTTCGATGAGCGCTGGGTGACCCGCACGTTCGGCGAGGCGACGATGGAGTACCAGCTCATGACGATGAGCACGCTGGTCAACGAGGTCGCGGACGCCGGGTTCGTGCTCGAGCGGCTGGTCGAACCTCAACCGGTCGAGGCGCTGCGGGCTGTCGATGCCGAGAGCTACGAGCGATGGACCGCCGCACCGATCTTCGTCGCGCTCCGCGCTCGCGCCGGGGGCTGAGTCCCGGCGACCGCGCCGTCACCCAGAACAGGAGACCCGCCGCCGGGCTGGCAGAAGCTGGCACTCTGACGCGCAGCCGCGCTGCCCTCACTTGCCGGGCAGCTGCGGGGGCCCCACCATCAGCAGCACGGCGAAGATCGCCACCACCAGCACGAGGATCAGCAGCGCGAGCACCCACGGGCGATGCAGGAACCAGCGCATGGTGCGGTCGTACCAGGTGCGGTCGCGCGGGTCCTCGGTCTCGTCCATCCGCCACTGGCCGGCCAGCCGTCCGGTGCGGTGCAGCCAGATCTCGGCGGGGATGGTGGCGTAGGGCACGATCGCGCTGGCGATCGCCGTGATCGCGACGCCGACGTGCCAGCGCTGGTGGAACGCCAGCAGCACGGCGGTCGCCCCGTAGGAGAGGAACACGAATCCATGGATGCCGCCCGCTGCGGTCACGAGCACCGGCGGTGCGCCCACGGCTCGCGCGATGAGCGCGCCGATCAGCAGGGTCCAGGTGATCGCCTCGGCGATCGCGAGCACGCGGAACAGGCGCGCGGGAGTGGTGAACACGGATCTCCTCGAGGTCGGGATACTCCAGCCTACGAACTGCGACTGTGCGCCGCCCCGCGCCGGCATCCATCCTTCGATCGATTCGGCCGCACGTGCGTGACCGGCATCCGGTAGCACACGGGTAACCGGCATCCGGTAGCGTGACGCCATGACCGCCGACGTTCCGCCGCCCACCGCCAGCACCGGGGCCCTCGCGGCGTTCGGCGCGACGTCCACTGCGAGGGGTGACGAGACGCCGGTCCCGCGCAAGCGGGTGCTCTCGTGGGCGATGTGGGACTGGGCGATGCAGCCGTTCAACACCGTCATCCTGACGTTCGTCTGGATCGCGCTGTACCTGACGAGCCGGATGTTCCTCGAGCCGGACGTGCGCGAGTCCGGCCTGCTCGCAGACGGCTCGTACATGAGCTGCAACGACTCCGCCTACATCGGCTCCGCGTACTGCCAGGGACTCACGGATCTCTCCGAGTGGTGGGGCTGGGCGAACTTCGCCGCCGGCATCCTGATCCTGCTGCTCGCCCCGGTGCTCGGTCAGCAGGCCGACGCCCGCGGCAGCAAGAAGAAGTGGGTGATCGGCGCGACGATCGCGATCGCGCTGGTGCAGTTCTCGCTGTTCTTCGTCGAGGCCGACCCGAAGTTCTTCTGGTTCGGCGCTCTCGCCGTCGCGATCGCCGCGATCGTCAGCGAGATCGGGAACGTCAGCTATTACGCCATGCTGTCCGAGGTGTCGACACCGAAGAACGTCGGGCGCATCTCGGGTCTCGGCTGGGGCCTGGGGTATGTCGGCGGCGTCGTGGCGCTGATCGTCTGCATCCCGGTGCTCTTCCTGATCGGCCAGGACGACCCGCTCTCGTTCAAGCTCGTCGCCGTGATCTGCGCGGTGTGGACGCTGGTCTTCTCGATCCCGATGTTCCGGAACGTGCCGGAGTCCCCGGCATACGACACCTCGCCGAAGGTGGGCTTCTTCCGCTCCTACGTCGTGCTGGGGCACAACATCGCGAACCTGTTCCGCACCAATCGGCCGACGTTCTGGTTCATGCTCGCCGCCGCGGTCTACCGCGACGGACTGGCCGGAGTCTTCGCCTTCGGCGCGGTGCTGGCGGCGCAGGGCTTCGGCTTCTCGTTCCTCGAGGTGATCGTGTTCGGTCTCGCCGCGAACCTCGTCGCCGGCGTCTCGACACTCCTCGCCGGCCGTCTGGACGACGCGATCGGCCCGTCGGCGCCTGATCGTGATCACGCTCACCGGGCTCGTCGCGATGGCGTTCGTGGTGTTCGCGCTGCGCGACCTGGGCGCGATCGTGTTCTGGGTCTGCGGTCTGCTGCTGTGCGCGTTCGTCGGGCCGGCGCAGGCCGCCAGCCGCAGCCTGCTCACGCGGCTCACCCCGCCCGACCAGCAGGGCGAGATCTTCGGTCTGTACGCCACGACCGGCCGTGTGGCCTCGTTCCTGTCGCCCCTGGCGTGGTCGCTGTTCCTCGCCGGGTTCGGGGCGATCATCTACGGCGTCCTCGGCATCGGCCTGATCCTGCTGATCGGGCTGGTGCTGCTGCTGTTCGTGCGCTTCCCCAAGGACGTCCGGGTCTGATGCGCCCGTGCGGCCCGAACCGGTTCTTGTCAGGACGGTTTCGTATACTCATGACAACCCCCGAGAGATGAACGACTGGTAAACGACTCCATGCGACAGTGGCTCAGGAGGAGTCGACTGCTGCGCGCGGTCCGATTCCTGCCGTACAGCATCCCCCACGGATTCTGGCGACTCGTCGCACCGGTCAAGGCGAACCGCGTCCTGTTCCTCTCGGACTCGCACCGCGACTTCGCCGGCAACATGGCGTACCTGCGCGACGCGCTGCTGACAGTCGACTCGGGCGCCGAGATCATCGGTGTCTTCAAGCCCCGTCTGGCTTCCCGCCGCTCGCTGCGCGACGTGCTGCGCCTGCCGTACCTGATCGCCACCAGCCCGGTGATCGTGCTGGACGACTTCTACCCGCTGATCTACCGCTTCCGCATCCGGCGCGGTTCGCGACTCGTTCAGCTCTGGCATGCGGCCGGGGCGTTCAAGCGCGTCGGACACAGTCGTGCCGGCCTGCCCGGGGGGCCGACGCCGGGCAGCGAGATCCACCGCAACTACACCGACGCGATCGTCAGCTCGGAGGAGATCCGTCCCGACTACGCGGAGGCATTCGGCATCGCGCTCGATCGGGTGCACGCGTGGGGGATGCCGCGCACCGACGTGTTCTTCGATGCGGAGACCGTCGCGGCGACCCGCGCCAGGGTGCGGCGCGAGCTGGGGGTCGGCGAGGCCGAGCGGTTCGTCGTGTACGCGCCGACGTTCCGCGGCAACGGGCAGCGCAGCGCCGAGCAGGCGCCCGCCGCCGATTGGCCCGGAATCGCCGCGGCCCTGGGTGACGGCTGGCGCATCGGCGTGCGGCAGCATCCGTTCGTCGCGGCGGAGGGCGTGCCGGACGGCACGATCGACGCATCCGTCGTCGGCGACATGAACGACCTGCTGATGGCGACCGACGTGCTGATCACCGACTACTCCTCGGCGATCTTCGAGTTCGCGCTGCTGGAGCGGCCGATCCTGTTCTTCGTGCCCGACCTGCAGGAGTACACCGCCGCGCGGTCGTTCTACCGGCCGTTCGACCACTACTCGGTCGGGCCCGTGGTGTCGTCCGATGACGAGCTGGCCGACGCGATCCGCGGGGCCGCGGTCGACCCGGCGCGGCTCGTGTCGTTCCGCGAGGAGTTCTGCAGCGCACTGGACGGGCGGTCCAGCGAGCGCATCGCGCGGGAGCTGCTGGGCGTCGCCGTGGTCGCTTCGGATGGCCCGAAGGAGCCCGTCTCATGACGACGATGATGCAGCGACTGCGACTCGACATCGTCGCCGCTTACGCGGCGCGGCTCGCGCTGACACTCGTGAGCCTTGCGATGCGGGTGCTGCCGCGTCGTGACAAGGTGACGCTGCTGACCCGGCAGAGCGATCGGCCGCCGTCGGACTTCGCACTGCTGAAGCAGGCGATCCTGCGCGCCGATCCCGGCGTCGAGGTGCAGATGATCGCAAAGATGGTGCCGCCCGGGGTGATCCGCAAGTTCGGATACGCCGCACACCTGCTGGTGGAGATGTATCACGTGTCCACGTCGCGGGTGCTGGTCGTCGACGGCTACTCGATCATCGCGTCGGCGACGCCCCGCTCCGACGGGCTGACGGTCGTGCAGCTGTGGCATGCGCTGGGTGCACTGAAGAAGTTCGGCGTCAGTATCCTGGGTCGCCGCGGCGGGCGCGACCCGAAGCTGGCCAAGGCGATGCGCATGCACGACGGCTACGACATCGTGATCGCCAGCGCCGAGCGCTGCCGCGCGCCGTTCGCCGACGCGTTCGGCGTCGACGTGTCGAAGGTGGTCGTCGCGCCGCTGCCGCGGGTGGACCGGCTGCGGGATCCGGCTGTCGCGGCGAAGGTGCGCAAGCGCTTCGAATACCTGTACCCCGATCTGGTGGGCAGGAAGGTCGCGCTGTACGCGCCGACGTTCCGCACCGAGGGCCTCGACCCCACCGTCGATCCGCTCGACCTGACGCGTGCGATGGCGGATGCCGGATACGCGACGATCACCAAGCTGCATCCGCTGGTCCCGGCGCCCACGGGCGCCGGGCTGCGCACCGCACCCGGCCTGTCGACGCAGGAGATGCTGCTGGTCGCAGACGTGTTCATCACCGACTACTCCTCGGCCGTGTTCGAGGCCGCCGTCGCCGGTGTGCCGTCATACCTCATCGCCCCCGACCGCGACGAGTACACCCAGCGCCGCGACTTCTACATCTCGTTCCCGGATGACCTGGGGCTGCCGCTCGCGGAGACTCTGGACCAGCTGGTGCAGCAGGTCGAGGAAGGGGCGGCGGATGCCGGGACGATGGAGCGGCTGCTGCACGAGTTCGTCGCCGTCGACGACAGTGGCGGGGTGACGGCGGCGGCGGATCGGCTGGCGCAGGTCTGCCTGCCTCACCATGCTTCCCACTCAGATCACCCTCGAGAATGACCGAAATGCCATCAACAACGCCTCTGATCAGTCTCATTGTTGCCGTCTACGGTGTCGAGGAGTACCTATCGGACTTCTTGTCCAGCCTCGATGGTCAGGACCTCTCCGACGTCGAGATTGTGTTCATCGACGACGGATCACCCGACGCGTCGCACGCCCTCATCACGAGATGGCTGGAGTCGAAGGCCGGCACTATGCGTTCCGGTCACCTCGTTCGCCAGGAGAATGGCGGAGCCAGTAGCGCCCGCAATGCGGGACTCGCGATTGCTACAGGAGAATGGCTGTCGTTTCCAGATCCGGATGACATCCTGGCATCTGATTACCTCAGCCAGGTGCGCAGCGCATTGCAGGGCGCCGATGACTCGCTCAGTCTCGTGGCGACTCCGCTGATCATGTTCAATGAGTCCGACGGGACGTATCGCAACAGCCATCCCCTGCGCGGAATGTTCAATGGAGGACCTCGACGCCTTCATTTACTGGACAGCCCTGCGGCGCTCAAGATATCCGGCGCGACAAGCTTCCTCCGACACGCCGTCCTGCGCGCTCAGGATCTGAACTTCGACACCGAGCTTCGGCCGAACTTTGAAGATGCTGATCTGGTCACACGCTATCTTGCCGTGTTTGATGATCCCGTCGTACAGACGTTGCCTTCGGCCTATTACTACTACCGCACGCGTTCGGATGCGAGTTCGCTGGTGAGCTCGAGCTGGTCGAAGCCCGAGAAGTACCTCACAGTTCCGACTCGCGGATGGTTGCGGCTCGCTGAGGACATCGCCGCGAAACGCGGCAGTCTGCCACGATTCGTGCAAAATGTCCTCCTGTATGACATGTCGTGGTATTTCAGCGCGGATGCCCGAATCCACACACCTACGAAAGGCCTGACAGACGAGGTTTGTGGCGCGTTCCTCGACTCCGTCAAGCGGGTACTCGTCTACATCGACGATGAAGCGATCTCCGAATACGTGATCTCGTATCTTTCCACCGAAGTTCGCGTCGGCCTCCTCGCACTCCGAGGGGCGGATCTTTCGCAGTTTCCCGTTACTCTTTGGCGCATCGACGAGACCCGGGGGCTCGCGCAGGTCAAGTACTACACCACCCGGTCTGATTCTGCTGATGAGCAGTTCGTATCTCAGGGCACGCCAGTTGAGCCAGTCTGGAGCAAGTACCGCGGCATCAGGTACTTCCGGAGCAACCTCGTTCATGAGCGGATCGTCTGGATTCCCTTCCACGAGGGAATGACCGTGTCCGTAGACGGCGTGGCACGACGCTTTCAGCTGGCGACAGACGCAGCCGCCTCATGGACGCTTTCGCCTGCATTGGCCCGCCGTGTCGGCTTCCGAGGCAGCTACTCGCAGCGTGCGCTGCAACTCAATAGTCAGAGCAGCCGACGCGCACGACTCGTCGCAAGTTTCAGGCGTCGACAGACACAGGCTCGCCGCATTCTGCAGGGCAACAGTCCTCGCTTCTTTCGTGTCTGGGATCGGCTCACACGTCTCATCGCCACCCGCACGAATCGCTACGCAGATGCCTGGGTGTTCATGGATCGAGACACCCAAGCTCAGGACAATGCCGAGCATCTGTACCGGTGGGTCTCGGAGCACAAGCCTGAGATCAACTCCTGGTTCGTGATTTCGAAGAAGTCGTCGGATTGGTCTCGACTCAGAAAGGAAGGGTTCCGCGTCGTTGCTTTCGGCTCATGGCAGCACACGCTTCTCCTCCTTCGCGCGAAGCATCTCGCTTCCTCGCACATCGACAAATACGTTGTCCAGCCTCTGCATCCGAAGCGGTTCCCCGGGCGGAGCTGGAACTACACCTTCTTGCAGCACGGAGTCACCAAGGACGACATCTCCCGTTGGCTGAATCCGAAGCCGATCCGGCGAATCATCTCCGTCGGCCCCGACGAGCAGGAGGCATTCGTCGGGAATGGTTCCCCTTATGTATTCACCGAGCGAGAGTCCGCCCTCACGGGGTTTCCCCGGCACGATGCACTCCTGCGGCTCGCCAGCATGGCACCTGCGGAGCGGCCCTACATCCTCGTCATCCCAACGTGGCGCGAGTACTTGCTGGGTCCTGCAACTGGCAAGGGAAACTCGCGGGAACTCGCTCCCGGCTTCGAAGAATCCGAGTACGTCCGCGCCTGGACCACGCTGCTTCAGTCGGAGGCGCTGCGCCTCGCCGCAGCTGAGGCCGGGAAGCAGATCATCTTCGTTTCCCATCCGAACCTGGAACCGCACATCGGCCGACTGCAACTGCCCGACCACGTCACGGTGAAGACATATGCAACCACCAACATTCAGAGCCTGATCGCCAACGGCTCCCTGCTGGTCACGGACTACTCGTCGATCGCGTTCGATAGCGCCTTCATCGGCACGCCCGCCGTCTACTTCCAATTCGACCGGGAAGCGTTTTTCGCTGATCATCCCCACCGCCCCGGGTACTTCTCGTACGGCACCGACGGCTTCGGACCGGTGACAACGGACGTGTCAGCGACAGTCGACTCCGTCGCGGCGGCGATCACCCAGCGCGGATCGGAATGGGAGGAGTACCGGGCACGCGCCAAGCGCTTCTTCGCGTTCCGCGATCAGGGCGCCTGCGAGCGCGTGTTCACGTCCATGATGTCAATCGACGCGACGTGAACCTCCTCGTCACCGAATCGCGTCCTTACCTGCGGCGATACCGGTGCTTGCCCCGTCCCCTGTTCATACATCGGCATCATCCTGACACCGCGTTAGGCGGACTCCCCGCAAGGCTGACCTGACGTGCGCTCGTCTCCGCGAGGGCGAGACAATCATCGTGCACCAGAACTCGATCAACGAGGATGATGAGGTTCCACTGGTCGACCCGAGGCAACGTGCGTCTCAGCACGGCCATCGACGCGACAGGATCGTTCGAAACGAGTTGCTCTGCCCGAAGAAGCCTTGCTCGGATGGACAAATCATCCATGTTCCTCGGACTCACCTGCGTCATCGTTGAGGCAGCCTGATCACCACCCACAATCGTCACAGTGCCTCCGTTCTTCCTCTGCGTTCCCGCCACCTTTATTCGGGCAAGCAGGGCACGCGATTGATTCCTGCCAATGGCGCTACGGCGAAGAACCTCTATTGCGAAAGACCACAGAGCACGGACAGGCAGTCGGGCTCCAGTCCATCGAACCCGCCTGACCCTCATATCAGCGGTTCGGGACGGTAGCGCGAAGGCCCGTTGACCAATGTGCGCGCGCCGTGCTTTGTCCGCCCATACCGCACGATCCCCGATTCGCCCGTGTCGCAGTTCCGCACGCCACTCGTAGACCTCAATCAACGGCGTCTCGGCAAAGTAGGTGATCGGCCGCACCCAATCGATTTGTGGTCCTCCGTTGGGGAGCGCCGTTGCGTTTCCCGTCGCCAGACGCCATCTCCGCCACCGGCTTCGTCCCGCCTCCACGTCCACGCAGTCGAGATGATCAGGAACCCAACTCGGTGGCGGTGCCCCACCGAGTGCGAGGAGAACCAGCCGAATCTCCATGGAGAGTGCTGTTGCGTCGTAGGCCATCACCACATCGGGCTCCAAGAATCGAGCGCAAGCGGCGATCGAATCGAGAATACGCTGACCAAGTTGAGGGCTGACGACGGAGCGACGAGCGCCGACGCGCTGCCACGGAGCGAGCGCCCAGTGCAATTCATAGAGCAGGATCGATTGCAGCCACGCAGGCACCGCTCCCCCGCTCGACGCTTGCTCAAGGATGCGCGCATACTGCTCAAACCGTTCTTGGTAGGCCATAGCGGGCTTCTCGATGTAACGCGTGATCGTAGAATCACCCGCGCGCCGACGGTAGAGGTAGACGGCGCCAGGATTGACGCCCAAGCGCGCATTCGGAGACGCCAGCAGATGCTCTACGATGAACATCGCGTCTTCGGACGCCGATATGCCTTCTGGGAACCGAGCACCTGTGAGGAGCAGATCCTGTCTGCGGAAGAAGGTCGACGCCGCGTGGAGTTGAAAGTAGTCCGGGCACCGTAGCATGTCCAGAACCCTTCCGCCATTCTCAAATCGAAACCGAAGCGGATGATCGTCGGTGACGCTGCCGTTCGGGTCGTTGAGACGCAGAACTCGTGACGCCACGATTGTGGAGCACCGCCCAGACTTCGACTGCAGGAATCTCCACGAACGCTCAAGATAGTGACCGTCCAGCACATCGTCAGAGTCCGGAAACGTTACCCATTCGCCAACTGCAGCGGCAAGACCGACGTTTCGCGCTCTGCTCACGCCGCCGTTGCTCTGGCGTATAAGCCGGCAGGAGAAGCGGGCGTCATCCATCCACTTCGACACGAGCACATCACCGCCGTCTGTACTTCCGTCGTCTACGAAGATGATCTCAACAGCACAAGGCACCGTCGCCTGCGAAGTGAGTGACTCGAGCAGAGCCGGCAGATAGGTCTTCATGTTGAAGATCGGGATCACCAATGACATTCCGGGATTCCCCACCGGTCCTCCTAGCTTCGGCAGCCTCCGGGATGGACAACTACGATTGAGGGATGCGCCGATTCTCCCAGGGTAGTCCGCGATGAGCCCCCGGCCCCGAGTCGTTGCCGTGATCCTGGCGGGTGGCATAGGCGTGCGCGTCGGACTCGGTATCCCGAAGCAACTCATCAAGATCGCAGGTAAGGCGATCGTCGAACACACGCTCGACGTGATGAACGGCAGTCAGGCGATCGACGAGATCATCATCGTGATGAACGCGGGGGCGATCGAACAGCTGGAGTCGTTGAAGGACCCGGAGCGCTTCCCAAAGCTCACCCGCATCATTCCCGGAGGAGAGACGCGCAACGACTCTACGCAGGTTGCGCTGGCGGTGCTGGGGGATGATCCGGAAACGAAGGTGCTTTTCCACGATGCAGTGCGGCCGTTTGTCAACGATCGCATCCTTGAGGAATGCGTCGAGGCGCTCGACCACTATGAAGCCGTCGACACCGCCATCCCCTCTGCCGACACGATCATCCAAGTTGACGCGGCATCGCACATCACGGGGATTCCGAACCGAGCTGCGCTGCGCCGCGGGCAGACCCCCCAGGCCTTCCGTCTAGGCACGATCCGTCGGGCATACGCAATCGCCAACCAAGACAAGACCTTCCATGCGACGGACGACTGCGGCGTCGTGTTCACGTATCTGCCTGAGACACCTATCTATGTCGTGGAGGGCACGGCCGAGAACATGAAGGTCACCGAGCCGATCGACGTACACATCGCTGACAAGTTGTTCCAGTTGCAGACCGCGAGTCTTACCGCAGATGCCGCCTTGCCCGACCTCGTCGGTAAGGTCGTGGTCGTGTTCGGCGGCAGCTACGGGATCGGCCAGAGCATCGCTGACCTGGCAGCGGAGGCGGGCGCGGAGGTGCGCGAATTCAGTCGAACAACGACTGGGACAAACGTGCGGTCCCGCACACAGGTGAAGAAGGCACTCAAAGAAGTACACGACACGTTCGGGCGAATTGATGCGGTGGTGATGACAGCTGGGGTGCTGCGGATGGGCCCATTGACTGAGACGAAAGTCAAACACATCGAGTCCAGTATCGAGACCAACTTTCTCGCGCCCGTGATTGTGTCTCGCGCCGCTCACAAGTACCTCAAGGAGACCGGCGGCCAAGTTCTGCTGTTCACCTCGAGTTCGCATACTCGAGGCCGCGCGAACTACGGCATCTACTCCGCCAGCAAGGCAGCGGTGGTCAATCTGACTCAGTCGCTCGCCGAGGAATGGGCGGAGGACGGCGTGCGTATCAACTGCATCAATCCGCAGCGCACCCGCACCCCGATGCGAACGAATGCGTTTGGTGAAGAGCCTATAAGCAGCCTGTTGGACCCCCGGCAGGTCGCCGAAGTGAGCCTGAAGGTACTGGACAGCGACCTAACCGGGCAGATCGTCGCCGTGCGGGTCGAGGAAGCCTCAGCCGGGACGCAGTAGCCTCGGCCTGCCAACGCCGCTACTGCGTCACGATGAAGCTCCTGAGGGCCCGACTGACACCTCCGGTTGCCGGCCTAACCCGGTACTCGCACGGCCAGTCAGCATCTGTTCGAACGACGACTTGATCCCACTTGAAAGCACCTTGCGCAATGGCCGTTCGATGAGCCGTTCGATGACGAACGCCGCAACAAGCATCGTCAAGACCACGACCGCGACCGTTGCCCACTTACCGAACAGCGGATCAAGCCAGCCGATCATCCACCAACCCCAGTTCTCGTGGATCAGGTAGAGCGGATACGTCAATGCACCAGCTGTCACCAGCCATCTAGGACCACGATGCGACAACGGCGTTAGCGTCACGAGAATCACGACACCGATCATGAGTACCACGACGACCGCGCCGAAGGCTGGTGACAGGTTTCGTTCGGTGTCACGACTCATCGCTCCTGCAACCCAGTAGGTCGATGCTTGAAACACCGCGACGAGGGACGCGTATGTAAAAACCAGCCATCGGAGCACGTTGTGTCCGCGGCTGTAGATGAGGTACAGCACCATTCCGGCGGAGAAGAAAGGCGCGTACTGCGGCGACAGTATTGCGGTCAGAAAGGTTGCGTCGGAGTTCTGCGCGATGGCGCCGATCAGCGGCCACAGCAACGCGATGGCGAGCACCCGGCGCTCTGTGATCCCGATCAGGACCAGACACCCGATCATGATGTAGAAGAGGAGTTCGACCCACAGAGTCCAATAGACGCCGTCAATCGACCTGACTCCGAAGCCGCTCTGCATCATCGTCAAGTTGATCAGCACTTCTTGAATCGAAACGTCCCGGAACTCTCCGGGGCGTGCGATCCAAGTCATCATCGCCGCGGTCGACAACACGGCAAACCAATACGCCGGATACAGTCGTGACACGCGCGACGCCACAAAAGCACCGAGGGTCCGTCCTTCTGCCGACATGAGAATTACGAACCCGCTGATCAGGAAGAAGAGTTGAACTCCGAGCGCGCCCCACGAGGTGAACTTCGAGACGAAGGGGAACAGCACTTCGACATCAGCACCCCAGTGGGAGTGGTTGCGACCAATGTAATGGTAGAAGACGACCATTAGCGCTGCCACCAGCCGGAGCGCATCCAGATACGCGAGACGCGGCTTCATGGGGGTTACTGCACTGACCATCGAGTCCTCTCCGTCGTGCCGACCCCTGTAGGCGCACCGCGACATCCTACCGGTTGAGACCGAGCGTGACCTCCCCGGAATACCCACCCCACCCCCGCGGTTCGTCCCTTCATGAGCCTGATCGCGATGACGCCGCCGCGCCCGCACGACGACTCGGCCGACCATGACCGAGGCGACGCGCTCGCGACTCTGCTCGACGCCGTCGACGTGAGCATCCGCAACCAGCGCCGCCACCGGCTCATCGACGATGCGACCCTGGTCGTCGACCCGGCTGCGCTCTCGTTCGCGTACGTGCTCTCGGGCAACCTGCAGATCCGCAGCGCAGGACAGTCCGTCCGGCGCCTCACCGCCGGCGACGTGCTGCTCGTGAGCGGACGCCCGTCCACCGCCCTGGTCGCCCAGGGCGCGGCATCCGTGCTGCTCTCGGAGCTCGCACTCGCAGACGAGGCCGCGTACATCTCCGCCCTGCTGCCCGACCTCGCCTGGATCACCGATTTCGCGACCATCGAACCGGCGGCAGCCGCGCTCGCGCAGGTGATGGGCCTCGACGCCGGCTCCCCCGACGACTGCACCAAGCGCGCCGGCGACGGAGTGATCTGCCGGATGATGGCCAAGACCGTGCTCGCGTCGGTGATCCGCGCCTGGGCCGCCGGCGGCTGCGCCCCGGAGGGGTGGCCGGCCGCGGCATCCGATCCCTTCCTCGGCCGCGTCGTCGACGCGATCAACGCCGAACCCGGCCGGGACTGGACCGTCGAGGCGCTGGCCGCCGTCGGCGCGATGTCACGGTCGGTCTTCGCGGAGCGGTTCCGCCTCGTCTACGGCGTCTCCCCCGCCGGATACGTCACCACGGTGCGGATGCGCTCCGCCCAGGACCTGCTCGCACGCGGCCTCGGCGTGAGCGCTGTGTCGCGTGAGCTCGGCTACGCCTCGGACGAGGGATTCAGCCGCGCATTCCGCCGCCACGTCGGAACGACGCCCTCCGCCTGGCGCGCGCAGCATCAGCTCGTGACGGCCTGACGCAGAGGGCTCCTCCGGAATCATCCGGATGAGCCCTCACCTGTCAGCAAACCCTGATCACCGCCCGCGCCGCCGCCCGGTCCGACAGCCCGAACAGCACGGCGCCGACCACCAGGCTCGCCGCCCCCACGACGTACACCGGCACGATCCCCAGCCCGTCCACGAGCATCCCGCCGATCGCCGCGGCGATCATGATGGCGGCCTGGAACCCGACCACCGAGATGCTGCCGCCGGCCTCCAGCCGATCCGGCATCCGCTTGCCGACCCAGGTGTTCACGATCAGCAGCCAGGACGCGAAGAAGAAGCCCCACACGAACGACGCGACGCCGACGAGCACCGGCGAACCGGATGCCGCGATCAGCACGATCGCACTCGCGGCGACCACGACCGGGGTGACCACCGCCAGCACCGCGTACGCCCGGTCCACGATCAGCCCGATCAGGAAGTTGCCCGCCAGGCCGCCGATGCCGAAGGCCGCCAGGAGGGCGATGATCAGTCCGGCATCGATCGGATGCCCGCCATCCTGCACCCTCTCCAGCGCGACGCGGATGTAGGTGTATGCGAGGAAGTGACCCAGCACGACGAGCATGTGCCCGACGAAACCGAGCCCGATGCCCGGGAGGCGCAGCGTGCCGACCAGGGGTCGGAGCGACGCCGAGCCCTCGGACGGCACCTGCGGCAGCAGCACCCGCAGTGCGACCGCGAGCAGCGCGGTGGCCACCGCAGCGAGGCCGAAGACTCCCTGCCAGCCGACGACTTCGCTGAGCATCACGCCGACCGGCACGCCGGCGACGGTCGCGAGCGACCCTCCAGCGGTGGTGAACATCACCGCCTTTCCCAGCCGGTCAGGGCCGCCGATCTTCGAGGCCACGGTGATCGACATCGCCCAGAAGGCCGAGAGCGCCCCGCCGAGCAGCACGCGTCCGGCCAGCAGCAGCGGCAGGTTCGGCGCAATGGCGACGATCGCGTTCGACACTGTGGCGGCGATCGCCATCCACACCAGCAGCGAGCGGCGGTCGAGCCGGGGGAACATCAGGCCGACCGTCGGGGCGACGACGAGCCCCGCCAGTGCCGTGACGGCGACCATCAGGCCGGCCTGCCCGGTGGTCACACCGACATCGCGCGCGATCTCGGTGAGCACGCCGCCCGGGAGGAACTCGGCCGTGACGAGCAGGAAGCTCATCGCGGTCATCGTCAGCAGCGCGCCGTAGCGCAGGCGCGGCGGAGCGGGGGCGGTCGTCACGGGAAGAGGTGCGGTCGTGGTCATTGATCCAGCATCCCGCCCGGTGCGCGGGCGCGCCCGACCGTGTGTCCGGAGCATCCGACCGATCGTCCGGGAGGTCACCTCGGCCGACGACGAGACTGTTCGCGCGGTCGAGAGCGCACGTCCGCGAGCCGAACCCTCACTCCCAGTTGTCGGCGAGCTTCCCCAGCAGACGCGCGAGCTCGGTGCGCTCGTCCTCGCTCAGTGCGGTGAGCGCCCTGTCGAGCCGGTCGCGGCGCTGCCCGCGCACGCCGCCGAGCATGCGCCTGCCGTCATCCGTCAGCACGATCCGGGTGCGACGCGCGTCGTCCGGGTCGGCCTCGCGCCGCACCCACCCGTTCTCGACACCCTGCTGCACCAGCCGCGAAGCGCGAGGCTGGTCGACGCCGATCGCCTCCGCCAGGTCGCTCACGCCGAGCGGGGCGGATGCCGCGGCGAGCGCCTCCAGCATCCGCAGCCGCGCCGGGAAGTCGCGCATCCCCGGGCCGCCCCAACCGCCGTGCCGGCCCCACGGGCCGCCTCCGTGCGGACCCGGATGCCCGTGCATACCGCCGCCATGACCGTGCGGACCACCGTGCCCCTCGCGGCCGTGGCCATCGTGCGCCCGCGACGGCCCCCGACCACGCAGCCTCGAGAGGGCGTCGGCGATGAGGTCTGCGGGATCCCGCTGCGGGCTGGTCATGCATCCGATTTTACATGTGGCTTGACATGGATCGATATTGCATGTCATACTGCATATACATGCAACATGACAAGTAAAGGACTTCCCATGAACAGCTCTGAGAACAACAGCTCCCACCCCTTCGGCTTCTGGATCACCGCGATCGACCGCCTGATGGCAGACCGGTTCGCCACGGCCTTCGAGAACGAGGGCATCACGCGTCGCGACTGGCGACTGCTGAACGTCGTCGCCGACGGCGGCGACCAGCACACCCCGAAGATCTGCCGGCTCGCCGAGCGCGGCTGGGTCACCCGCACCGAGGGCTCCTGGCAGCTCACCGACTCCGGCCGCGTCGCCAAGGAGCGCCTGGGCGCCGTCGTCGACGGCATCCGCGCGCAGGTCGCCGAGGTCGTGACCCCCGAGGACTACGCCGTCATGACGGCGTCTCTCGGGAACGTCGCCCGCGCCTTCGGCTACGAGGAGGGCAAGCCGCTCCCCCGTCGCCACCGCGGTCGCGGTCGCGGTGAGCACCGCTTCGGCCCGCACGGTCGCGGCCACGGTCACTTCGAGCGCCGCGCCGCCGAGGGTGGCCACCGCGGACACGGCCACTGGGGCCCCGGCTTCCCGCAGGCCGACCGGATGCAGGACGAGTGCCGCGGTCACGGCCGCCGCCACGGGCACGCCCCGCAGGCGCAGCACATCCACATCCACACCCACTGAGCTGTGACGAGCTCAGACGAGAGGGCCTCGATCACCGTGTGATCGAGGCCCTCTTCGCGTCTGCATTCCGCGCCTCAGGGATGGCTTTCACGGGCTCCTGGGCCGCGAACCGCCGAAACCCATCCCCGACCGACACTGCGCCCCCGGCGACGCTGGGGGCCGACGCCTCAGGGATGCCTTTCACGGCCACCCTGGTCACGCACCAACGAAACCCATCCCCGACACACCCCGAACCGCGACAACGCCGGCGCGCCCACCGGCTCAGCCGCCCGCGCGTCAGTTGCCGGTCGCGCCCGCATCGGTCACGCCGACATCCGTGCGGTGGAAGTTCTGGAACGAGCGGGATGCCGTCGGCCCGCGCTGCCCCTGGTAGTGGTTGCCGTACGCACCGGATCCGTACGGGTTCTCGGCCGCCGAGCTCAGCCGGAAGAAGCACAGCTGGCCGATCTTCATGCCCGGCCACAGCTTGATCGGCAGCGTGGCCACGTTCGCCAGCTCGAGCGTCACATGCCCGGTGAATCCGGGATCGATGAATCCCGCCGTCGAATGCGTGATGAGGCCGAGCCGGCCGAGCGACGACTTGCCCTCCAGTCGCGCGGCGATGTCGTCGGGCAGTGTGACCTGCTCGAACGTCGCGCCGAGCGCGAACTCACCCGGATGCAGCACGAACGGCTCATCCGGGTCGACCTCGATCAGGCGGGTCAGCTCGGGCTGGTCCTCGGCCGGATCGATGAACGGGTACTTGTGGTTGTCGAACAGCCGGAAGTAGCGATCCAGCCGCACGTCAACGCTCGACGGCTGCACCATCCCGAGATCCAGCGGATCGAGTCCGACGCGGCCGGATGCCAGTTCTGCCCTGATGTCGCGATCGCTGAGAAGCACGAGTTCAGCGTACCGGGCGGTCGTTGAGCGAGCGACGAAGGAGCGAGCGCCGTACTGAGCGAGCGGAGCGAGTCGAAGTGACGAAACGCCCCCAGGTCAGCCGACGCGTTTCGTCTCGCTCCGCTCGCTCAACGACCGAGGGGGCGCGTTTCGTCTCGCTCCGCTCGCTCAACGACCGAGGGGGCGCGTTTCGTCTCGCTCCGCTCGCTCAACGACCGAGGGGGTCACTCTTCCCGGGTCGTTGAGCGAGGGAGCCTGCGACTGAGGCGAAACGCGCCCGGCCCGCCGGTGAGGTTCAGACGAGCCCCAGCCGGTGCGCGATGATCACGGCCTGGATGCGGTCACGCGCATCGAGCTTCGCGAGCACCCGGCCCACGTGCGTCTTCACGGTCGATTCGCTGAGGAAGAACCGCTCCGCGATCTCGCTGTTGGTCAGCCCCTCCGCGATCGCGAGGAACACCTCCCGCTCGCGCTCGGTCAGCTCAGCGGTCGGGTCGGGGCCGGATGCCGCCACGGCCGGCTGGGCGGACAGCTGGTTCAGGAAGGCGCGCGTCGCCCGAGGCGCCAGCACGGCATCGCCGCGGTGCACCGCGCGCACGGCGGCGACGAGCTCGTGCCGCTGAGCGTCCTTGAGCAGGAAGCCGCTCGCACCGGCGCGGATCGCGCCGAACGCGTACTCGTCCAGATCGAAGGTGGTCAGCACCAGTACCCGGATGCCGGGATGCTCCTGCACGATGCTCTCCGTGGCGGCGATGCCGTCCATGCCCGGCATCCGCACGTCCATCAGGACGACGTCGGGCGCGAGCAGGCCGGCCTGGCGCACCGCCGCGGCGCCGTCGCCGGCTTCGCCGACGACCTGGATGTCGCCCTCCGCCTCGAGCACCATGCGGAAGCCGACGCGGATGAGCTGCTGGTCGTCGACGAGCAGCACGCGGATGGGTTCGGTCATGTGGTCTCCGGGTCGTGGGGGCGCTTCGACAGGCTCAGCGACCCAGGTTCTCGGGCCCCTGAGCCTGTCGAAGGGTCAGAGCCCGCCTGGGCCCCTGAGCCCGTCGAACGGTCTGAGCCTGTCGAAGGGTGCGGCAGTTCGGCGCGCAGCATCCATCGTCCCCCGCCGACGGCGCCGGAGCGGAACGAACCGCCCAGGTGCGCGGCGCGCTCGGCGAGTCCGCGCAGGCCGAAGCCCGGATCATCCGTCGCCGTCGTGGCGCCGTCGTTGACGATCTCGACCACGAGCGGATCGGCGTAGTCGATGCGCACATCGATCGCCGTCGCCTTCGGCGCGTGCCGCATGGCGTTGGTGAGTCCCTCCTGCACGATGCGGCCGACCGCGAAGGACACCGTCGGCGGCAGTTCGGGCGCGCCCGTGGTGATGAGCGACACCGTGAAGCCCGCGCGCCGGGCGGCGGCGACGGGCTCCGCCGGATCGATCGGAGCAGCCGGTTCGAGCGGAGCATCGCCGGCGCGCAGCACGCCGAGCATAGAGCGCATCTCGGACAGGGCGCTGCGGGCCGTGTCGGCGGCCGCGAGCGAGGCATCCCGCGCCCGATCCGGGTCGCCGGTCGCCGCCGCCCCCTCCGACAGCGCGACCACGACCGTCAGCGAGTGCGACACGATGTCGTGCATCTCGCGGGCGATGCGCTCCCGCTCCGCTGCGGCGGCGAGCTGCGCGTGCTGATCGCGCTCGACCAGCAGCTGGCGCGACCGGGCGAGCACCGCCTCCATGTAGCGCTTGCGGTTGCCGACGTTCACTCCGATGAGAGCGCCGATCAGCCCGAGGACCAGCTCGCCGAGGATGGCGTTGATCGACGCGCTCCAGGTGATCGTGCCGGTGAGCGACAGCGAGACGCCGATGACGGCGAGGCCGCCGATCCCGATGCCGAGAGCCGTCCAACAGGCGCGGACCGACCGGTACACGGCGAGGGTGTAGCTGGTGACGAGCAGCAGCGGCCCGCCGGCGGGATTTGCGGCGAACAGGTACGAGACCGCCGCGACCATGGATGCCACGAACGCGACCACCGGCCACTGCCGCCGCCGAAGCAGCAGCAGACAGGCGACGATCACGGTGAAGGGCATCGCCAGCGTGCCGATCCGCACCGCAGCGCCGACGGATGCGTCCAGACTGGCGCCCGGAACGAGCCCGAGCAGCAGGCAGCTCAGCGCGATGAGGATGTCGGCGAACAGCGGATGCCGCGCCCAGAACCTCCGGATCACACCGGGCGGACGCGGCAGCCGCAGCTCATCGCCCTCACGGGCGGACGAACTGCGGCTGTCGGAGGTCACGCTGCCCATTCTGCTCGGTGCATCAGGCTCTTCGCAGGGATCAGGCGTCGCGGTTGCGCAGCACCGCCCAGGCGCCCAGCATGCCGGCGACGACCCACGCGGCCAGCGTCAGTGACGCGACCTGCCAGGTGAGGCCCCAGTCGTCCTGCGGCAGGATCACGTTCTGCGCGGCGGAGGCGGGCAGATAGTACGCGGCGTCCTGAATCCAGCGCCAGGCCTCGCCCGCCATGCCGAACATGCTCGTCACGACCGGCAGCACGAACAGCAGGCCGACGGTCGCGGCGATCGCGCCGGCGCCGTTGCGGATGATGAATCCGAAGGCGACGCCGATGAGGGCGAACACGGCCATGGTCACCGAGGCGACGAGCACGGGGAGGATCGAGCCCTCGACGTCGGACCAGTCGATCGCGAGGTCCTTGCCCGCGAGGATCGGCGACACGACCGCCGCCGAGACCGCGAAGATCACCAGCGAGGCGACGAACATGAACACGGCCAGCACGGTCGCCTTCGCGGCGAGAACACTGCCGCGCACCGGGTTCGCGGTGAGCGTCGAGCGGATCATGCCCGTGGAGTACTCACCGGTCACGGCGATCGCACCGAGGATGCCGGCGAGCAGCATCGTGAACTGGATCGGCGAGACGACGGCCTGGATGCCCGGGAAGCCGCTGTCCTCGGGAACCGAGGCGGCGATCAGCACGGCGATGCCGATGGTCAGCGCCGCAGTGATCGCGATCGACCACCAGGTGGAGCGGACCGTGGCGAGCTTGATCCACTCGCTGCGCAGGGCGCGACCGAACGAGAGCCGGTACGGCGACTCGGTGTGCGTGCGCCGTGCCGGCGCGGTCTGGACGCTCATGCGATCTCCTTGCTCTTGTACTCGACCGCGTCGCCGGTGAGGGCCATGTAGGCCTCTTCGAGCGATCCCGAGGTCGGGGTGAGTTCGTGCAGCGGGATGCCGCGCTCGGCGGCGAGGTCGCCGATGCGGGACGCGGGGACGCCGACAACGTCGAAGGTCTCGGGTCCGGTGCTGACGATCTCGGTGTCGGGGCCGCCCAGCAGGGCGGCGAGGTCGGCGGCGCGCGGGGTGCGCACGCGCACCGTCGTGCTCGTCCAGGCGCGCACGAGGTCATCGAGCGGAGCATCCGCCAGCACCTTGCCGCGGCCGAGCACGATGACGTGGTCGGCGGTCTGCGCCATCTCGCTCATGAGGTGGCTGGAGAGCAGCACGGTGCGTCCCTCGGATGCCGCGTGCCGTACGAACTGCCGCACCCAGCGCACGCCCTCGGGGTCGAGGCCGTTGACCGGCTCGTCGAGGATGAGGGTGTGCGGGTCGCCGAGCAGCGCGGCGGCGATGCCGAGGCGCTGGCCCATGCCGAGCGAGAACTTGCCGGCGCGCTTGTTCGCGACCGATCCGATGCCGGCGAGGTCGATGACCTCGTCGACCCGGGACGACGGGATGCCGTGGGTCGCAGCCATCGCGCGCAGGTGGTTGCGCGCGGTGCGGCCGGTGTGCACGGCCTTGGCGTCGAGCAGCACGCCCACCTCGGTGAGCGGCGCGGGCAGCCGGCGGTACTCCTGCCCGGCGACGGTGACCCGGCCCTCGGTCGGACGGTCGAGACCGACGATCATGCGCATCGTGGTCGACTTGCCGGCGCCGTTCGGCCCGAGGAACCCGGTGACCATCCCGGGCCGCACGGTGAACGACACGTCGTCGACGGCCTTCTTGTCTCCGAACCTCTTGCCGAGGCCTTCTGCTGTGATCATGCCTCCGACGCTACGGGGGATGCTGTGGCCGGCGCGTCCGTCTGCTGGATGATCCTGCGGGGTGGGAGTGGTACCGGGGTGCCACTCCCACCCGGTCGTTGAGCGAGCGCCAGTCATCCCAGGTCGTTGAGCGAGCGCCAGTCATCCCGGGTCGTTGAGCGAGCGCCAGCCCTCCCGGATCGTTGAGCGAGCGCCAGCCCTCCCGGATCGTTGAGCGAGCGCCAGCGAGACGAAACGCCCCACCCCCGCGGTTTGTTATGCTGGCCAGGCACCATCTCGGGGCTGTAGTTCAATGGCAGAACTTCTGCTTCCCAAGCAGACAGCGCGGGTTCGATTCCCGTCAGCCCCTCCACTGTGAGTTCTCAATCCAGATGAGACGCTCATCCCTCCGTCGAAGGCCCTGAGACCGCCTGCGTGTTCCGGAACGCGTACTGACAGCCCCCTGCATTTGTCAATGACCTGGCGTCAGAATCTGGGCACAGCATGATCGTTCAGGCATCACCTTCATCCCCGCGGGTTCCGTGCGGGATCGATGGCAAGGACCTCCTTCTCGAGGAAAGAGAGCGAAATGCGAAAGTACTTCTTCTGGTTCAGCGTCGCCGTGATCGCGATGGTGGCGTACTTCTACGGCGCGAAGGCCGGTCGCAGCCGATACCGCGAGATCAGGGCGAGCATCGACGCCGTGTGGAACGACCCCAAGGTGAAGAAGGCGCGCAAGAAGGCACTCAAACGCGCAGACGAGGCCGCCCGCTCAGCCATGAAGCAGGCCAAGAAGCTCGGGAGGTGACCATGACGAGTCCAGAGCGGGCAGACCAGCCGGCCGAGGTGGACGCCGGCGCGATGCTGATCGGATTCATCGTCGTCACCATGTCCGCAAGACGCAGATAGCGCGGTACGTCCAGGTCCCTCCGGACGATTCGTTGGTAGATTCGGACGGTGCTCGAATCGAGGGCTGCCCGCGGCGTACGCGGATGCGTGGCCGCGTCTGTGGCGATCTTCGCCGCCGCGGTGCCGCACTCCGTCGCGCACGGACAACCCGCGCCGCTGCTCGGCGTCGTGCTGGCGCTCGCATTCGCGATGCCGCTCTGCGTGCTGCTGGCCGGCAAGGCCCTGTCCTGGTTCCGGTTGTCGGTGGCAGTGGGTCTCAGCCAGTTCGTGCTGCACGGAATGCTGATGATCGGCGTCGGAGAGAGCTCCGGCGGCGCGGCGTTCGTGAGCGGCGCGGGTGGACACGCGCACGGGCAGATCACCGTGCTCACCACTTCCGCCGCGGCCGCGCAGACGACGCAGACGGCGCAGACGACGCACTCCGACCCGGCGATGTGGCTGGCGCACGTGTTCGCCGCCATCGTCACGATCCTCGCGATCGGGCACGGTGAGCGCGCGATCCGGATGCTGCTCGAGCTGACCGGCTGGTCGCTCGTGACTCGTCTGCTGTCGTGGAGCGCTCCGCGGATCGCTGTCCGTCTCCGTGTCGTCCTCGGGCGGGTGTTCGTCGCATCTTCTGTGCACCTGACCTGTGCAGTGTCGAGAAGGGGTCCGCCGGTCACGGCGTGACATCCCACCACTTCTCTCACACCCTCTGCGCGCAGAGCGTTTCTGCGCGCGCACAGAAAGCTGACTCATGCCCAAGACCACCCTGCTCACCCGCGCCTTCGCGGGCATCGCCGCCGGCGCCGTTCTCGCGCTCGGCGTTCCGTTCGCGGCATCCGCGCACGTCACCGTCAACCCCGACCAGGCCGAGGCCGGAGGGTGGACCTACGCCACCTTCCGCGTACCGACCGAATCCGACACGGCCAGCACGACCAAGGTCGTCGTGCACCTTCCCACCGACACCCCGTTCACGTCGGTCAGCTACCAGCCCACCCCGGGCTGGACCGGTCAGGTCACCGAGGAGAAGCTCCCCGAGCCGGTGGAGGTCTCGGGGAACACCATCACCGAGGCGCCGACCACCATCACCTTCACCGCCACCGGCGACGGTATCGCCCCCGGCCAGTTCCAGGCCTTCGTCGTCGCACTGGGCCCGGTGCCCGACACGGGGCACGTGGTCATGCCCGCGACGCAGACCTACAGCGACGGCAAGGTCGTGGAGTGGAAGGCGACGCCCGAGGAGATGGAGAAGGACGACACGCTCGAACCCGCGCCCGTCCTCTGGATCAACGACGCACCTCCCTCGAGCGATCATCACGCCACGGATGATGCGACGGTGACGCCGGCCGATGCCGCCTCCCCCGCCACCGGCGACGGACTGCCTCTCGGCCTGAGCATCTCCGCACTGGTGCTCGCCGTGGCCGGCGTGCTGCTGGGCGCGTTCGCGGTCGGTCGCACGCGGAAGGCGAAGCGGTGACCGCCCGCCGACGCACCGCCTGGGCCGTCGTCGGGATCCTGCTCGGACTCATCGCCGTCCCGGTCGGTGCGACGGCCGCGTCCGCGCACGACTCGCTCGTCGACTCCGACCCCGCCACGGGTTCGACTGTCACGACCCTGACGAAGGTCGATCTGACCTTCAGCGCCGACCCGATCGGTGGCGAGGGCGCCGACGTCATCCAGGTCAAGGGACCGGACGGCAGGTACTACGAGACCGGATGCCCCGCCCTGAACGGCTCCGTCGTGTCCACGCCGGTGCAGGCGGGCCCTGAGGGCGACTACGAAGTGCTCTGGCGGGTGGTGTCCTCCGACGGCCATCCCGTGGCCGGCACCTTCACCTTCACGTTCGCCCCTGACGGGAATGTTGCGGCTGCGAAGGGTTCGGCCGATCCGCAGTGCGGCCCGAAGGCGCCGGCGTCCGCCGACTCGTCCGACGCAGCCGGCTCGTCGTCAGCACCGACGGGGCTGTGGATCGGGTTGGGGATCGGCGCCGTCGTGCTCGTCGCCACGGCGGGTGCCGCTGTGCTCTTCGCGCGGAGGCCGCGCCGCACCGATCACGGCGAATGAATGCTCGGGCCGTCACCGCTGCGGTGGCGGCCCCAGGCCCCGCTAGCGGATGCGGACGGCGCCGGGCTGGATGCTGATCTCGACCCGCGTGGTGTCCCCCAGGTTGTCGCCGTCGACTTCGAACACGCGCGGCTCATCGAGCTCGATCGTCAATGACGTGAGGCGGCGATGCGTGGTGCTGTCGCTACCCTCGGCCTGACCCTGCTCGCCGCCCGGCTTCAGGAGCCGTTTCAGCCCGTTGTCCCACGCCAGGTTCCGCATGGTGTCGATCCATCCGGCGATGCCGTCCGCGTGCAGCACGAGAAGGTCGAGCTGTCCGTCCTGCGGATCCGCGTCTGGCAGCAGAGTGATGCCGCCCTGCAGCGTGCCGCAGTTGCCGACGATGAGCGTGTGGGCCTTCTCGCGCTCCGCTGGACCACCGTCGGCGCCGAGACGGATGTCGATGACCTCGCTGGCCGACACCGCCCGGCCGAGGGATTCGACGTAGGCGAGCCAGCCGGCCCTGTCTTCGAGATCGTCGTCCGTCTCGGAGATCATGTGCGCATCGATGCCGAATCCGGCCATCACCGCGAAGGCGCGCCGCTGCACCCCGGCGGGAAGCAAGATCTCGGCCCAGCCGATGTCGACCGGCTGGGCTGTTCCCTCGAACGCTCGGGTGAACGCCGCCGTCAGGTCGTTCAGGGGGACTCCGAGATTGCGGGCGAGGAGGTTCCCGGTGCCGAGCGGGATGATGCCCAGGTCTGTCTCCGCCTGCGTCTCGGCGAGATGCTCGGCGACCGCTCGGATCGTCCCGTCGCCGCCGGCGGCGAGGATCAGGTCGACGCCCGCGTCGAGCGCCCTCTGCGTGGCATCCCGTCCCGGGTCGTCCTCGCTGGTCTCGAACCAGCTGACCTCTCCGGCGTGGGTGGCCTCGAGCGCCGCCCGGAGCTCGCTCTCGGTGGTCTTGGAGGGATTCCAGACGATCCCCGCATGCGCATCGCTCACTGTGCCAGCCCCTTTCTCGAGTTGTCCGCCCCGATATCCTCAAGATTCCGTCAGCGAGTGTAGCGCGCTCGTTCTCGACTGTCCGGCGGATGGCAACGACCGGTATCGCCCACACTCGTTTAGCTACTAAACTATTGGCATGACGACCATCGCCCTGTTCGGAGCGACCGGCAAGACCGGCCGCCGTGTCCTCGTTCGCGCACTGGAAGCCGGCTTCTCGGTGCGGGCGCTGGTCCGCGACCCCGGCAAGCTGGAGGTGTCCTCGGACCGCCTCACCGTCGTGACCGGCGATGTGCTGGACCCGGCAGCGGTGGAACAGACAGTGGCGGGGTCGGATGCGGTGCTGTCGCTCTTCGGTCAGGTGAAGGGCTCTTCGCCCACTCTGCAGGCCGACGGGACGCGGTTGATCGTCGATGCCATGAAGGCGCAGGGGGTGCGGCGCATCGTCACGCTCTCCGGCGGCGGCCTGCGCGCCGCCGGTCACGACCGACCGAAGACTGCGGACCGGGTGATCCGGTTTCTGCTGAAGACGCTGTCAGGGCATGTCCTGGCAGACGCGGAGCAGCACCTGCGCGTCCTGGAGGAGTCGGGGCTGGACTGGACCGTGGTCCGGGTCCGTCGGCTGACCGAGAACCCCGGCAAGGGTGCCTACCGAGTCGGCTGGGTGGGAGTGAACGCGAGCACCGCGATCAGCCGCGACGACCTGGCCGACTTCATCCTCACCCAGGTCGAGGATCGCACCTTCATCCGGCAGCTGCCGTTCGTGAGCGACTGACGTGAGCGCCCGTTCCGACCTCATCGCCGCCGTCCTGCTCGAGGTCGCGGGGATAGGCCGTGAGCTCGCCACCGTCGGTGCACGGCCGTTCGGCGAGCATCGGCTGTCGCGACGCCAGCTCGATGCGATGTTCATCCTCGCCCACTCGGACGCCGCCGTCACCGCCGGGCATCTCGCTGACGCCCTGGGCGTGACGCCGGGGGCGGTGACCCAGTTGCTCGGTCCGCTGCGCGACCTCGAGCTGGTCGAATCCGTGACCACGGAAGAGGATGGTCGGGTGCGGATCATCCGGCTCACGGCGACGGCTCAGGCCCAGGTGGGTGCGTTCGAACGCGACCAAGTCGCGCGTCTGTCGTCTCGCTTCGACGGGCTCGATGCCGCCGAGCTGCGCCGGCTCGCCGGCCTGCTGGCCAAGGGGAGGATGCGCACATGAGCGCTGTGTTCGTCACCGGCGCCACCGGCATCGTCGGATCCGCCGTCGTCGAGACTCTGCTCGAACGCGGCGAGCAGGTCGTCGCCGCCGTCCGGGACCCTTCTGCTGCACGGTTCCCTGCCGACGTGGAGATCCGTGAGTTCGAGTTCGGATGGGATCGCCCTGCACTGGGGGCCGCGCTGGAGGGATGCGACCGCCTGTTCCTCATGCGGCCGCCGCCGGTCGAGGACGTGCAGCGGTACCTGTTCCCGCTCATCGACGAGGCGCTCGACCGCGGCATCCGGCAGATCGTCTTCCTGTCGCTGCAGGGTGTGCAGCACAACAAGAGCACGCCGCACCACGCGGTCGAGGCCTACTTGCAGCAGCGGGATGCGCCGTACACGTTCCTGCGTCCGAACTTCTTCATGCAGAACCTGTCCACCACCTACCGTGACGGGATCCGGGACCACGACGAGATCTTCCTCCCCGCAGGGCGGGCCTTCACCGCATTCATCGACGCACGAGACATCGGCGCGGTCGCGGCAGCCGTGTTCACGGAACCCGGCCACCTGCGCCGGGCATACACGCTCAGCGGGGAGCAGTCGCTCTCGTACCGCGGTGTCGCCCGCATCCTCAGCGATGTGCTCGGACGCACCATCCGCTACGCCCGGCCCAGCGAACGCGAGTATCTCGCACGACTGGAGGAGGAGGGGTGGCCCGAGGACTACATCGCCGTGCAGAAGATGATCTACCGGGTCGTGCGCATGAACATCTCCGCCCTGCCCAACCGCATGGTCCGCAGGCTCACCGGCCGGCCCGCGACGACATTCCGGGCATTCGCGGAACGCGAGCAGCAGGTCTGGCGCGGCCCGAGCTGACCGTCACCGTGCCGCGAGGCGGTTCCGGTCGCAGGACTCACCACCCTTATCCTGAGCGCAAATTTCCGACTTCTTGACTCAGCGATCTGGCGAAAGTTCGCCTTGTCTGCCGCTTAGAGTCGTGGCATGGCCGCCACTCCCGCCGCAGACGCGCCGACGCATCCGGTGCGTGCGGCGTACTTCGTCTCCGACAGCACGGGGATCACCGCCGAGACCCTCGGCAACGCCCTGCTCGCGAACTTCCCCGGGTTCGTGTTCCGCAAGCACACGATCCCGTTCGTCGACACGGTGGACGCCGCGGCCAACGTCGCCAGCCAGATCATGGCCGACGAGTCGGCGGGCCTCGAGCCGCTCGTCTTCACCACCGCGAAGAACCCCGCCATCCGCACAGTGGTGAGCGCCGTGCCCGCCACCCACATCGACCTGCTCAGCGGCCACCTCGGCGAGCTCGAGTCCGCACTCGGCACCACCGCATCCGAGCAGCTCGGCCAGTTCCACATGCTCGGCGACACCACCGAGTACTTCGCCCGCATGCGGGCGGTCGAGTACGCCATCGAGCATGACGACGGGCAGAGCGCTCGCGCCCTCGATCTGGCCGACGTGATCATCGTCGCCCCGAGCCGCTGCGGCAAGACGCCGACCACGATGTACCTCGCCCTGCAGTACGGGCTGCTCGTCGCCAACTATCCGCTCACCGACGACGACTTCCCGACCGACGGCCTGCCGCCACTGATTGCGAAGTACTCGGCCCGCTGCTTCGGCCTCACCACCACTCCCCTACGCCTCAGCCAGGTGCGGCATGAGCGCCGGCCCGACTCGCTCTACTCCAGCCTGGCTCAGTGCACCACAGAGTTGCGTCGCGCCGAGAAGCTCTACGCCCGCAACCGCATCCCGTTCCTGAACTCCTCGACGAAGAGCGTCGAGGAGATGTCGGCCGTCATCCTGCAGACCCTCGGCCTCCGCCGCTGATCACCCTTCAGACGAAAGAGCACCTCATGACCAACATCCTCTGGTTCGATGAGATCGGCATGACCGATCTTCCCCAGGTCGGCGGCAAGAACGCCTCCCTCGGCGAGATGATCTCGAACCTCTCCGATCTCGGCGTCCGTGTTCCCGGCGGCTTCGCCACCACCGCCGACGCCTACCGCCGCTTCCTCGCGCACAACGACCTGCGTGGCCGCATCCGCGACGCGATCGCCGGGCTCGACGTCGAGGACGTCACCCGGCTCGCGCTGGTCGGCACCGAGATCCGCGCCTGGATCGCCGAACATCCACTGCCGGAAGACCTCGAGTCCAACATCCGCACCGCCTACGACCGGCTCGTGCAGACGGATGCCGAGCCCGACACCGTCACCTGGGCGGTGCGCTCGTCCGCGACGGCGGAGGACCTTCCGGATGCCTCGTTCGCCGGGCAGCAGGAGACCTTCCTCAACGTCGGCGGCATCGACAACATCATCGCCGCGATCCGCAGCGTCTACGCCTCGCTCTACAACGACCGCGCGATCGCGTACCGCGTGCACCAGGACTTCGCCCACGACGAGGTCGCCCTCTCGGCCGGAGTGCAGCGCATGGTGCGCTCCGACGTCGGCGCCTCCGGTGTGATGTTCACGATCGACACCGAGTCGGGCTTCGACCAGGCCGTGTTCGTGACCAGCTCGTACGGGCTCGGCGAGGCCGTCGTACAGGGCGCCGTGAACCCCGACGAGTTCTACGTCTCCAAGCCGGCGCTGCGCGCCGGACGCCCCGCGATCCTGAAGCGGGCGGTCGGCGAGAAGGCCATCGCCATGCGGTACACCGACAGCAAGCAGGCCGGTGCGAGCACCGCCTTCGTCGACGTGCCCGCAGAGCAGCGCGCGCTGTTCTCGATCACGGATGCCGAGCTCACCGAGCTCGCGCAGCACGCGCTCGTCATCGAGGAGCACTACGGCCGCCCGATGGACATCGAGTGGGGCAAGGACGGCGTCGACGGGAAGCTCTACATCCTGCAGGCCCGGCCCGAGACCGTCGTGTCCCGGGCATCCGCCAACGTCATCCACCGGTTCCGGCTGCAGGAGAAGGGGCCGATCGCGACCGAGGGACGCGCGATCGGCCAGCGCATCGGCGCCGGCCCCGTGCGCATCCTGCGAGATGCGACGCAGATGAGCGAGTTCCAGACCGGCGACGTGCTCGTCGCCGATATGACCGACCCCGACTGGGAGCCGATCATGAAGCGGGCATCCGCCATCGTCACCAACCGCGGCGGACGCACCTGCCACGCCGCAATCATCGCCCGCGAACTCGGCATCCCCGCCGTCGTCGGCACCGGCGACGCGACGCGCGCCCTGCGCGACGGCCAGCCGGTCACGGTCTCGTGCGCCGAGGGCGACACCGGGTTCGTCTACGAGGGCATCCTCGCCTTCGTCGAGGAGGAGACCGCACTGGACCGGATGCCGGAGTCGCCGGTCAAGATCATGATGAACGTCGGCACCCCCGACCAGGCGTTCTCGTTCTCGCGGCTGCCGAACCGCGGTGTCGGCCTCGCCCGGCTCGAGTTCATCATCAACCGCCAGATCGGCATCCACCCCCGGGCGCTCCTCGAGCACGACACGCTGCCCGAGGATCTGCGCCGCGAGGTGGATGCCCGCATCGCCGCCTACCCCTCACCGCGGGACTACTTCGTGCAGCGCGTCGTCGAGGGCGTCTCGATGCTCGCCGCCGCCTTCGCCCCGGAGCCGGTGATCGTGCGGATGAGCGACTTCAAGTCGAACGAGTACGCCAATCTGCTCGGCGGCGAGCGCTACGAGCCGCACGAGGAGAACCCGATGATCGGGTACCGCTGGGCATCCCGCTACGTGTCGCCGGACTTCCGCGAGTGCTTCGAGATGGAGTGCGAGGCGCTGAAGTTCGTGCGCGACGAGATGGGGTTCACGAACGTACAGGTGATGGTGCCGTTCGTGCGCACCGTCGCCGAGGGGCAGGCCGTCGTCGAGCTGCTCGCCGAGAACGGGCTGCGCCGCGGCGAGAACGACCTGAAGGTCGTGATGATGTGCGAGGTGCCCACCAACGCGCTGCTCGCCGACGAGTACCTCGAGCACTTCGACGGCTTCTCGATCGGCTCGAACGACATGACCCAGCTGACGCTCGGGCTCGACCGCGACAGCGCGCTCGTCGCCGACACCTTCGACGAGCGCGACCCCGCCGTGCTCAAGCTGCTGTCGATGGCCATCGAGGCGTGCCGCCGGCACGACAAGTACGTCGGTATCTGCGGCCAGGGTCCCAGCGACCATCCGGAGCTCGCGGAGTGGCTGGTCGGCCAGGGCATCGAGTCGGTCTCGCTCAACCCCGACACGGTCGTGGAGACTTGGCTGCGCCTGGCGAAGAGGGAGCCGGTAGCGGTCTGACGTCCGCCGGTCGGCGTGCACTCGCGCGGACTTGTGCGCTTCGCGCGGGCGAATGCCGGGAATCCTCCCGCGCGAAGCGCACATCCCCGCGTGAATACACGCGACGATGCGCACTAAACGCCCGGCAACATCCAGAATCCGGCATCCGCGGGCCGCACCTCGGAGTGCTGCATTGACAGCAGCCGGGCGCCGGATGCCGACGGCGAAACCGTATCCGAAGCCGACCATCAGACGGCGATGCGCCCAGGTGAACGCCGGACGAGCGATCGGCGAGAGCCGCTGCATCCACGGCTTGGTCGTCTCGACGAGCCAGGCGAACCAGACGGTCGCTTCATCGCCGCCGGATGCCGCGACGGCAGCACGGCCGCGCCCGGCGAGGTCGCCGGTCACCGCGGCATCCACCGTCTTCATCGGCTCGACCTCCGTGATCGCGAGGTCGTACGTGAGCCGGTATCCCAGCGGCGCGCGCACCGCCTGCCGGTATACGGCGCCGGACCGGGCGGGCCCGGGAGGCCCCTCGACGCTCTCGAGACCCGGCCACCAGACCGTCCACCCGCGGACGTCGCTGAGCACGCCCCACACCCGCGCCGGATCCCCCGAGACCCGATACGTGCTGACGAAGTGGTAGCGCGCGTCCATGCCGTCAGTACCCGGCTGCGGCGACCTCTTCGGGACTGCGCTGGATGCAGAACTCGTTGCCGTCGACATCGCTCATCGTCACGTAACCGCTGCCGTTTTCGCGCCGCCGGTCCGCGACGACCGTCGCGCCGAGCTCCTGCAGCCGCTCGACCTCTTCGTCGCGGGTGCTGCCGACCGGGTTCAGGTCGAAGTGGATGCGCGGCTCGAACTCCTCGCCCTCAGCGACCGGCTGGAACACGAAATTGACCGCGACTGGCTCGGTGAGGAAGACGGTGACGGGGTCGCCGGGGCTGTTCGGATTGTCCGGGTTCTCCTGCAGTGCCAGCAGCTGCTGCCAGAAGGCGCCGAGCGACTCGTGGTCGCGGGCGGTGATGTTGATGGCGTCGATGCGCGAGACCATGGAACTCCTCTGTCGAAGACCTCCGACCGGACGGCGCGAAGGCACCCGGCCGACGCTACCGGCACGGCGCCCCGCCACGCCAGGTCCGACCACGACGAGGCTCTACCGGAGCACCCGATAGCGAAGGTGGGTCTCGCTCGCGTACGCGGAGGTCTCGAGACGCTCGAGCTCGATCCGCTGCCCCAGACCCTCGAACAGGGAGATGCCGCCGCCGAGCAGCACCGGGGCGACATCCAGGTGGAGCTCATCGACGAGCCCGAGTCGCAGACACTGGCGCGAGATGCTGCCGCCGAGCAGGCTGACCCAGCCGTCGCCGGCGGCCAGTGAGGCCTGCGCCACTGCCTCCCCGATGTCATCGACGACGAAGGTGTAGGCGGTTCCGTCATGGTGGATCGGCTCGTGCTCGCTGTGGGTCATCAGGTAGACCGGCACCTTCAGCATGCCGCCGTACGGGAGTTCGCCGTCCTCGATGGTCCGGGTCTTGTTCGCACCCCCGACGACTGCTCCGATGCGGTTCATGACTCGCTCCACGACCGCATCGTCCTCGGGAGCCGAAGGCCTGCCGAACATCCAGTCGACTCCGCCGTCCGGATCGGCGAGGTATCCGTCGAGGGTGATGGTGGCATGGACGATCACGGTGGCCATTGCTGCTCCTTCGTCTGATATGAGTCACTTGACTCACGTCTAGACCGTAACCGTCGATCAAGAGGTAAGTCAATGCACCCACCTCTATGTGATACTGGTCACATGACCCGCGGCGACTCCGCTTACCATCGCGCGATGGCCGAGGCGAACCGCGCGTCGGTGCTCGCCGCCGGCGCCCGCCTGTTCCTCGAGAACGGCTACGACCGCACGTCGCTCGCGCGCATCGCTCAGGAGGCGGGCGTCTCGAAGGCGACGCTCTTCAAACAGTTCCCGACCAAGGCGGAACTGTTCGAGGCGACCGTGCTCGCAGCAGGCGGGGCGCCCGAACTGGTCCCCATCGACGTTCCCGCGGACGACTTCCGCGCCGGTCTCGTGGCGCTCGGGCGGGCCTATGGCGAGCTTCTGCTCCGGCCCGAGATGATCGCGCTGATGCGGACGGTGATCGCCGAGTCGCCTCGGTTCCCTGAGCTGCGAAAGCGCACCTTCGACTTCGGGACGCTGCCTGTGCTCATCGCCCTGGCGCGCTTCCTTCGCGGTGCGCACGCGGCAGGAATCGCGGAGATCGACGACCCCGACACCGCATCCGCCCAGTTCCTCGGGATGATCGCGTCATCCGTCTTCTGGCCCCGCCTCATCCACGGCACCTGGTCGATGACCGACGCCGAGCAGGAGAGGGCCATAGAGGAAGCCGCTCGGACCATCGCAGCCCGCTACGCCGCCTCCTGACGTGCGGCAGGCAGTCTGCGAGTGCCCGGTACTGACCCGGATCAGTGCGTGGTGGTGATGCCGACCGCGTCGTGCACGATCACAGCCGCCACGCGTGCGCCGGCGCCCGCGGCGACCATGAGCTGCTGCGGGCCGGGTGAGGCGATGTCGCCGGCGGCGTAGACACCGGGTCGGCTGGTGCGGCCGGAACGATCCACGATCAGATGCCCCTGCTCATCCGTATTCGGGGCGAGGTCCTGCAGGTAGCCGAGCTCGGCATCCCATTGCGGCTGCACGAAACCTCCGTCGATCGAGTGCTCGACGCCGTCCTCGAGACGGATGCCGGTGATCACGCCCTTCTCTCCGCGCAGCTCGGCGATCGGGGCGCGCTCCACGGCGATCCCCTGCGCGAGCAGCTCGGCCTCCTCGTCGGGCCCGATCGCCTCCGAACCGTGCGTGAAGACGGTGAGCTGCGATGTCCACCGTGAGATCAGGCGGGCACGGGCGGCGAGGTCGGCGGTCTCGCCGATCAGCGCCAGCGGGCGGTCGCGCAGATCCCAGGCGTCGCAGGCCACGCAGCTGAACAGGCTCACCCCGTAGAAGCCGCGCAGGTTCGGGACATCCGGCAGGTGCTCGCGCAGCCCGGTCGCGAGCAGCACCGATCGGGCGCTCACGACCTCGTCCGGCGTGCGCCGGCCCACGGATGCCCGGAATCCGGCATCCGTCTGCGAGATGCCGAACACCCGCTGCCGGGTGCGCACCTCGACGTCCGGATAGCCGGCGAGTTCCTCCCTGGCGAGCCGACGAAGCTCGTGCGGGGGCACCCCGTCGCGCGTGAGGAAGCCGTGCGAGACCAGCGTCGCCGCGTTGCGCGGGCGGTCGGCGTCGACCAGCAGCACCCGCATCAGCGCCCGGCCGAGGTTGAGCGCGGCCGACAGACCGGCGGGTCCGCCGCCGACGATCAGCACGTCGTACTCGGTGTCAGTCATGGCCGTCTCCCTGCCCTTCGTGCGGTTCCTGAGCCTGTCGAAGGGCAGGGACCGGCAGCGCGGCCACCAGCGGGTGGTCGAACGGGTACGGACCGACCTTCGCCGCGCCGCCGGGCGACCCGATCTCGTCGAAGAAGGCCACGTTCGCGGTGTAGTAGTCCTGCCACTCGTCGGGCAGGTCGTCCTCGTAGTAGATCGCCTCGACCGGGCAGACAGGCTCGCAGGCGCCGCAGTCGACGCACTCGTCCGGATGGATGTAGAGCGACCGCTCGCCCTCGTAGATGCAGTCCACCGGGCACTCGTCGATGCATGCGCGGTCCTTGACGTCCACGCACGGCAGCGCGATCACGTAGGTCATCGGACGAGGGCCCCGTCGCGGGACACCGCCACCTGCTCCTCGCGCGGCACGACCTTGACCCGTTCACGGGTGTGCTCATGCGTCTCGCCGAGGTGCCGCTCGTGCGCATCCAGCGCGAGCCAGCCGTCCCACGTCGTGTACTCCGTGTCGCGCTCGTCGAGCAGGTCGAGGATGTCGGACTCCTGGGTCGCTGAGCCTGTCGAAGCGCCGTCGGCACCCTTCGACGGGTCCCTGCCGTTCGACAGGCTCAGGGACCGCGCGGAGGGCAGGGACCCGGAGGACAAGCTCAGGGACCCGGAGACTGCATCTTCGATCAGGTTCGTGATCGTCTCCAGGGCATCCGACTTGGTGTGCCCGATCAAGCCCACCGGGCCGCGCTTGATCCAGCCGGTCGCGTACAGCCCCGGCTCGCCGTCGACGCGTCCGGCGTCGTTCGGCACCACGCCGCGGCGCTCGTCGAAGGGCGCGCCCTCGACCCGGGTGCCGTAGTAGCCGACCGCCCGATAGACCGCCTGCACCTCGTAGTCGCGGAACTCTCCGGTGCCCTCGATCGCACCGTCCCCGCCGAGCCGGGTGCGCTCGAAGCGGATGCCCTCCACGCGGCCGTCTCCGGTGATCTCCACCGGTGAGTGCCAGAAGTGCAGGTGCAGCCGCCTGCTCGCCTGCCCGACCTCGCGGTCGCGCCATCCGTTCAGTGTGCGCAGCATGACCTTCAGCTGGTTGGTCGACGCGGATGCCGCATCCACACCCTCGAAGTCCTCGTCGTGCAGCACGATGTCCAGATCGCGCACCTCGCCGAGCTCGCGCAGCTCGATCGGCGTGAACTTGATGTCGGCGGGACCGCGGCGACCGAACACGTGCACGTCGGTGATCGCCGAGGACTCGAGTCCGGCGAGCACGTTGTCGGGCACCTCGGTGCTGCGCTGGTCCTCGCCGTGCTTGGCGAGCACACGCGCCACGTCGAGCGCGACGTTGCCGTTGCCGATCACCGCCGCCGACCTGGCATCCAGCGGCCAGGTGCGCGCGACATCCGGATGCCCGTCGAACCAGGCGACGAAATCCGCGGCGCCGTACGAGCCGGGCAGATCGACACCGGGCACGTCCAGCGCGGCGTCGCGGATCGCTCCGGTCGCGAGGATGACGGCGTGGTACCGCTCGCGCAGCTCGTCGAGTCCGATGTCCTTGCCCACCTCGACGTTGCCGATGAAGCGGATGGTGCGGCGCTCCGCGCCCTCGGCGGTGGCATCCAGCATGTCGTGCAGCGACGTGACGATGCCCTTGATGCGCGGATGGTCGGGGGCGACGCCGTACCGGATCAGGCCGTAGGGCGCGGGCAGCGACTCGAACAGGTCGATCTCGACACCGGAGATGGGCCCCTGAGCTTGTCGAAGGGCGGCGACGGCGTTCGCCAGCAGGTTGCCGGCGTAGATGCCGGCAGGGCCCGATCCGACGATCGCGACGCGCAGATTCAGAGGAGAGGTCATGGTGGTTCTTTCGTGCTCAGAGTGAGGAGAGGATCAGCTTCACGAGACTGCAAGCCCGCGCCGAGACTGTGGCGCTAGACCCACGCCTCGGCGGGGGCTTGCAGTTTCGAGAGGGCAATGAGGGCGGTGGCATCCGGGCTCAGCCGCACGACGTCGCCGACGATGACGACCGCGGGCGAGCGCACCTGCCGAGCGGCGGCGAGATGCGCGATCGTGCCGAGCGTGCCGATCGTCACGCGCTGTCCCTCGCCGTAGCCGTCCTCGACGATCGCGACGGGGCAGTCCGCGCCCCGTTCGCCGGCGGCCAGTACGTGCGCGGAGTGACCAAGGGTGTTCACGCCCATCAGCAGGATCACGGTGTGGTCGCCCTTCGACAGGCTCAGGGGCCCACCCGGCTGGATCTGGTCGTGCGCGCTGACGACGGTGAAGGATGCCGCGACGCCGCGGTGCGTGACCGGGATGCCGGCGGCGGCCGGCACCGAGATCGCGCTGGTGACCCCGGCGACGACGTCGACGGGGATGCCGGCGGCCTCGCAGTGCAGCTGCTCCTCGCGGCCGCGGCCGAGCACGAACGGATCGCCGCCCTTGAGGCGCACGACGTTCCGGCCGGCCCGCGCCTCCTGCACGAGCAGGGCGTTGATGCCGTCCTGCGGCACCCGGTGGTGCCCGGGCAGCTTGCCGACGTCGACCACGTCGGCGGTGAGCTCGATGCCCTCCGCGGCGAGCTGCTCCAGCACGGCGCGGGCGCCGAGCCGGTCGGCGACGATGACGTCGGCCTGCTGCAGGGCGCGGAGTCCGCGCAGGGTGAGCAGTCCGGCATCGCCCGGTCCTGCTCCGACGAGGGTGACGCGTCCGGTCACTTTGCACCTCCCAGGATGAGGCCCCGGCTGCGCAGCATCCGCCGTTCGAGGGGGCCGAAGATCACGAGTTCGATGAGGATCCCGATCGCGAGGATCAGGATGATCGTGCCGAGCACGGCCGCGAGATCGGCGAGCTCACGGGACTGGTCGAGCATCGAGCCGAGCCCGAAGCCGATCGACCCGCCGGTGGCGATGATCTCGGCGGCCATCAGCGACCGCCACGAGAACGCCCAGCCCTGCTTGAGGCCGGCGACGTACCCGGGCAGGGATGCCGGCAGCACGACCTCGGTGGCCAGCTGCCAGCGGCTGGCGCCGAGCACCGTGCCGACTCGGCGCAGCTGCGGCGACACCTGGTCGACGCCGGAGAGCAGGCCGTTCACGATCGAGGGGATGGCTCCCATCAGGATCACGAAGTAGACGGTGGCGTCGGAGAGGCCGAACCAGATGATCGCGGCCGGAACCCAGGCGACCGACGGCAGCACCTGCAGACCCGAGATGAGCGGGCCGGCGGCGCGCCGAATCGGTCTCACCTCGGCCAGCAGCAGTCCCAGCGGGGTGCCGACGACGATCGCGATGAGGAATCCGATCACGCCGCGCTCGAGGCTGGTCGCCACGGCCTCCTGCAGCCGGCCGGACGCCCACGCGTCGCCGAGGGCGGCGACGACCTGCGCCGGGCTGGGCGCCTTGTCGGGCCGCGGGTTCGCGATCACGATGTACAGCTGCCAGACCGCGAGCAGCACGAACAGCAGGACGATCGGAGGCAGTGCCTTCGAGAGGGTCTCGCGGATGGGCGATCGGCGTGAGAGGTCGTCGGACTGCAGGCGGTCGAGACCTGCGGAGAGCGTGTCGAGCTCGTCTGATGCGCCCTTCGACGGGCCCCTGAGCCTGTCGACGGGCACGGACCCAGCGGCTTCAGGAGGCATTGCGGGCGATCTCCTTCCGCAGCTCGGCGGTGATCTCGGTGGCCAGCGCCGCCACCTCGGGCGACTCGATGCGCCGCCCGGTGGTGTTGCGGACGCGCCACTCCCCCGCGATCCGGCCGGGTCGGCTGGAGAGCAGGATGACCCGCTGACCCAGCCGGGCCGCCTCGCGCACGTTGTGGGTGACGAACACGATCGTGCGACCGGTCGCCCTCCACACCCGCTCCAGCTCCTCGTGCAGCAGGTCGCGCGTGATCGCGTCGAGCGCGGCGAACGGCTCGTCCATCAGCAGCACCGAGCGGTCCTGAGCGAGCGCGCGGGCGAGTGCCACGCGCTGCCGCATCCCGCCGGAGAGCTCATGCGGACGCTTGTCGGCCGCCTCGGTGAGGTTCACCGTGCCGAGCAGCCGCTCAGCCTGCTCGCGACGCTCACGGCGCGGCACGCCCCGCAGGCGCAGGGCCAGCTCGACGTTCCTGCGCGCGGTGAGCCACGGCATCAGAGCGGACTCCTGGAACATCACCGCAGCGCCGCCAGCCGGCGTCTCGATGTCGCCGACCGTGGCGGGCTCGAGCCCGGCGACAAGGTTCAGCAGCGTCGACTTGCCGCATCCGGATGCTCCGAGCAGGCAGACGAACTCCCCCGGCGCGATGTCCAGCGAGACGTCGTCGAGCACCACCGGACCGGTGCCGTACCGCTTGGTCACGTGGGAGAGGCGCACCGCGCGGGCGACGGCGGGCGCCGGCGACGGCACCGGCGCGGCGTCGTCGAAGCTCGGCGTCAGCCGGCCCTTCGACAAGCTCAGGGACCCACCGCCCGACAAGCTCAGGGACCCACCCGCCTGGGTCGCTGAGCTCGTCGAAGCGTCGTCGGGGCCCTTCGACAGGCTCAGGGACCCAGCTGGTGAACGCCCCATCAGTCCCGGCCCAGTCCCGCGGCCGAGACCGGCTGCCGGCCGTCCTTCTTGAGCAGTGCGTTGAGCGCCCGCAGATCGAACAGGCCCTCGATCGAGCCCTTCTTCTGCGTGCCCGCGGCCAGGCCGTTCTCGACGAGCCTCTCGAAGGTCTCCGCGTGCGGGTCGACCGTGAAGGTCACGTTCTGCAGCGCACGAACCAGCACGTCTTCGGAGAGCCCCTTGCCCGTGGCATCCGCCAGCGCGCCGTTGATCACCGCCGGCGCCTCGCCGGCGTTGTCCTCGAGCCACCGCACCGAGGCGAGGTGCCCCTCGAGCAGCTCGTCGACGGCATCCGGATGCTCTTTCGCGAAGTCCTTGCGCACCAGCAGCACCGTCGTCGGGAAGGCCCCGTCCTTCCAGAGGTCGCTCTCGTCGACGAGCACCTTCGCGCCGGCGTCGACCACGAGCCGCGACACCCACGGCTCGGGCAGCCAGGCGCCGTCGACCTCGCCGTCCTGGAACAGCGTCAGCGTCTGCGCGTTCTCGGTCGGGGTGATGTTCACGTCGCCGCCGCCCGAGACCGACGTCTCGAATCCCTCATCGGCCAGCCAGCTGCGCAGCGCGACGTCCTGTGTATTGCCGAGCTGCGGCGTCGCGATGGTCTTGCCCTTCAGGTCTGCGACGCTCGAGATCTCGTCGTTCACGACCAGTGCCGCGCCACCTGACGTCGCACCGGCGATGACGTTCGCCGACTGCCCGCCGGACTGGATGAACGTGTTGATCGACGGGTTCGGCCCGATGTAGGTCGCATCGATCGCTCCGGCCGAGAGCGCCTCGATGGCGGCCGGCCCGGCGTTGAACACCTCGGTCTTCAGCTTCACGTCGTCGCCGAGCGCGTCCTGGAACAGGCCCTCCGAGACACCCACCAGAGCGGGCGCGTGGGTGACGTTGGCGAAGTACCCCAAGCGCACCTCGTCGAGATCGTGCGTGCCGGTGCTCTGATCGGCGGATGCCGAGGCGCAGCCCGCGAGCATCATGGCGGCCAGTCCCAGGGCGGTCAGAGCGGTGGTCTTGCGAGCATTCTTCACGGTATTCGCCTCCTCGGCATTCGGTGGTGCAGGTCGTGGTTCAGGTGCAGGGCGTGGTTCAGATTCAGCCGACGACGGTCGCCGCGGCCAGGGTCGCCCCGTCGCCGGGATGGATCAGCACGAGCGAGCCGCTGGAGCGATCGGTCGTGTACGGCTCGAGCGGCAGGTCGGCGGAGAAGCGCAGGCGCACCCGGCCGATCTCGTTCACCGCGAGCACGGATGCCGGCTGATGGGCCAGCGTCTCCAGATCTCGGCGATCGATCACCTCGACGATCAGCGCCTGCACGGTCGCGGTGCCGTGCTTGGCGAGCACTTTCGCGCCGGCGATGGCCTCTCGCTGGTCCAGCTGGAACAGTTCGACGACGGCCTCGCGGCGCGCCTCCGGGGCGGTTCCCGCAGCGGTGATCACGGCGCCGCGCGCGGCGTCCACCTCGTGGGCGAGCGTGAGAGCGACCGACTGCGGCGCGACTGCGGCATCCGCCTTCTCGCCCGCCACGAAGATGCCGGTGACCGTCGTCGCGTGCCCGCCCGGGAACACCTCGACGCGGTCGCCGACCGCTACCTCGCCGGACGAGATGCGCCCGGCGAAGCCGCGGAAGTCGCGGTAGCGCTCGGGGTCGCGCACCTCGGGCGACAGCCCGCCCTGCGGGCGCAGCACGAGCTGCACCGGAAGGCGGAGATCGGACGCCACAGCATCGGCCTCGTCCGCGCTGGGCAGCGTCTCGAGCAGCTGGATCAGTGTGTCGCCGTTGTACCAGGGCGTGCGCTCGGAGCGCTCCACGATGTTGTCGCCCTCGAGCGCCGAGACCGGCAGCACGTGGATGCCGCGCAGCCCGAGCTGCTCGGCGACGCGCTCCGCCTCGAGCTCGATCTCGAGGAACCGGTCCTCGTCGAAGCCGATCAGATCGATCTTGTTCACCGCGACGATGACGTGCGGCACCCGCAGCAGCGAGACGACGGCCAGGTGCCGGCGCGTCTGCTCCACGATGCCCTTGCGCGCGTCGACGAGCACGACGACGGCGTCCGCGGTGGCGGACCCGGTGACCATGTTGCGGGTGTACTGCACGTGCCCGGGGCAGTCGGCGAGGATGAAGCTGCGCCGGTCGGTCGCGAAGTACCGGTAGGCGACATCGATGGTGATGCCCTGCTCGCGCTCGGCGCGCAGCCCGTCGGTGAGCAGCGCGAAGTCGAAGTCGCCGTGCGCGAAGCCGCGCTGCCGGCTGGTGGCCTGCACCTGCTCGAGCTGGTCGGCGAGGATCGCCTTCGCGTCGTGCAGCAGCCGGCCGACCAGGGTCGACTTGCCGTCGTCCACCGAGCCCGCGGTCGCGAATCGGAACAGGGTCGTCTCCCCCGGTCGCCCTGCGAGCGAGCGCCAGCGACCGAGACGAAACGCCTTCAGGTCCGTGGAGCGTTTCGTCTCGCTTCGCTCGCGGGGCGACCGCCGGAGTCACGTTGTCGACAGTGGTCATCAGAAGTACCCGTCCTTCTTGCGGTCCTCCATGGCGGCCTCGCTGATGCGGTCGTCCGCCCTCGTCGCACCGCGCTCGGTGATGGTCGAGCGGGCGACCTCCGTGACGACGGATGCCGCGTCCGCGGCATCCGATTCCACGGCGCCCGTGCAGCTCATGTCGCCGACCGTGCGGTACCGCACGACGCGGCGCTCGACCCGCTCGTCGACGCGCGGCTGCGAGACCTCGCCCACTGCGCGCCACATGCCGTCGCGGCGGAACACCTCGCGCTCGTGCGCGAAGTACAGCGGCGGCAGCGGGATGCCCTCGCGCTCGATGTAGCTCCACACGTCGAGCTCGGTCCAGTTCGAGATCGGGAAGGCCCGCACGTGCTGGCCGGGCAGGTGGCGGCCGTTGTACAGGCTCCACAGCTCGGGGCGCTGGTTGCGCGGATCCCACTGACCGAACTCGTCGCGCAGCGAGATGATGCGCTCCTTGGCACGGGCCTTGTCCTCATCTCGGCGCGCCCCGCCGAAGACCGCATCGTGCCGCCCGAGGAAGATCGCGTCGAGCAGCGGCTGGGTCTGCAGCGGATTGCGGGTCCCGTCCGGCCTCTCGGCGAGGCGCCCGTCATCGATGTAGTCCTGCACCCGGGCGACCTCGAGGGTGAGTCCGAGGCGCTGCACGGTCTCGTCGCGGAAGGCGATCACCTCGGGGAAGTTGTGCCCGGTGTCGACGTGCAGCACCGGGAACGGCACCCGGCCCGGCGCGAACGCCTTGGTTGCCAGATGCAGCACGAGCACCGAGTCCTTGCCGCCGGAGAACAGCAGCACGGGGCGCTCGAACTCGGCGACGACCTCGCGGATGATGTGGATCGCCTCGGCCTCGAGCAGGTCGAGGGCGCTGAGTCCGGTCGTTGAGCGAGCGAAGCGAGACGAAACGCGCTGCCCTGCGACTGAAGGCGTTTCGTCTCGTCGCTGCGCTCCTCGCTCAACGACCGGGAGAGAGGCGACCGGGGGAAGGTGTCAGTGCTCATACGTGAAGCCCGCATTCTGTCTTCGCCTGTCCGGCCCAGCGGCCGGAACGGGGGTCTTCGCCGGCGGCGACCGGCCTCGTGCACGGCTGGCATCCGATCGACGGGTATCCGAAATCGACCAGCAGATTGACCGGTGCCCCGTGCTCCGCGGCGTACGCGAGCACGTCGTCGAAGCTCCACGCGGCGACCGGGTTCACCTTGACCAGGCCGTTGCGCTCGTCGAAGGTGACCAGCGGGGTGTTCGTGCGCGTGGGCGCCTCGTCGCGGCGCACCCCGGTGAACCACAGCTCGTACCCGCCGAGGGCATCCTGCAGCGGGGCGACCTTGCGGCGCGCACAGCACAGCGCGGCGTCGCGCTCGAACAGCTTCGCGCCGTACTCTGCATCCTGCTCGGCGACGGTCTGCTCGGGCGTGACATCGACGATGCGCACGTCGAGAGCACGCGCGACCTCGTCACGCGTGGCGTAGGTCTCGGTGAAGTGGTAGCCGGTGTCGAGGAACAGCACGTCCACACCGGGCAACTGCTCGGCGACGAGGTGCGGCAGGGCGGCATCCGCCATAGAGCAGGCCACGGCTGCGGCCTCGGCGCCGAAGTTGCGCGCCACCCAGGCGACGACCTCGGCGGCGGATGCCTCGTGATCGGTCAGGCTGCCGAGCTCGGCGTTGCCCCGCTCGGCGAGCGCGGCGAGCTCGTCATGGCTGCGCTTGCTGCCGATGCGAGGAGCGAGGCTGACGCTCATTGCAGCGCCTCCTCATCGGCCCGGTGCGCCCAGCCGGCGAACGTCTCTCCCGCTTCGCGATCGGCGAGATAGCGGCGGATGACCCGCTCGGCGTAGTCGGCGATGCCGTCGGCCGCGACCTTCAGCCCGCGCACGGTGCGCCCCAGGCCGGCCTCCGGCCGGCCCTCGGTGGCGAGGCCTCCGCCGAGGTGGACCTGGTAGCCCGGCACCTGCTCGCCGTCGATCGTGACCAGCTGGCCCTTCAGCCCGATGTCGGCGGTCTGGATCCGGGCGCAGGAGTTGGGGCATCCGTTCACGTGCAGCGTGATCGGCCGGCCGATCTCGGGCTCGAGTGCCCCGAGACGCTCCTCGAGCTGCTCGATCGCCTGCGCGGCGTTCACCTTGGTCTCGACGATCGCCAGCTTGCAGAACTCGATGCCGGTGCAGGCCATGGTGCCGCGGCGGAACAGGCTGGGCCGCGACGGCAGGCCGAGCTCGTCGAGTCCGGCCTGCACGGAGCGCACGTTCTGCTCGGGCACGTCCAGGACCAGGATCTTCTGGAACACGGTGGGGCGCACCCGGCGCGAGCCGTTCACCTCGGCGAGGCCGGCCAGCCGGGAGAGCGTCGTGCCGGAGAGACGGCCCACGGTCGTGGAGGCGCCGATGTAGAACCGGCCGTCCTTCTGGCGGTGCACCCCGACGTGGTCGGGCGACCCGACCGGCTCGGCGGGCGCCGGACCGTCGGGCAGTGGCGATGACAGGTACTCGGTCTCGAGCACCTCTCGCATCCGCTCCACGCCCCAGTCGGCGAGCAGGAACTTCATGCGCGCCTTGTTGCGCAGCCGGCGGTAGCCGTAGTCGCGGAAGATGCCGGTCACGCCCTCCCACACCTCGGCGACGCGGTCCGGGGCGACGAAGGCGCCCAGGCGCTCACCCAGTCGCGGCACGGCGGCGAGCGCGCCGCCCACCCACAGGTCGTAGCCGATGCCGAGCTCGGGGTGCTCCACCGCGACGAAGGAGCAGTCGTTGATCTCGTGCACCACGTCGAGGCTGGGGTGCCCCGTGATCGCGGTCTTGTACTTGCGCGGCAGGTTCGCGTACGACGGGTCGCCGATGTAGCGATCGACGATCTCGCGCAGCTGCGGGGTCGGATCGATCAGCTCGTCCTCGGCGATGCCGGCGACCGCCGAGCCCAGGAAGGTGCGCGGTACGTCACCGCAGGCCTCCGTGGTCTGCAGCCCCACCGACTCCAGCCGGCGCCAGATCTCAGGGACGTCCTCGATGCGCACCCAGTGCAGCTGCACGTTCTGCCGGTCGGTGATGTCGGCGATGTCGCGGCCGAACTCGGTGGAGATGCCGCCGATCACGCGGAGCTGCTCGGTGCTGAGCTGTCCGCCGTCGATGCGGACCCGCATCATGAAGTACTCGTCCTCGAGCTCGTGCGGCTCGAGCTGCGCGGTGCGGCCGCCGTCGATGCCCGGCTTGCGCTGGGTGTACAGGCCCCACCAGCGGAACCTGCCGTGCAGGTCGGTGGGGTCGATCGAGGCGAAGCCGCCCTTCGCGTAGACCTGCTCGATGCGCTCGCGGACGTTCAGTCCGCCGTCGGCGAGCTTGAACTCCTCATTGGCGTTCAGTGGTTCGGTGCCGTCGACGGCCCACTGTCCGTGCGGCTTGGACGGCGTGCGCGAGGTGCGCGTCCTCGCCCCGCGAACGGGTGCTTGCTGCTCGACAGTCATGATCTCGCTCTCGTACCGGATGCGGCGAGGCATCGCCACGAGAGGACACGCTAGACAGGCGACGGGCGCAGGGGAACTGCCGGATGACTTATGGCGTAGGCGTCTGTCACGCCCCGTCATCCTTCGTAGGAAAAGCGATTCAGGAGCCGCCGCGTGCTATTCGTGCGCGCGGACAAGCTGTGCGGCGGCCGCACTGAAGCGCTCCAGCACCAGCTCGACGAGCTCGGTCGGCACCCCGGGACCGTCCAGCAGCGGCTTCGACACCGGATGTCCCTCCGAGCGCTTCCGGGTGAGGTCGTTGAAGTATCCGTGCGCGAGCAGGTAGGTCGACACCACCGCATGGGGATGGTCGGCGAGCAGCGCTCCCAGTTCGGGCTCGCGCGCCGCGAGGTAGCCGATCCGCACCGGGCGCCCGAGCCTCGCTGCGAGCTGATCCGCCATGCCCTCCGCATCGACGGCGGAGCGGTCGTCGCGTGAGCCGGCCACCGCGATCACGACCTCGTCGCCCGACGGCAGACGACGGGCCAGCACCTCGGCGAGACGCGGATCCGGACCGAGTGGATCGGCGACCACGGCATCCGCTCTGCCGGCGACGATCCCGTGCAGGTCGTGGAACACGTGGAAGCCGCTCGACAGCAGCAGCGGCACGACGACCACCGGACCGTCGATCGCGGCGAGCGCGGCCGCGGCATCCGGATCCTGCACGTCGACGAATGCCTCGTGCACGTCGAGGCCGGGGGCGGCGGCGCGCACCGCGGCGACCAGCGCGCGCACGTCTGCGGCTCCCTGCGCGTCAGAGGTGCCGTGCGAGACGGCGAGCAGTGCGGGTGTGCGCATGTCCACAGATTAGTGCGATCGTCGACGCCTCACGCGTCCGGGCGGAACTCTCACGCACAGGAGGAAGACTCCCCCGTGATCCTCCTCCCCAGCGCGCGAACTCCTCCCCAGCGCGCGAACTCCTCCCCAGCGCGCGAACTCCTCCCCAGCGGCGGCCTCCCCTGGCGGCCGCGCCGGGCGACTCGGAGTCTCACGCCTCTCCCCGACCCACCGCAACCTCGATCAGGTCGCGGCTGGTCGGCGACAGATCCCGGGCGCCGCCGCGCCACAGCGCCGTGATCGGCCGTGTCAGCGGCGCATCCGCCACGGCGACCTCGACCAGCCGGCCGAGGCCGATGTCGTCGGCCACCGCACGCCGCGACAGCACCGCCGGCGCGAGGCCCTCGGCCACAGCCGAGCGCACGGCAGCCGTCGTGGACAGCACCGCGATCGGCTCCACCGGATCGCGGTACAGCCGCGTGCGGACCTCGTACTCCCACGCCTGCCTCGTGCCGCTGCCGGACTCGCGTGCGACGAGCGGGGTCGCCGCGACGTCATCGAGCAGCACCCGTCGCGTCGCCCAGGGATGCCCCGGTGCCACGACCAGCACGAGTTCGTCGATCCCGAGCGTGGTGTGCGACAGCCCCTGCGGGATCGCCGAGGATTCGATGACCCCCAGCTCGGCCCGTCCCGATCGCACCAGCTGCTCCACCTCGACGCTGTTCGCGGTGAGCAGGCGCACGGCCGTCGGCACCCGGCCCGACCGGACCTGCCGATCGCGCAGCGCGACGAGCCACTGCGGCACCATGTGCGCGGCGACGGTCTGGCTGGCGGCGACAGTGAGCTCACGGCGGCGTTCGTCGCGCAGTGTCTCAGCCCCGGCACGGAACCGCTCCGCCGCGGCGAGCACGTCCGCCGCCCACGAGGCGACGGTCTCGCCCTCCGCCGTGGGGACGACGCCCTGCGGTGTGCGCAGGAACAGCTCCATGCCGAGCATCCGCTCGATGCCCCGCAGCCGCGCCGACGCCGACTGCTGCGACACCCCGCACTCCCTGGCGGCCGCCGAGATCGATCCGTGGCGCACCGCGGAGTCCAGCAGCTCGAGCGCATCGAGATCGGGAACGTCCTGCATCCGGCCATGGTACAACTGCAGCCTGTATCCCTATCGGAATGCGCCGTCTACCGCGCATCGCGGCCGAGGAGAACGCTGGAATCATGCTGTTCTCGCCGCCGCAGACCCTCCCGCAACGCCTCACCCGGCGCGGCGTCGAGGTGCTCCCCGGGGTCCTCGTCACCGCCGCCATCGCCCTCGTCGCGACGGGTATCGGCGCCCTCGTCCCGGTGCTCGGCTCCGCCGTCCCGGCGATCGTCGTCGGGGTGCTGCTCTCGCTGCTGCGGGGCCGCGCGCTGCCAGGCGGGGTGGATGCCCGCATCCGCCCCGGCATCGCGTACTCCAGCAAGTTCCTGCTGCAGCTGGCCGTCGTGCTGCTGGGCGTGCAGCTCTCGATCGGCAGCATCCTGCAGGTCGGTCTCGAGTCCCTGCCCATCATGCTCACGACCCTGGGTGTGTGCCTGCTCGGTGCCTGGTGGATCGGCAGGGCGATGCGGGTGGAGAGCCGGCTGCGCACCCTCATCGGCGTGGGCACCGGCATCTGCGGAGCATCCGCCATCGCCGCGGTCTCGCCCGTGATCGGCGCAGCCAGCGCCGAGATCGCCTACGCCGTCTCGACGATCTTCCTGTTCAACATCCTCGCCGTGATCCTGTTCCCGCTGCTCGGGCACGCGCTGAACCTCGACCCGCACACCTTCGGGCTGCTGGCCGGCACCGCGATCAACGACACCAGCTCGGTGGTCGCCGCGGCGAGTGTGTTCAGCACGGCGGCGCTCGGCTTCGCCGTCGTCGTCAAGCTCGTGCGCACCCTGATGATCATCCCGATCAGCATCGGCCTGTCGGTCATGGAGGCGCGGAAGGATGCCGGCGGCGCGCGCCTGACCGCACGCCGCATCGTGACCCTCGTGCCATGGTTCCTGATCGGCTTCGTCGTCGTGGCGGTGGTGAACTCGACGGGTGTCATCCCGGCCGGCCCGCGGGACGTGCTCGTGCAGGCGAGCGTGTTCCTCATCGCGATGGCCCTCGCAGGCATCGGTCTGTCGACCGACATCCCCGCCCTGCGCAGCGCCGGCTGGCGTCCGCTGGCCCTCGGCGCGATCCTCTGGGTGCTGGTGACCCTGACATCGCTCGCGACCATCGCGGTGACAGGGTCCCTGGGGTGGTGACGGCGCCCACTACGCGACCGGTTCGTCGAGCGGGATCGGCGGGCGTCCACGACCGGCCCACACCGCCCCCGCGCTGGCTGCGATGACCAGGGCCACGCCGCCGATCTCCAGGGGCGACAGCCGCTGTCCCAGCAGCACGAATCCGGCGGTGCACGCGATCGCCGGCCCCAGGCTCATCAGCACCCCGAACACGGCGGGCGCCAGCCGTCGCAGCGCGACCAACTCGAAGGCGTACGGAATCGTCGACGACAGCACCGCCACAGCGGCGCCGAGGGCGATCAGCTCAGGTCGCAGCAGCGCGTCGCCGGCGTCTGCGATCCCGAACGGCAGAGACAGCAGCGCACCGAACGCCATCGCCAGCGCCAGCCCGTCGAACCGTTCGAACTCCCGTCCCACCCGCGCCGAGGCAAGGATGTAGCCGGCCCAGCTCGCCGCCGCGCCCAGCGCGAACAGCACCCCGGTCACGGTCAGCCGGTCCCAGCCACCGCCGCCGAGCGCCAGCACACCGGCCAGCGCCAACGCCGCCCACGTCCACGCCGACCGCGCCTTCGCCGTCACCACCGAGAGCGCGAGCGGGCCGAGCACCTCGATGGTCACGGTGATGCCCAGCGGCAGCACGCGCAGAGCGAGGTAGAACAGCCCGTTCATGATCGCCAGCGCTCCGCCCAGCAGCAGCGCGGATCGCCAGGCGGATGCCGGGTGGCCGCGCAGCCGCGGCCGGGCGACCAGCAGCAGGATCAGGGCGGAGAAGACCAGGCGCAGCATCACCATGCCGAGCGGTCCCACCTGCGGAAACAGCAGCACGGCGATCGACGCGCCGACCTCCTGGCAGATCAGCCCGATGCCGACCAGGCCGACCGCGAAGCCGCGGCCGCCCCTCAACTCGTCCCCTCACACGAGGGACGCCGCAGAGGGAGCGTCACTCCTTCGACGGCGCGACGCAGACCAGGGCCGACCCTGCGATCTCGGTCTTGTACTGCTCCGCGGTGAACGGCAGCCCGAACTCGGGCGCCGTCTGCCCCTTCGCCGCGGGGCCTTCGAGCCGATCGCCGCCAGTTCCCACGCCAGATCCCTGGCGATCTGACTGCCCGACGTCGAGTTGTTCAGCGTCACGGCCACCGTGAACCCGGTCGCCGGATCGGAGTACGCCGCGGTGGCGTAGCCGGGCGTCCAGCCGTGCTGGCCGACCATCGACCCGACGATGTATCCGCCGCCTGTGGCCTGGAACCAGGACGCACCGTCCGCGCTCACCTTGAGCGGAGCGTCGAAGCGCTTCTTGTCGGCCTTCTCGCCGCGCAGAGCCTGACGGGCCTCGGCCTGCGCATACCGGCCGAGATCGGAGATGGTCGACGTCACACCGGAATCGGTGAACCCGGTGCTCGACGACATCTTCGTGATGTCGATCGGTGCAGTGCAGTCGTATCCGCCCTTGACCGCGGGAAGCACGCTGCCGGTCAGCGCCGGCGACGGTGCGGGCTCCGCCGCGGTGGACGAGGGCAGACGGGTGTTCGCCAGCTCGAGCGGGTCGGTCACGTACTGCTTGATCAGCGCGGAGGCGTCCAGGCCGGACGCACGCTCCAGCGCGAGTCCGAGCAGCAGATATGCGGCATCCGAGTCTCGGAACGTCGTGTGCGGCTCGGTGCGGGCCTGACCCAGCCCGTAGCTCGCCAGCTGCAGCGGCTGCCACTGCCGCTCGGGAGTGTTCAGCCAGAAGCCCTTGGCGGCCCCCTCGGACGACCCGATCCCCGCCGTGCCGTTGCACAGGTCGAGCAGCGTGACGTCCTTGAGATCGGCGACGCCGGAGACGTACTTCGGCACGGGCGCATCCAGATCGATGTCGCCGGCGTCGGCCATGCCGTAGAGCACGTCGCAGGTCATCAGCCGGGTGACGTCGGCGACGCGGAACGACATGTCGGTGGTCACCTTGGCATCGCTGCCGGCACCCTGCGTGCCGATGGCGTCCACCCAGGTGCCGCTCCACGGCACCCACACCCCGACGATCGCACCCGATGCTCCGGCGGACTTCATCGCCTCCTGCACCGCGACCTGCAACTGGTCGACGGTCTCGTCGGGCAGGTGGCCGTCGACCTGCTTCGGAGGCGTGTAGCTGAACGTCGCCTCACCCGCCGAGCATCCCGTGAGAATCAGAGCGAGTGCCGCGGCTGCGCCGACGACGGCGCGCACGCGGCGCGACGAACGATGCTGCATGGATGCCTCTCCCGTGACTTATGCCCCGATTCTAGGGTGACGATGCTGGGAGCGAGCCTTGCCTCCCCGTCAGCGCCCGACCGGCGGGCTGTTCGGCCTGCCTGGCCTCCCAGGCCTCGCGCATGAACCGGGTGACATCCGGATCGACGCGGATGTCGCCGGGCCGAAGCGGCCTGCTCAGGTACAGGCCGTCCAGTGAGGTGAGGCGGCTGAGCGCCACATAGGTCTGCCCGGGCGCGAACGCCCCCGACCCGAGGTCGATGACCGCCCGGTCGTAGGTCTTCCCCTGCGATTTGTGGATCGTCACCGCCCAGGCGAGGCGCAGCGGGAACTGCGTGAACTCCGCGACCACCTCGCGGCTGAGCGTCTTGGTGCCGGGGTTGTACGCGTAGCGGAACCTCTCCCAGACGGCCGGCTCGACGTCGACCTCCTCGCCGTCCAGCTCGACGCGCACCGCGCCGCCCAGGATGCGGGTGACGGTGCCGATCGAGCCGTTGACCCAGCGCGGCGGCTCGCCCTGCATCGCCGTGTCGTTGCGCAGGAACATCACCTGGGCTCCCACCTTGAGCTTGAGCTCGAGTTCGGCCGGGTAGTTCCCCTCACCGCGTCCGAAGTCGCCGTTCACCTCGGCGGCGGCGGTCTGCTCGCGTCCGGAGAGCGCCTGCAGGTGCCGGGTGTTGATGCGCGTCACGATGTCGTTGCGGGTCGCGAGCGTGATGATGGGCACCTCGCCGGGTTCCGGTTCGGGTGCGGGGCGCGCACCCTGACCGTTCAGGATGCCGGCTATCTCGGCCGTCACCCGGCCGTAGCGCACCGCGTTCAGCATCTGCTTGAACCCGTCGTCGGACTGCCGGTGGATGTGCACGAGTTCCTCACGTGCAGCTGCGCGCCGTGCGCGCCGATGTCCAGCATCGCCGCTGAGCTCTGGGTCCCTGAGCCTGTCGAATGGGTCCCGCCGGTCCACACCTTCGCGTCGAAGAACCAGAACGAACGGTAGTGGTCCTGGATGTAGCGCAGTTCGTCGCCCCGGGCGGCACCGGCGCGAGCTGGTACGGGTCGCCGAACATCACCACCTGCACGCCTCCGAACGGCTCGCCGCGTCGGCCGCGCGCCTGACGCAGCGACCGGTCGATCGCGTCCATCAGATCGGCGTTCACCATCGAGACCTCGTCGATGACGAGGGTCTCGATCGCGTTCAGGATGCGACGGGTGCCGTCGTTCTGGTCGATCTCGCCGTCGGCGATGAGGCCGATCGGCAGCCGGAACAGGGAGTGGATCGTCTGGCCCTCGACGTTCAGCGCGGCGACTCCGGTCGGTGCGCAGATCGCGATCTGCTTCTTCGTGTTCCAGGCGAAGTGCTGCAGCAGCGTGGACTTGCCGGTACCCGCACGGCCCGTGATGAAGACGTGGTCCGAGGTGTCCTCGATCAGCCGGAACAGCTCGAGCTGTTCCTCGGAGAGCGGCGGCAGAGACACGCAACCATGTTAAGCGCTCAGGCGCCGCGCTCGGCTTCATCCCAGCAGCCCGCTCCTAGACTGACGCCATGGTGCAGCCGGAGACGAAGGCGCCGCGGCGCTCGCGCCTCGGCGTGGATCTGACGATCCTGACCCTTGTCGGCGTTCTCCTGCTCGCTGCTCTCGGAGCGGGCGGCGTCACCCTCTACCAGCAGTTCTACAGCCCTGCGGCCTTCGTCTCGCGGTACCTCGATCTGCTGTCCTCCGGCCGCGCGGCCGATGCGCTGCGGGTGTCCGGCGTCGCCGTCGACCGCACCGTGCTCGAAGCCGCGGGCATCGACGGGAACGCCTCCGAGGCCCTGCTGCGCCGGGCGGCGCTCGCGCCGCTCGGCGACGTGCAGCTGAAGACCGAGCCGGGCGAGGGCGGTGTCTACCACGTGACCGCCGACTACCGCGCCGCCGGCCACGACGGCACCACCACGTTCGACATCGTGCAGGATGGATGGGTCGGGGTGACTCCCAACTGGCGGTTCGCGAAGAGTCCGCTCGCCGAGATCGAGCTGGTCGTCCGCGGTGCCGACGTCTTCGCCGTGAACGGCTTCGAGCTGGACCGGCGCCAGGTCGCGATCGCCGGCGCCGAGGCGGCGCCCCTCGACCCCGTGAACCTGCTGGTGTTCACCCCCGGCGTGTACTCGGTCACGGTCTCCACCCCGATCTCCTCCTCCCCCGGCGTCAGCGTGCTGGCCGACGCCCCTCACGCCCACGCCCGTCGACCTGCAGGCGCAGCCGACGAAGGAGTTCCGCGAGGTCGTGCAGCAGCGCGTCGAGCAGTTCCTCACCACGTGCACGTCCCAGAAGGTGCTGCAGCCCACCGCCTGCCCGTTCGGGCTCGAGGTGCGCAACCGGCTCGCACCCGATTCGCTGCCGACCTGGTCGATCACCACGCAGCCGAAGGTCAGCGTCATCCCCGACGGTGCGAACTGGCGGATCGAGCCGTCGGACGCGGTCGCGCACATCGAGGTCGACATCCAGTCGCTGTTCGACGGCTCGATCGAGCACGTCTCGGAGGACGTGCCGTTCTCGGTGGACGGGACCATCACGATCCTGTCGGACGGATCCGCGTCGATCCGGGTGGGTTCGCCGTCGTCCGCCGCCGGCCCCGACCCCGACTGATCCCGCGACCAGACCGTCTGGGAAGAGGTCAGCGGCGCTCGCGCTCGGCCTCACGGCGGTCGCGCTCCGCGAGCGCCGCGAGCTTCGCGTTGTACTCCTCGAGCTCCGCATCGCCGGTGCGATCCGCATGGCGGTCCTGGCGCCGCTGCATCCGCTCGTCCGACCGCGACCACTGGATCGCGACCGTGATCGCGACGATCAGGGTCGGGATCTCGCCGATCGACCAGGCGATGCCGCCGCCGATGTACTGGTCCTCCAGCGGAGGCGCACCCCAGGTTCGGCCCATCGCGCCGAACCACTCCGCGACGATCAGCCCCGTCTGCATCATGATGGCGATGCCGAAGAACGCGTGCGTGGCCATCACCGCGATCAGCGTGATCAGCCGGCCCGCGTAGGGCAGTCGGTACGGCACCGGGTCGATGCCGATCAGCGACATCACGAAGAGGTATCCGGTGAGCAGGAAGTGGATGACCATCCACTCGTGTCCGAGGTGGTCGTACATCGCCCAGCGCACCAGATCGGTGAAGTAGAACGCCCACAGCGAGAGCACGAACAGGCCCGCGGCGACGAACGGATGCGTGAGCACACGCGCATACGGGGAGTGCACCGCCCACATGATCCACTCGCGACCGCCGCGGGTGCCGTCATCGCGTCTGCGGATCGCGCGCAGCGCGAGCGTGATCGGGGCGCCGGCGACGAGCAGCAGCGGGATCGCCATGCTCAGCAGCATGTGCCCGAGCATGTGCACGCTGAAGAGGTAGTCCTGGTAGGCGTTGACCGCGCCGCTGGTCACCCAGACCAGCATGAGCATGCCGAGCACCCAGAAGATCGTGCGGTGGATCGGCCAGCGGTCACCGCGCGCCCGCAGCCGCCGCACGCCGATCAGGTAGAGCACCAGCCCGAATCCGGCGACGACCAGCCACAGGATGTCGATGTCCCACGATGTGATCCAGCGGATCGGAGTCAGCTCGGGAGGCAGCGGCGTGTCCGTCAGCCGCTCCGCCGGCGTGCGATCGACGGCCGCCTCCTCGCCCACGGGCGGAGGTGTGCGCGCCAGCGCGGCCGCGGCGCCGGAGGCCAGGCCCATCAGCGCGAGCTCGCCCAGCAGCAGCATCCAGAACGTGCGCCGCGGGTGCTCGCCCTCGAGATGCGGGATGAGGCGGGTTCGGTACCAGGCGGCAAGCAGGCCGATCGCGCCGAGCAGCACGGCCTTCGCGATCACGATCCAGCCGTACGGGCTGAACAGCTCGTTCCAGTCGCCGATCGCGACGGCCGCGCGTCCGATCCCCGAGACGGCGACCACGATGTAGGCCGCGAGCGCGATCGACGAGTAGCGCCGCACCAGTGTGGGCAGGTCGGAGACCCGGCCCCGCAGCACGACGAGCAGCAGCAGTCCGCCGATCCAGGCCGCGGCGCCGACCGTGTGCAGCAGGATCGCGTTGACCGCGAGCGTGTGCCCGGCCAGGTCGCCGGAATGACCCTGCGTGGCGTTGGGCAGGAAGGATGCCGCCGCCAGCAGTGCGGTGAAGAACGTGGCCGTCCAGCCGCGCCAGGCGAACGCGATCACGGTCACGGCCGCGCCCATCAGCACCGTGACGAGCCAGGCCTGACCGAGCGGCAGCTCGATGAGGAACCTGCCCAGCTGCTCGCCGAACTGCGGACCGAGGCTGAGCTTGGCGTTGAACGCGGCGAGGAACGTGAAGAACGCACCGGCGGCGGATGCGACGGTGAAGATCGCGGCTCCGATGGATGCCGTGTCCACGGCGAGCTCGAAGTTCTTCATGCCCGCCTTCAGGGCGAACAGGGCGAGCACCAGGGGGCCCAGCATGGCCGCCGCGGCGAGGTTGCCGAGCATCTTCGTGGCCGGCAGCGCCCAGCGGACGAGTGCACCCGGGTCGGCGAAGACCAGTTCTGCCGCGCCGCCGCCGTACACGAGGGCGACCACCAGCGCCGCCGCCGCGGCGAGGACGAGGGTCGCGATGCCCGCGAGGCGGTAGGAGTTCACCCTTCCAGCCTAAGTTGTCGGCCGCATCCCGGATGTCGCCTCCAAGACTGTCTGCGGACGCACGAAGGCCGCCGTCCCGACTCGGGACGGCGGCCTTCGGAAGACGCGCTTACTTGACGGCGGCCTTGAGCTTCGAGCCGGCGGTGACCTTCACGCGCTTGCCGGCCGGGATCTTGATCTCGGCGCCGGTCTGCGGGTTGCGGCCGGTGCGAGCGGCGGTGTCGACCTGCTCGAACGAGATCCAGCCCGGGATCGAGACCTTGCTGCCCTTGGCGACGGCCTCGGAGACCGAGCCGAACAGCGCGTCGAGAACGCCCGAGACGGTGGCCTGGCTCTGACCGGTGGCGGAAGCGATGCTCGCGACGAGCTCGGTCTTGGTGATGGACTTGTCAGCCATGTCATCCTCCAGCGACGACATCCGTCGCATTCGTTGTGGTGCGGAAGGCGGCTGCCCCCCGGTTGGTCGGTACGACCGTGACGACAGTACCAACCAGAGTGGTGTTTTCCGCGTCATTTCGCGGGTTTCGGGCCATTTTGGTGGCGTGTCGCACCTCATCAGTCACATCCGTCACAGGTTTCGCGGTCCGGGGACGCCAGCCCCGCGCACCTGGGAGGACTTCGCACACGCAGGAGGAAGGGCTGCAGCATCCGTTCCTCCGCGGCGCGTGTTCTCCTCCCCAGCGTGCGCACGGCGGGGCGGAGAACGCACCTCATGCGGCGAGATGCAGCCCTTGCGCAACGGCGGCCATGATCATCGCCTGAACCTCCGGCCAGCGATTGATGACCTGGTCGTAGCCCACCCGGATCACGTGATAGCCGTTCAGCTTCAGCAGTGCGTCGAACTCGATGTCCTTGGTGCGCTGCTCGCCGACATGATGGCCGCCATCGATCTGAATGATCAGCCGGTCGCCGATCAGCAGATCGACCGGCTTTCCGAGGATCCACGCCTGCTGCACCATCGGCAGGTTCATCCAGCGCAGCCGCCTCGGCAGGAACGTCTCAAGCCCGGAATCGGCGAACGGCCGTGCCTCTTCAAGCACGGCACGCGCCGCCGCGGGCAGTGGCAGTCTCGACAACTCGGATGCCGTCACGCGCTGTTTGTTCATCGCCGATTCCCACACCGCCACCGCGTCCTCCGGCGTCAGGCAGGATGCCGCGATGACCAGCGCATTCACCAGGTTGTCCTCGCACGCGTCCGGATCGCGCGGCACGATCGGGCGGTTCCAGTGCACGACGGCGTTGCCCGCCCGCACGTGCCCGGAATGCGGCGGGGCCGCCACGTGCACCGTCGAGGCATCGCGCACCCAGAGGCCCTCCCGAGCGAGGACCGTCACGCAGCTCAACACGACGCCGGCGCGAACGGCCTTGACCTTCATGCGATCTGCCCCCGTGGACGAGACCCACCCGGGGCGAACGGTCTTGATCAGCCCGGCCTCCTTCGCGCGACGAAGCTGATAGTCACTCAGGCCGGTCTCGCGGAGCGCGGTCAGCGAGGCGATACCGTCACGCGATCTCAGTTCGGTCTCAACATCCATGCGTTCGACGATGTCCCACCCTGGGGCAGCCGCTTCACCGGAATTCCACGGCAGGTGGAGAACTCGCGTGGAACTCCGGCTGTGTAGGACGAGTTCCCCGCTGCGAGAGCTTGGCGCCGTCCGCTCCTCCGCAACGCGCGCGCACGCAGGAGGACTTCACACGCCAGGGAGGAAGCGCTGCGGCATCCGACCCTCCGCGGTGTGCGTTCTCCTCCCGGGCGTGCGGGGCATCGACCGCACAGCATCGAGCAGGCTGACTGGCGCGTTCACCCCCACCGCACATCGGGGAGGACTTCGCCTGCCAGGGAGGGTGCAATGCGGCATCCGCGCCCTCCCTGTTGCGCGAAATCCTCCCGGGCGTGCGCATAGCGGTGAGGGCGCATCCACCAGCCAAAGGCAACCGGAGACGCGAAAGGGGCGAGGATCCGAAGACCCTCGCCCCTTCAGCCCTTCGACAAGCTCAGGGACCGTGCTTACCAGCTCGACTTGGTCACGCCGGGCAACTCGCCACGGTGCGCCATGTCACGGAAGCGGACACGCGAGATGCCGAACTTCGTGAGGACACCGCGGGGCGGCCGTCGATGACGTCGCGCGAGCGCACGCGCACCGGCGAGGCGTTGCGCGGCAGCTTCTGCAGGCCGACACGGGCGGCCTCGCGCTGCTCATCGGTGGAGTTCGGCGAGACGAGCGCCTTCTTCAGCTCGGCACGACGCTCGGCGTAGCGATCGACGATCACCTTGCGCTGCTCGTTGCGAGCGATCTTGCTCTTCTTAGCCATGGATCAACGCTCCTCTCGGAATTCGACGTGCTTGCGGACCACCGGGTCGTACTTCTTCAGCACGAGGCGGTCGGGGGTGTTGCGACGGTTCTTCTTGGTCACGTAGGTGTAACCGGTGCCCGCCGTCGAGCGGAGCTTGATGATCGGACGTACGTCCTGTGCCTTCTTGGCCATTAGAGCTTCACACCCTTCGCCTGGAGGTCCGCGACGACCTTGTCGATGCCGCGGGCGTCGATCACCTTGATGCCCTTGGCGGACACGTTCAGCGTGACCTTACGGCCGAGCGACGGAACAAAGTAGGTCTTCTTCTGCACGTTCGGGTCGAAGCGGCGCTTCGTCCGGCGGTGCGAGTGCGAGACGTTGTGACCGAAGCCGGGAACAGCACCGGTCACCTGGCACACTGCTGCCATGTTGTGACTCCTTCTATACCGTGAGACCGGACGGTCTCACCCAAGATCCCTTGTCTGCATGCCGGCCCTTCGACGAGCTCAGGGACCCACAGCACACGAACCGCGCACCAGGAGAGCGCGCAGACAAAGAGTCAGTCTAGCATGCGGCGGATCACTTCTCGGAACCGGCCACCATGCCCTTGATGAAGTAGCGCTGCAGCACCAGGTAGACCACCAGCACGGGCAGCACCGAGATGAGGGATGCCGCCGCCGTCGGCGCCCAGGTCGCTCGACGACGTCGCGAAGAACGAGCCGATCGATGGCGCGATCGTGCGCATCTCCGGACTGCGCATCAGGAACACGCTCAGGGCGTACTCGTTCCAGACCGCCACGCTGGTCAGGATGACCACCGTCGCCGTCACGGGCTTCAGCATCGGGAACACGATGCGGAACAGCACCTGCACGGCGTTCGCCCCGTCGACCGACGCGGCCTCCTCGATCGAGACGGGCAGTCCGCGCATGAACGCCGTGTACAGGAAGATCGCCAGCGGCAGCTGCAGGGCGGTCATCACCAGGATCGTGCCCCAGTAGGTGTTGACGCCCTTCATCTGGACGAGCATCGAGTACAGCGGCACCAGGATCGACAGCGGCGGCACCATGATCAGCCCGACGATGCCGGCCAGCACGAGGCGGTTGCCGACCGTCGCTCGGCGTGCGAGCGGATATGCGGCGAGCGCACCGATGACGCACACCAGCACCGTCGACACCACGGTGACCAGGGCGCTGTTGCCGATCGCGCGCAGGATGTGCCCCTGCTGCACGGCGACCTGGAAGTTCTGCAGGTACCAGTCGCCGATCGGGAACACCCACTGCGACGACAGGTCGCTCTTCGCCTTCAACGACGAGGTGACGGTGATGTAGAACGGCAGCAGCTGCAGCAGCACGGCCAGCAGCAACCCGATGCCGATCGCCAGCCGCGCTCCCCACGACATCCGCCCGTTCACAACTGCTCCAGCCGCTTGCGGTTGAGCACCGTGTTCAGCACCAGGGTGAACACCGCGATGAGCAGGAACAGGGCGACCCCCATCGCCGACGCGTACCCGGCGCTCTGGTTGTCGAAGTACATCTTCGCGATCAGCGTCGACACCGAGTTGGTCGAGTACCCGGGGCCGCCACCGGTGAGCACCTGGATGACGTCGAAGAGCTTCAGGCCGCCGATGAGGTTCAGCACGATGCTGGTCGCGAACGCGGGCTGCAGCATCGGCGCGGTGACGTGCCGGAACGACTGCCAGGCGGATGCCCCGTCGAGGGTGGCCGCCTCGAAGTACATCGTCGGGATGGACTGCAGCCCTGCCAGGTAGATCACCATCGAGATGCCGACGAACTGCAGCGAGTTGACGATGACGATGAGCAGCACGGCCCGGCCGGGATCGGCCAGCCAGGCCGTGCGCTCCCCTCCCAGCGCTATGACGAGGTCGTTCAACCCTCCCGAGTTGTACGAGAAGAACAGGTAGTACATCGTGCCCATGACCACCGGCGAGACCAGGACGGGCAGATAGATGATGGCCCTCGCGATGTTGCGACCGCGGATCGCCCGGTCCAGCGCGAGCGCCAGGCCGAGACCGATGATCTGCTGCAGCACGGTCGACCCGACGCCGTAGATCACCGTGTTCCACAGCGCGGTGCGGAAGTTCTCGTCCTGGAGCAGACGCAGGTAGTTCGCCACGCCCACGAACGAGCGCTCCGGACTGTATCCGTCCCAGTTCGTGAGCGACAGGATGACGCCGTTCACCAACGGCCACAGCATGAACACGCCGAGCACCGCGACGGCGGGCAGGTACAGCAGGTTGAGCCCGCGCCCCGCGAAGCGGGGAGTCCCCCCGGCTCCCCGCTTGCGTCTACGCACCGTCACAGAGGCGGTGGCAGTCATCACTTCTGCAGCGAGTCGTACGTCGACTTCATCTGCTTGGTGGCGTCCTCCGGCGTCATCTGGCCGGTGATCACGCCGTCCGTCGTGGTGACCATGGTGTCCCAGATGCCGTTCGGCAGGTACACCCGGTCGAAGTAGGGCATCAGCGGGTAGTCACCGGGCTTCACGAAGGTCTCGTAGCTCTCGGTGAGAATGCCGAGGTCGCTGGTCGCGTCGGTCAGACCCGGGATGCCGCCGATCGAACTGGCGAGCTTGGACTCGTTCTCGGGCTCGGCGAGGAAGGCGAGGTAGTCCAGCGCCTGCTGCTTGTGCGCCCCGTCCTTGGCGACGCCGTAGGCGCGACCCTCACCGCCGACCAGGAACGGCTCGCCCGCCTTCGACGGGATCGGCATGTAGCCGATGTTCGCCTTCGGGTTGAACCCGAGCGCGGTGGCGGCGAGGTAGTTCTGCACGAAGACGAAGCCGGTCTTGCCCTCGGCGAGAGCGCGGCCGAGGTCGTCGGTCGTGGCGGCCGAGTAGTCGGGGTTGAAGTAGCCCGCCTTCTGCCAGCCGGCGACGCTGTCGAGGATGTCGGTGTACCCCGCATCGTCGAAGGTGCCGTCCTTGAAGCCGTCGAACTGCTTCTCGGTGAAGTCGCCCGAGCCGATGAAGTCGGTGATGTTGCCGGCGAACCAGCTGTCCTTGCCCGACGACGAGATCGGGACGATCCCGGCATCCTTCAGCGTCTTGAGCGCGCCGTCGAAGTCATCCCAGCTCTTCAACGACGCCGGGTCGATGCCGTTCGCCTTCAGCACGTCGCGGTTGTACATGATGCCCGCGACGTCGGTGTCGATCGGCAGCGCGAAGAACTGCCCCTTGTCGTTCTGCATCGCCGGCGCGAGGGCCTCATTGAAGTTCTTCGCCCAGGGCTGCGTGTCGAGCGGCTCGAGGAACTGGCTGTACCGCAGCAGCGACCATCCGTGCGTGGCCCAGATGTCGGGGACGTCGCCGGAGGCGAGGCGCACCTTCATGTCGGCCTCGTAGGTGTCGGTGGACGGCACCAGCTCGATCTTCACGTCCGGATGATCGGCCTCGAACTTCTCGGTGATCTCGGTGAGCACCTTGAGCGACGGGTCGGTCGCGCCGAAGTTGGTCTGCATCTCGAGCTTGGCGGAACCCCCGGAGTCGCCGGAGTCTCCCGATCCGCCGTCACCGGAGCATCCGGTCAGAACAAGGGCGATGGCGGCGAGAGCCGCGACGCCCGCAAGGGTGGACTTCATCGTTCTTCCTCACTGTTCGGATGCTGGTGAGGTTACCCGCGTAGACAGCGAAAGCGCAAGAGGCAGTGCTTCTCCTGCATTCCGCAGGATTCCGGGCAACAGACTCGGTTGACACGCGTAGATATGCGGTGTCAGAATTCGATCCATGTCGTTCTCCCTGGGCATCGTCGGTGCTGGCCAGTTCTCGGGCCAGTTCGCCACGCTCTTCCATCACCACCCCGATGTCTCGGCCGTCTACGTCACCGATCTGATCCCCGCGCGCGCAGAAGAGCTCGTGCGCACCGCAGGATTCGCCGGCACCTTCACCGACTTCGACGAGATGCTGGCCTCGCCCGTCGACGCGGTCGCGATCTTCACGCAGCGCTGGACGCACGGCCCGCTCGTCGTCAAGGCGCTGCGTGCAGGAAAGCACGTCTACTCCGCCGTGCCCATGGCGATCTCCGCCGAGGAGATCGCCGCGATCATCGACACGGTCCGCGAGACCGGGCTCACCTACATGATGGGCGAGACCAGCTACTACAACCCGGCGACGGTGTTCGCCCGCAAGAAGCTCGCCGACGGCGCCTTCGGCCGGCTGTTCTACGGCGAGGGCGACTACGTGCACGACATGGACCTCGGGTTCTACGAGGCGTACCAGTACTCCGGTGGCGAGGACTGGAAGACCACCGCCAGCTATCCGCCGCTGCTGTATCCCACGCACTCGATCGGCGGTGTCCTCGGCGCCTGGCCCACGCACGCCACCGCGGTCTCGGCCGTCGGCGTGCGGGACGATCGCGGCGACGGGGTGTTCGACCGCGACGTCAGCCGGTTCGACAACGACTTCTCCAACGCGACGGCGCTGTTCGAGCTCGCCGCCGGGGGGTCGATGCGCATCAACGAGTTCCGCCGGGTGGGGTACCCGTCGCATCTGCGCGAATCGCGATTCCGCTGGTTCGGCACCGAGGGCTCCTTCGAGCAGCTCGCGCTGACCACGGTGTGGCAGACCAGGGAGGGTGTGGAGGACATCTCCGCACAGATCGACACCCACGCATCCCTCTCCCCCGACGACCCGTCGCTCGCGCACGTCGCACCCGCGCTGCGCGACGCGTTCGTCTCGGGCTATGCCGCCGTGCACGACCGGGAACGCATCCCGGCCGAGATCCGCTCACTGCACAACGGGCATGAGGGCAGCCACCACTTCCTGGTGGACGACTTCGTCCGTGCGGTCGTCGACGGCACGCTGCCGCCGGTGAACGCCTGGCAGGCCGCGCGGTTCACGCTGCCCGGCGTCATCGCGCACGAGTCGGCCCGACGCGGCGGCGAGCGCCTGACGATCCCCGACCTGGGTGACGCCCCGGGAGCCTCCGATGTCGGATGAGCACACCAGCCGCGCGCGGACGGTGACGCGCGCGGACGTCGCCCGCTACGCCGGTGTCAGCACCGCCGTGGTGAGCTACGTGCTCAACGACGGTCCGAAGTCGGTCGCGCCGCTCACCAGGGAACGCGTGCTCGACGCCGTGAAGGTGCTCGGCTACCGGCCGAACGCGGCCGCGCGTGCGCTGTCGAAGGGCTCGTCCGACATGTTCGGCATGCTCGTGGTCGACAGCCGCAACCCGTTCTTCGCGCAGCTGTGCCACGCACTCGGTGAGGCGGCCGCCCTGCAGGGGCGTTCGCTGCTGATCGTGAACACCGATCGCGAGCACACCACGGCGGCCGACCAGATCCAGGATCTCACCGCACGCCAGATCGGCGGACTGATCATCGCCGACCTGCTGACCGCCGCCGAACAGGCGCTGGTCGAGAACCTCGGCATCCCGGTGGTGCTGATCAACCAGTATGCGGGCGCCGTCGGGGTGCCCGCCCTCGGCGCGGACTTCCGCGACGGGGCACGGCAGGCCGTGGAGCATCTCGTGGGGCACGGCTACCACAGCATCGCGTTCATCGGGAGCGCGAGCATCTTCGACGACCGTGAGCGCGGCTGGGGAGACGCGCTCACGGCCGCTGGTCTTCCGCTGGGGGCCCGGATCCACGCGCCGTTCTCATACGAGGGCGGTTATCAGGCGGGGATCGAACTGGCGGATGCCGCGGAACGGCCACGCGCCGCTTTCGCGGCATCCGACCAGGTTGCCGTCGGCCTCATGGCCGCACTGCACGCACGCGGACTCCGCGTGCCGGAGGATGTCGCGGTCGCCAGCTTCGACGGCACCGCCGCAGCCGAGTACGCCTGGCCGCCGTTGACCACGACAGCGCAGCCGATGGCCGAGATGGCGCAGGAGGCGATCCGCCTGCTGCAGGCCGGCGACGCGGCACCCGGGTACCGTGCGTTCCCGACCACGCTGGTCGTGCGCCGCTCCTGCGGCTGCGAGTAGCTGCTGCTCGCCCCTCCCCCGATCGTTGAGCGAGCGACGGAGGCGGTCATTGAGCGAGCCGGAGGCGAGTCGAAACGCAGAGACGAAACGCGCCGAGCGGACGTGGAAGCGTTTCGTCTCGGTCGCAAGCTCCCTCGCTCAACGGCCTGCGCGTGCTGCGGCGGCCTCTGCGGCGCCACGGCCCCAGCGGAACGGCGACACCGTGCGGTCGCCGGGAACCCAGAAGCGCCACGGGTAGGCATCCGTTCCCGCCAGCCCCGCGACGCCGACGCGCGGACCGGCGGCGATCTCCTCGAGCGGCTCGCCCAGCAGCAGCACGGCGGTCGCGCCGTTCTGCGGGATGCCGGTGATCGCGTCGATCCCGTCATGCAGAGCATGCCGCAGGCCGATCGCCTGACCGAGGCGGCCGGGTCCGCGGGCGAGGTCGCGTCCGGTGCGACCGGATCGTGCGGCTGCGGCATCCGCTCCGCCGACGATCTCGCCGGCGCGCAGCAGCACACCGCCCGCCTCACCCTCCGGCCCGCACACCACATTGACGCAGGAGTGGATGCCGTGGCTGAGATACACGTACAGGTGCCCCGGCTCGCCCCACATCGTGGCGTTGCGCGCGGTCGGGCCCATCCGGGCGTGCGACCCGGGGTCGGGCACCGGACCCGTGCCCTTGCCGTGGTAGGCCTCGACCTCGGTGATCCGCAGCCGCACCTTCTCGTCGCCGTCCACGGCGGTGATCAGCTCGGCGCCGAGCAGGAGCGGCGCCACGTCGGCCGGGAGTCCGATGAGGTCGGCACGGGTCGCGGGACGCAGCGACGTCATGGCTGCGGGGCGCTTCCGCACCACGACACATCGAAGCCCGACAGGGTCACCAGCTGATCGCCCGTGCGCAGGTCGAGAAGCGTCGTGTGCAGCGTCGTCGGCAGCGGCAGCAGCAGATCGTCGTAGGGATTGTCGGCGATGTCGGGGGCGACCGTGACGGCGGCGTACTGCCCGCTCGGCGATGCGCACATCTGCATGATCGCGGAGTCGTCGCCGACCTCGAGCACGGGCGTCGCCGCACCTTCGCGGTCGACACGGATGACCGCCTGACCGGTGGGGGCACCGGAGTCGTTCCGCTGCACGATGTGCTGCAGGGTGCCGCCGTTGAACGGCACGATCTCGGAGGGCAGGCCGTAGTCGGGGTCCGTGGCCGGCAGCGGCGCCTCGGTGCCGTCCTCGAGCGAGAGCTCGACGAACGTCCCCTCGGTGCGCTCGATGATCGCCGTGTCGCGCGTCGTCCCGAGCAGCTCGGCCACGAGCCCGAAGTCCTTCGAACCGGCATCCCCCCGCCGGTCGTCGAGGGTGAGCGCGTTGGAGAAGTCGACGAACAGCACCTTCGAGGAGTCCGGCACGAACTCCCAGTCCGAGACGCCGGCGTCCTCGCCGTCCACCTGCACGACCGACGGCCCGCTCGAGCCGTCGAGCGGCTGCGTGACCAGCACGCTCGCCCGGCCGCTCGTCTCGGTCACGTCGGCGTCGGAGTAGGTGTATCCGACGAGTCCACCGCGGTCGGAGACCTGCAGGCTGGTGATGAATCCGTCGCCGGGCAGCTTCAGGTCGCGCTGCTTCTCGCCCTTGCGGTCCATGACGATCAGTCGTGAACCGTCGTCGTCCTCGACGACGACGGCCAGAGCATCGGGAGTGGCCCGGAAGTCGACGATCTTCGAGCTGGTGAAGACCGGCACGCCGTTCTCGCCGGACAGGTCGGACCGGAAGATCTTGTCGTTCTTGTCGCTGCGCTGCAGCAGGAAGATCTGCGACTCGGGCGTGGTGAAGGTGGTGGAGAGGTCTGCCGTCGGGCTTCCGCCCTTGGCCGCGGCATCCTGCACGGTGACGCTGTACTCGGTCTTGTCGTCGAGCGCGTCGGTGAATCGGATGCCGAGGCTGCTGCCGTCGACATGTACGGTGAACGGCACGGCGGGCTCGACCGCGACCTGCGACGCCTCGACGGCGGCGAGGTCGTGGTTGGTGTCGAAGGTGAGGGTCGTCCCGGAGGCCTCGATGGCGCGGGCCGGATCGACGTCCACGCCCATCACGCGCAGCGACTGCGAGAACACGAACGCGAAGACGGCGCCGGCGATGACCAGCACCGCGACGATCGCGGCCAGCACGATGATGAGCCGGCGGCGGCGCCGGTACGCGGACCCGTCGGATGCCGGCGGAGCGGCCGGCTCCCACGGGATCGGCTCGAGCCGGGAGACCGGAGTCGTCGGAGTGGGGACGGGCGGAACCGTGTCGTCGGCGGACGGATCCGGATTCTGCGACCGGCGGGGCCCCGGCACGGAGTCGGGAGTCGAGGATCGGCGGCGGCCGGAGACGGATGCCTCGGACCGCGCGGCAGACGTCGAGTCGGCGGCCGGACTCGGCGAACGAAGCGGAGCGGGATCGGGCGTCGGAGACCGGCGCGGACCGGGAGGCGATGCATCGGACCGCGCCTCGGCCTGCGGGTCGGGGGCCGGGTTCGGCGAACGACGCGGACCCGGAGCGGGATCGGACGCCGCCTCTGTCGGAGCCTGCAACCTGGAGCTCCGCCACCATCGCGCGCCCCGTGCGGGCTCAGCCGTCGACGCGGCCTCCAGGGGCGCCTCGACAGCGTCGGACGCGAAGCTCTCGGTCACGGCTGCCCCGGACTCGGCCTCCGCCGCAGCCTGCGACTTCGAGCCACGCCACCAACGCGGCTTCGCGGCGGACTCGGCTGCAGACGCAGCATCCTCGGGCGCCTCGGCCTCCTCGGCCACCTCGAGTTCGGCGGCCTCAGGTGGGACGGAGTCGTGCTCGGCCGTTTCGGACGCGATGACCTCGTTCTCGGATACCTCCGTCTCGGATGCCTCCGGCTCCGGCCCCATGATCTCGGGACGGATGGGTTCGCGGCCCGCCGTCCCGGGGCGCAGCGCAGACCCGCGGCGGGCGGGCAGGCCGAAGGTGCGCGCCGGCGAGCGGTCGGACGATGGAGCCGGCAGGTCGAACTCCGGCCACTCCGGTTCGTCGCGTTGCGCCGGACGCCCCATGATCTCGGGACGGATGGGTCCGCGGCGGACGGGCGCCGGTGCACCGGCATCCGGCGCAGGGACCGGACGAGGTTTCTGCACCGGGCCGGACGCCGGAGCAGAGGCCGCAGTGTGCGCGGCCTCGCGCTGCGCGGCATCGCGCTCCGTCGCCTCTCGCTCCGCCGCTTCCTGTTCAGCCGCCTGACGCTCCGCGGCTTCACGTCGTACCGCTTCCCGCTCGGCCGCCTCGCGCTCCACGGCCAGACGCTCCGCCGCGGCGCGTTCCGCAGCTTCACGCTCCGCTCCCGCGCGCTCTGCGGCTTCACGATCCGCAGCCTCACGCTGCGCGCGCAACTGCGCACGGGTCAGGGGCGCGCCGCCGTCGCCACTCACGCGACGGTCTCCGTGCCTGCCGTCATCCGGGCCGTCACTCGCCCGCGTCCTGACGGGCGGTGCAGTCGGCGCACAGTCCGAAGATGTCGACGACGTGCTCGGCGTCGCGGAAGCCGTTCTGCGCAGCAGTGCGCTGTGCCCACTGCTCGACGTCCTTGGCCTCGATCTCGACGGTGAGTCCGCAGGAACGGCAGATCAGATGGTGGTGGTGCCCCTGCGTGGTGCAGGCCCGGTAGAGCGCCTCACCCTCAGGGCTCTGCAGCGAGTCGGCCTCGCCGGATGCCGCGAGACCCGCGAGCGCCCGGTACACGGTCGCGAGTCCGATGCCGGTGTTGGCATCGCGCAGCGCGGCGTGCAGAGTCTGCGCGCTCACGAAACCCTGCGTGTCGCCGAGCGCGTCGCGCACGCGTTCGCGCTGCCAGGTGTTCCGCTGAGCCATGCTCAGAGTCTATGCCGCGCCGGTGTGCGGCGGCTGGGATGGCCGACCGCACCCGCTGCGGCCCGGCTGCGAATCGCCGAGTGCACCACCTGCCGACGAGTGCACCTCGTATCGACGTCCGCGCGTGGTTCAGTCGCAGGCGGGTGGCTCAGCCGGCGGCATCCGGCGCGTGTTCGGCGGGGCGGATGCCTGCGACGATCGCATCCACGGCGGATGCCGCGAGGCTCCGCTGCTCGGATGAGGGCATCGCGGCGAGCGGCCCGTGCAGGCAGAGTTCGGCGAAGCCGTGCACGGTCGCCCAGCATGACCAGGCCGCAGCGGGTGCGGCATCCGCCGTCAGCGACCCCCGTGCGATCATGCCCCCGAGCGCCGACTCGAGCGCGCGGAACGCGGGCGTCGTCGCGATGTCCGCCGGACCGAGGGTGCGACCGCCGAAGAAGGCGACCGAGAACCAGCCGGGCTCCCGCAGGGCGAAGTCGATGTAGGCGAGGCCGATCGTGCGCAGGCGCGCTGCCGGATCGGATGCCGTGCCGGCCGACATCGACGCAGCCACCTGCTCGAGGATCGCTGCCGCGACGGCCTCGCGCAGCGCGGCGAGGCTCGGGTAGTGCCGGTAGGCGGCGTTCGGCGAGACGCCGATGCGGCGGGTGACCTCTCGGATCGAGAGCGCGTCGAAGCCGCCCTCCCGGGTGACGTCGAGGCCGGCCTCGACCAGCGCTGCTGCGAGGTCGCCGTGATGATAGGCCACGCCCTTGCCCTCCCGCCAGGTCGATGTATACGGTGTGAACATATCAGAAGTGAACGCTGTGAACAGAGGAGTGATCATGACCGCCCTTCCCCCGTCGTCGATGAGCAGACCTGGCGCGAGGCGCTGGCCGAACTGCGCGTGCGCGAGAAGGCAGTCACCCGCGAGCTCGACGCGATCGCCGCCGCACGCCGACGACTGCCCGCCGTCAAGATGCCGGAGTACCACCTGACCGCAGAGGACGGCTCCACCGTCACCCTCGCCGACGTCTTCGACGGGCACAGCCAGCTCGTCGTGTACAACCACATGTGGACCGACGGCGCCACCTGGCAGTGCTCCGGATGCACCGGGGGCACCGCGCAGTTCGGCCGGCCCGACATCGTGGAGCCGCTGGACGTGCGATTCGTCATCGTGACCAACGGTCCGATGGACGAGATCCTCGCGTACAAGAAGCGCGTCGGCAATCAGATGACCTGGTACTCGTCGGCCGGCAGCTCCTTCGGCGCCGATGTGGACGCCGGCCCCGGCGAGGGATTCGCCTACAACGTGTTCCTCCGTGACGGCGACGACGTCTACCGCACCTGGCACACCACCGGCCGCGGTGCCGAGCAGTTCCTGCTCACCTTCGCCATCGCCGACGTCCTGCCGTACGGCCGGCAGGAGGAGTGGCAGGACGTCCCCGAGGGATGGCCCCAGCACCCGACCTACGAGGGCTGGCCGACCTCGAAGGAGATCGCGGAGCGCTACGGCGACCCCGCCGCCTGACGGATCAGACCGTACGACGCACCCGTCTGCGGATGCGCTGCGCGGCCCAGCATCCGAGGTAGATGAGGAACGAGATCGTCGTGATGTAGGGACTCACCGGCAGGGTGCCGGCGAGGGCCAGCAGGATGCCGCCGACGGCGGCCACGAACCCGAACAGCGCGGCCAGCAGCGGCACCGCGACCGGACCCGCGCTGACGCGCATCGCCGCGGCAGCGGGAGTCACCAGCAGCGCCATCACCAGAAGCGCGCCGATGATGTGCACGCTCACCGCCACGATCAGTCCGAGCAGCACCATGAACAGCAGGCTCACGGCACGAGTCGGAACGCCGCGCGCGGCAGCCGACACGGGGTCGAGCGAATCGAAGCGCAGCGGCCACCACATCAGCAGGAGCCCCGCCAGCACCACGACGCTGATGCCGACGAGCCAACCGAGGTCGGGGTTCGACACCGCGACGATCTGCCCGGTCAGCAGCGAGAACCGGTTGGCGCTGCGGCCGTCGTAGAGCGACAGGAACAGGATGCCGAGGCCGAGGCCGAACGGCATCAGGACGCCCACGAGGGAGTTGCGCTCGCGCGCACGACTGCCGAGCACGCCGATCACGATCGCGGCGAGCAGCGCTCCGCCGATCGACCCCACCACCACGCTGCCGCCGAACAGCAGCGCCGCGGCGGCACCGGCGAAGGACAGCTCGCTGATGCCGTGCACCGCGAACGCGAGATCGCGCTGCATGACGAACACGCCGATGAGGCCGCCGACCAGGCCGAGCACGGCCCCGGCGATGATCGAGTTCGACAGCAGGGCGACCAGTTCGCCGTAGTCCTGGAACGAGAAGATGTCGCTCCAGTCGAGCGCGAGGGGGATCATGCGGCATCCTCTCGTCGCGCGCCCAGCGCCCACCGCGGACTTGTGCGCTTCGTTCGGATCCGACTCGCGGATGCGTCCGCGCGAAGCGCACAAGTCCGCGCGACGCGCACGCTGATCGACGCACGGATCATGCGAAACCTCCCGGCACGTCGCCGACCTCGTGCTCGTGATCGTGCTCGTGCTCATGCCGCGTCTCGGCGTCCGGTGCACCCACGACCACCAGACGGTCGCCGGCGCGCAGCACGAAGACGGCAGTGCCGTACAGGTCGGTGAGCACGTCGCTGCGCAGCACCTCCTGCGCGCGCCCCAGCACGAACCGTCCGGAGGCGATGTAGAGGATGCGGTCGACTCTGCCCAGCAGCGGGTTGATGTCGTGCGTGACCAGCAGCACGGCGGCATCCTTCTCGCGGCGCTGGTGATCGATGATGTCGATCACCGCGCGCTGGTTGGCCAGGTCGAGGTTCGACAGCGGCTCGTCGCAGAGCAGCAGCGCCGGATCGTCGGCGAGCGCCTGCCCGACGCGCAGCCGCTGCTGCTCCCCTCCGGAGAGCAGTCCTACCGGACGCTCGGCGAACGATGTCGCCCCCACGGAGTCGAGGAGTTCGTCGACTCGCTCGCGGTCGCCGCGGCGCGGGACCGGCAGGCCGAAGCGCGTGCCGTGCACGCCCAGTGCGACGAGGTCGCGGGCGCGCATGGACGTGTCGGCCGGGAACGGATGCTGCTGCGGGATGTAGCCGACGCGCTTGTTGCCGGTGCGGATCGCCTCGCCCTCGAAGCGGATGTCGCCCGCCGAGAGCGGCTGCAGCCCGAGGATCGCCCGGAGCAGCGTGGTCTTGCCCGACCCCGACGGACCGAGCACCGCGATGAGCTCACCGGGGTGCACGTCGAGATCGAGTCCCGACCACAGCTCGCGATCCTCACGACGCAGCGCGGCACCGCGGATCTCGAGTATCGGCGGGAGACCGGTGCTGGTTCCCGGCACCCGCCGCCGAGCGCGGCCCTGGGCCCCCTGCGGAGCGCCGCTCACCGCTCGAGGGCTTCGGAGAGGCTCTGGATCGCGTCGTGCATCCATTCAGCGTACGACTGATCCTTGACCAGGAGTTCACTGAAGGGCACGACCGGCACTCCGTTCTCCTCGGCCACCCGCGTGACCTCGGCGGTCTCGCCTCCCCCGGTCTGCACGGTGGTGAGCACCGCGTCGACGTCGCCGGCCCGGATCGCCTTCACCGCGGCGAGCAGTGTCGCGGGCGCGACGTCATTGCCCTCCTCGACGGCCTCGGCGAACCCGTCGGGCGTGACGTCGTCCAGCCCGACTGCTGCCGCGAGGTAGCCGGGCAGCGGCTCGGTCATGAAGATCGGCCGCCCCTCGTTCTTCTCGTGCAGGACACCGAGCTGCTTCTCGAAGCCCTCGAGCTCAGCGATGAGCTTCTTCGCCCCGGCCTCGTACTCGGCGCTGCCGTCGGGATCGAGCTCGGTGAGGTCGTCGGAGATCTGCTCGGCCACGTGGATCATGGTGTGCACATCGAACCAGACGTGCTCGTTGAACCCCTCGATGTGGTCGTGGCCCTCGTGCCCGTCCTCATCCGCGTGCTCGTGCGCGTCTTCGCCCTCGTGCTCATGGTCGTGCTCCGCCTCGTCGGCACCGGGGAAGTCATGCGAGAACTCGACGGCCGTGATCACCTCGGCATCCGAGTCGGCGCGCAGCGCCTCCATGAAGGCGTCGTAGCCCCCGCCGTTCTCGATGACCAGGTCGGCGTGGCTGACCTGCAGCATGTCGCGCGCGGATGCCTCGTAGGAGTGCGGGTCCTTCGCGGCGTCGTCGATGATGCTCGTGACGTCGACCCGGTCGCCGCCGATGCTGGCGGCGATGTCGCCATAGACGTTGGTCGATGCGACGACCTGCACGCGGTCGTCGTCGGATGCGGGTGATGCGGAGCATCCGCTGAGCGCGAGCGCGCCGATCGTCGTCGCCGCCGCCAGAACCCATGCCGTCTTCTTCATGAGTACGACACTAACGGATATGAGAATCATTCTCAAAAGCGACCCTGCGGGGTCGTTGAGCGAGCGAGGAACGAGCGAGACGAAACGCGGTGAGGTCCGCCGTGCAGTTCACGACGTTTCGTCTCTGCGTTTCGTCTGCGTTTCGTCTCGCTCCGCTCGCTCAACGACCACCGCTCGCTCAACGACCGGTGGGAGCGAGCCAGACCGTGGTCTCCGCCGGCAGGATGCCGGGCGTGACGGGTCCGCTGGCCAGTACGACCTCGCCGTCGAGCGGGTACGGCTCGGTTCCGAAGTTCGTCAGCACCTGCCAGCCGTTCGGCCGGACGAAGTGCAGCACGTCGGTGCGGCCTGTCTCGATCCACTCCAGGCTCTCCCTGGTCTGCAGCTCGTGCCTCAGCCGCAGCGCCTCGCGGTACAGGTTCAGCGTCGACGCGGGGTCGGCCGCCTCGGCATCCACGGCGTACGCCGAGAACCAGTCCGGCTGCGGGAGGTGCGCGCCGGCGGATCCGAACCCGAACGAGGATCCGGATGCCGTCCACGGCAGCGGCACGCGACATCCGTCCCGCCCGAGTCCGTCGAACTCGCCGCCGCGGAAGAACGCCGGATCCTGCCGCTGCTCCGGCCCGATCGAGGCGACCTCGTGCAGTCCGAGCTCCTCGCCCTGGTACACGTAGGTGCTGCCGGGCAGGCCGAGCAGCAGCAGCGTCGCCGCGCGGGCCCTGCGCGTGCCGCGCTCGCGGTCCAGCTCCTCCTCCGGTCCGCCCGCGGCGACCC